>JAYREN010000007.1:0-39283 GCA_041908845.1 Holophaga sp. | reverse complement strand
GGAGTTGAAAATGACCAGATCGACAAAGCGGGCGAGGCGCATCAGGTAGGCGGACATGAAGCGCGAGCGGCGGGGCAACTTGGACCGATCCTTGTCGGTGCTGCGGATGCCCCAGACGATCGGCCGCCGGAGCAGGCGACCCAGGAGCAGCAGGGGCAGGTTTCCATCGATGTAGCCGTGCAGCACATCGGCCTGGATCTTCAGGATCAGGGTCAGGAGCTTGGGCAGCGCGGTGAAATATCCCGGCACGCCGCGACGCTTCTTGAGGTCATGGAGGGTCACATCCGGCAAATTGGCGATCTCGGGCCAGAGCTCGCCGCCGTTGAAATAGCCGGGTCCGTAGAAGACCGCGACATGGATGTCAAATCGCGTCCGGTCCATGTGCTTGACCAGCTCGGTGAGCTGCCGCTCCGCGCCCCCGGCGGCCAGGGAGTCGATAAGGAAGAGGACGGTGGTTTTCTGCGTCATGGGGTCGGAGGCCTCTGGGTGATGAAATCGTAAACATCCGCCGCCCTTGATCGCGCGCGGATCCAGAACAGGCGCAGGGCGGCCGAGCAGCGGTCCGCCTCAGTCTGTTTGCGGGAGCCGAAGGTTTGCAGCACCGCGGGAACATCCGTGACCTCGGCGCCGTGCTTTTCCAATACGGCCCGGAATTTCGCCAGCTGGGAAGAATCCCATGCGTTGTGGTGGTAGCAGATGGTCCAGACCCCGCGGGGGCACTTTCGGAAATCCCAGTGCTGGGCGGGGATCCAGGTGATCCGTCCCTGGTCCGAGAAGGGCCAGGGCCAAAGACCATCGCTGATGACGGGGACACCCAGCGCGATCAGCAAATCCACGGTGGTCTGGTCGAAGGAGTGGGAAGGGGCGATCCAGGCGTCAGCACGGACGCCTTGTTCGGCGAAGATGGCCAGTCCCTTGCGGAGTTTGTCTTCCTGGGCTTCGCGGGGCAGTCCCGCGAATTCGCTCTTGGGCTCGAGGCCCATGATCCCTGGGTTCTGGTTGATGTAGAGATGCTGGTAGCCGTGCATGGCGATGGTCCAGCCCATGGCCTGCCACCGACGAACGCGGTCCCAGAAATCGACTCGGGCCTCATCCACCATGAGCTTGGGATCCTGGTTGTCGGGGACCACGGCGAGCAGGGGACGGATTTGATGGCGGGCCAAGAGAGCTTCGATTTCCTCCCAGACCTTCCAGTTCATCGTGGGGCAGATGTCGTCGAAACGCATAAGATACCGAGGCTCGGGCATGTTGGGATCTCAGCAGGGGCGGTGGGTCTGTTGGGTGGGTGGCAGGGACTTGAACGGGAACATTTTGGTGTCGAAGAACGACCTTCTTGGCATTTCCAAGGCTAGGGGCTACGATGGATATCAGCTTGTAACGCACGGAATTCTCCCAGAGAATCCATTCAAAACCAAGCGCATTCCTTCTACTCGTGTTGGGAAACAGTCTGGAGCCGAGACTTCACTCTGGTGTCGGCCTGCTGCGGTTTAATCATCTTCGCTCATGGATTTTGCGGGTACCTTGCCCTGCGGAGCATCCCCTGACTCGTCTCCTTATCGTGACTACCATCCGGGCCACCCTTGAAGGGTTCCTGCTGCCATATGCCGCCCATTTCCGGGCGAAAGGGTGGTGCGTGGATGCCCTCGCGAGAGGCGCCACGAGATCCATCCTCTGCGGAGAGGCCTTCGATCATTGCTTCGAGGCAGACTGGACCCGCAATCCGCTGGATTCCGGGGGATTGATCCGATCCGTTGCGGCGCTGCGCTCACTGGTTATCCGTGAAAAGTACGATCTCGTGCATGTGCATACGCCCGTGGCAGCCTTCATCACGCGCTTTGCCCTCCGTTCGCTGCGGAGGGAGCGGGGCCTCAAGGTTGTCTACACCGCCCATGGTTTTCATTTCCACGACGGCCGAGGCGCCCTGGGAAATGCTGTGTTCGCAGCGGCCGAGCGTCTGGTGGGCCGGTGGACGGATCGGCTCGTGGTCATCAACCGAACGGATGAGCAGGAGGCCTTGAGACGCGGGATTGTGGCGTCCGCCTGCCTCAGGTATATGCCGGGCATCGGACTGGACCTGAAGCAATACAGTCCCGAGGCCACTCCTCCGGAACAGGTGGAAGAGGTGCGGCGCGAACTGGGGTTGCGCCCGGGCCAGCCCCTGTTCCTCATGGTGGCGGAATTCAACCCCGGCAAGCGGCATCGGGATCTACTGGCCGCCTTCGCGGACCTGGGCGATCCTGCGGCCCATCTGGCCTTCGCGGGGACTGGCCCCGAGCTTGAGGGGCTCCGCCGGTGGTGCTCCGAGCGAGGCCTCGGCGAACGGGTCCACTTTCTGGGCCACCGTCGGGACATCCCCGCCTTGATGCGTGCCTCGCTGGCTACCGTACTGCCTTCGGAGCGAGAGGGCCTTCCCCGGAGCGTGATGGAATCCATGGCCTTGGGGGTGCCGGTCATCGGCTCCCGCGCGAGGGGAGTGCGCGATCTTCTGGACGACTGTGGAGGCCTCAAGGTTCCCGTGGGCGACCCCGTTGGACTGAAAATGGCGATGCTGAGTCTTCTTCAGGATCCCGAGGCCGCCCGCCGCATGGGTGAGGCGGCCCGCGGCAAAATGAGCGTTTACGACATCTCAAATCTCCTTCATCACCACGAAGTGCTCTACCACGAACTGTTATGCGACCAGGAGGGACGCTAATGTCCGCGACCCGAGAACCCTATCTAGAGGCCCTGGCCCGCCAACCCCGCCGTTGGCTGGTGACGGGAGCCGCTGGCTTTATCGGCTCCCACCTGACGGAGGTGCTTCTGGAAAACGGTCAGGTGGTGGTTGGTCTGGACAACTTCGCTACGGGCCGTCCCGAGAACCTTTCCGCGGTGAGAGAGAAGGTCGGAACCCAGGCCTGGGAACGGTTCACACTCCAAGAGGGCAGCCTCGAGGCGGCTGATCAGTGCGCCAAGGCCTGCGCAGGGGCGGATTATGTGCTGCATCATGCGGCCCTGGTGTCGGTGCCGCTTTCCCTGGAGGATCCGGAGCGTTGTGACCGGATCAACGTGGGGGGGTTCGCCACTCTCCTGGAGGCCGCTCGCCGCAGCGGAGTGCGCCGCGTGGTCTATGCCTCGTCCAGCGCGGTTTACGGCGATGCCTCAGGCGGGGCCAATCGCGAAGAGAACCTGGGCGAGGCGCTTTCTCCCTACGCACTGAGCAAACGCATCAACGAGATGCAGGCGCGCTTCTACACCCGCGCCTATGGCCTCTCCACTACCGGTCTGCGCTACTTCAATGTGTTCGGGCCCCGGCAGGACCCGAACGGGGCCTATGCCGCAGTGATTCCGCGGTGGGTCGAAGCATCCTTGAACGGGAAGGCTTGCCGAATTTTCGGGGATGGTTCGGCCACTCGGGACTTCTGTTTTGTGCGGGATATCGTCAAGGCGAACCTCCTCGCGGCCCTTTCGACCTCCCCCCAGGTGGAAGGAGAGGTCTTCAATGTCGGGCTCGGAATTCCCGTGAACATGCGGCAGCTTCATCGGACACTGCTGGAGGTAATGGCCGAGCGAAGGCCCGAACTGCCAAGCCTGCCCCCTGTGTTTGAACCGAGGCGGGAAGGAGATATTGAGTATTCATGTGCGGAGACCATACGTGCGAAACGTGATCTGGGGTTTGTTCCGAGCTTTGATCTTCGCCAAGGCCTGGAAGCCATTCTCTGAGATCGACTGGGGCAGTGGTCCTGCCAATCACGGCCGACGCTTGGTGTACATCCTGGGCGGGGTACTGGGGTTGATTCTCCTGATCGTCATCGCGGAATACTTCGGGTTCTTCAAGATGATTGATTTTTATCTGTACGAGGACTACTGACCTGGATTCCTGCGGGTGATCCAGGGCGGTTCCCTGGGCCAAGTGGAAATCTTCCCGTGGCCTTTCGATTGTTGGAAATATCCAAGACAAGTCCTGATTCCAATTGCTATCATTGCGTGAATCCAAATGGGATCAGGCTTTAGAGGCCAGGGCCAATCGGTTGAATCTGGAGGCACAATGCGCATTGCTGTCGTCGGTCTTGGGTACGTTGGGTTGCCCCTGGCGCTCGAACTCGCGAAAAAGTTTCCCGGCACCATCGGGTTCGATATCCATGCAGCGAAGGTCGCGGAGCTCCAAAAGGGTGTGGATCGCACCCGGGAAGTGGATGGCGCGGCCCTTCGCGAGACGACGCTGAAGATGACCGCCAACCCCGAGGAAATGCGCGGAGCGGATTTCTTCATCG
This sequence comes from Holophaga sp., assembly GCA_041908845.1. Lineage (GTDB taxonomy): Bacteria > Acidobacteriota > Holophagae > Holophagales > Holophagaceae > JAYREN01. The sequence goes on along the minus strand of JAYREN010000007.1, from coordinate 35,033 downwards.
TGGCGGTGCCCACGCCCATCGACGGGTGGAATCGCCCGGACCTCACACCGGTCATCAAGGCCAGTGAGACCGTTGGGAAGGTCATCGGAAAGGGCAGCATCATCGTGTATGAATCCACGGTCTTCCCTGGTGTCACGGAGGACATCTGTGGCCCGATCCTGGAAAAGCAGTCGGGCCTGCGCTGCGGCACGGATTTCAAGCTGGGCTATTCACCCGAGCGCATCAATCCTGGGGATAAGGTCCACACCGTGGACCGCATCGTGAAGGTGGTCTCGGGTCAGGACGCGGAAAGCAGCCGGGTCATCGCGGGGGTCTACGGTGCCGTGATCAGCGCGGGCATCCACGAGGCTTCTTCCATCAAGGTCGCCGAGACGGCCAAGGTCATCGAGAACACCCAGCGCGACATCAACATCGCCCTGATGAACGAGCTGGCCATCATCTGCGACCGGGTGGGAATCCGCACTTCCGAGGTGCTGGCGGCCGCGCGCACCAAATGGAACTTCCTGCCCTTCACGCCCGGGCTAGTAGGCGGCCACTGCATCGGCGTGGACCCCTACTACCTCACGACCAAGGCCCAGGAGTTGGGTTACCACCCGGAAGTCATCCTGGCGGGGCGGCGCATCAACGACAACATGGGCGCCTTCGTGGCCCAGAAGCTGGTCAAGCTCCTGGTTCAACAGGAAATCCCGGTGAAGAAGGCCCGGGTGGGCATTCTCGGCCTGACCTTCAAGGAGAACGTGCACGATATCCGCAACAGCAAGGTGCCGGATATCGTCGAGGAACTCCAGCAGTTCGGCATCGATCCCCTGGTTCACGACCCCATGGCGGACCCCGCAGAGACCCACGAAGAGTACGGAATCACCCTCTCTCCTCTCGAAAACCTGCACGATCTGGACGCCCTGGTCTTCGCGGTCAGTCACACCGCATTCCTTGAGCCGGGGCTTTCGCCCATCCTGGGCTGCATGAAGGCCAAAGGGGTCTTCCTGGATGTGAAGTCATGCTTCGATCCCAAGGATTTCCCCGAACCAATCGCCTATTGGAGTCTTTGATGAGTCGATACCAGGCGCTCTGCAGCCAGCTCGAGAAAGAGCGCAGGCGATGGCTCGTGACGGGGGTCGCCGGTTTCATCGGCTCCTCCATTCTTCAGCGGCTGCTCGAGCTGGGCCAAACGGTGGTCGGTCTCGACAATTTCTCGACGGGCCACCAGCGCAACCTGGACAACGTGCGGGAAGGCATCGCGCCCGAGGCCTGGGGTCGCTTCACCTTCATCGAAGGCGATATCCGGGATCTCGAGACGTGCCGGAAGGCCTGCGAGGGCGCCGAAACCGTACTCCATCAGGCGGCCCTGGGGTCGGTCCCGCGCTCCATCAAGGATCCCATCGGCAGCCACCTCAACAACGTGGATGGCTTCCTGAACATGCTCGTTGCTGCCCGCGACGCCGGGGTGGGGAGGATGGTCTACGCTTCCTCCTCCTCGGTGTACGGCGACGATCCCGGCCTGCCCAAGGTGGAATCCCGCACGGGCAATCTGCTTTCGCCCTATGCGCTGACGAAGGCCATCGACGAGCAATACGCCGCCATCTTCGCGCGCAACTACGGCTTCAAGGCGATCGGACTGAGGTACTTCAACGTGTTCGGTCCGCGTCAGGATCCCAACGGGCCCTACGCCGCCGTGATCCCGAAATGGGTCCAGGCCCTGTTGGCCGGGGAGACCTGCCAGATCCACGGCGATGGGGAGACCAGCCGCGATTTCTGTTTCGCCGCCAATGCCGTCCAGGCCAATCTGCTGGCCGGCACTGCGCCGGAAGATTCTCTGGGTGAAGTATTCAACGTTTCCTATGGCGGCAAAACGTCCCTGACCCAGCTCTACTGGATGATTGCGGAGCGCCTGGCTGCCATCCAGCCCGGGTTCGCGCCTCAGGACCCAAAGTACACGGCCGCACGGGAGGGCGACATTCGGCACTCCCAGGCAGACCTATCCAAGATCAAGGCTCATCTGGGCTATGATCCCACCCACTCCGTGGCCCAGGGGCTGGACGAAACCGTGCCCTGGTTTGCCTCCCGGCTATCCAGCTACTGAACCTATTGGGAGAGTCCACCATCTTGGGCGGTGGCTCGCTTCTTGAGTAGCCGGTGGAGGGCCAGGCTCAGGTACAAAAGGGTGACGCTGCACCAGGCGGAGGTGGAGAGGGAAATGCCGGCCACACCGAATTGTTTCATGAAAATGTAGTTAAACACGATGTTGAGCAGGAAACTGAGCCCTGAAACCATCATCAAGATGTGGTTGGCCTTCATGGCGGTCAGGGTGCGGGTGACCAGTACGCCCACAGTGGAAATGGGAATACGGAGCAGGTAGAAGATCTGTACCTGCGCGACCAGAGCCGTATCGGACGGCGAAAACGACCCGTGTTCGTATAGCAGGCGGACCATCGGTCTGGAGATGAGGATCAAGAGGACGGTTGCAGGTAAGGTGATCCCGAGGATCAATTTGGCGTAGGTCTTCAAGAAATGGCGAATACCAGACCAGTCCTGGAGGGCCACCATTTTCGAGAGTTGGGGCAGGATGGCTGTGCCGAGAGAGGACGCGCCCAGGGAGAGCATGAGTCCTACCAGCTTGCTTCCGTAGTTCAGCGCTGAGTTGCTCCTTGGCCCGAGATGGGAAGCCATCGCCTGGTCGATTAGCGACATCCCACTGACCAGGAAGGCCCCTGTGATGCAGGCGCCGTACTGGGCTAAGACTCTTCGAACGGCAGGGGTGGCCCCATGCCATCGAGGCAGGATGGGATGGCCCTGGCGGGCGAGGGCCGAACCGATCAAAAGGGCTTCCATGGCGACCCCGAACAGGGTGCCGACGAGAAGGGCGAAGATGCCGAGAGACGAGAGCAGCAGGCCCAGGCCGAGGACAATGGCCAAGGGTTGGAGGGCGGGGGCGAGGGCGACCAGGGCAAAACGCTCGCCCGCGTTGAGCAGCGCCCCCCAGGTGATCGATACGCCCGTGATGACCACGATGGGCAATGAACCGAACAGCAGGGTTCTCGTCAGAGCCAGTTTGTCGGCATCAAATCCCGAGGCGATTAGGGGGAGCCAGAGCCTCGAGGTGGCCGCCATGAGGGCCGAGAGTCCCACCAAAAGGACCACGTTCAGCATCAACACTGACGTGTAGAGGCGGTGGGCCGCTTCCCGGTCCTGCGTGTCCCTGACTTCGATGTAGGTAGGGATCAGGGCGGCATTGAGAGAGCCCGAAATTATCGAAATGGCCGTGGTGGGCAACAGCAGGGCCACGACGAACGCATCGAAACTGGAGCCTGTCCCGTAGGCTGCCGCGACGAAGGATTCCTTCAAGAGCGAAATGACCTTGATTCCGAAGGTGAGCACCCCGATCAGCAGCGTGGCGCCGAGAACCCGACGATTGACTGAGCCCGAGGTCAATCCTCGAAAACGAGCCCGGAGCGCAGAGAAGAGCGCTGCGGGTCCGCGGCGGGATGAGGGCTGCTGCGCGGAGGTTCCTCCCGGGACCGGGTGCTCTTCACTCATGGGGCCGGGAAACCGCGTCCGACAGATTCGGCAAGGGCAGGTTGAGGAGTGAACACAGGTGCATTACGCCGACAGGGACCGATGCGCATTGGACGTACCCTTTTTCCCCCTTGAGAAAGAGCGTGTCGGAATAGATGCGATTCAGGAGAAAGGAGTAGGACAGTTCACCGATGACCCACCCTTCTGGCGATTCCATGAAATCGTAGGTCATGCTGGTAAAGCCATGGGTATTGCTGATCTTCAGGGCGAGGTCGCAGGCCTCCACGGGCACATCCGCTGCCTCAACCTTTTCCCACAGACCGCTGCCACTGGCGCGGAAATCCCCCGGTCGATTTTTCCGCATGAAGACGGAGACGAGGTTCCGGCCCAGGGTTGTGATGCGCCAGTCGCAGTCAGTGTGAATGAACTGCTGGAAGTAGGCGTAGTGGGGCCTGGAATGGCGGTAATGGTGGCTGAGCGAAAGCAGAAGGTCGCCTTTCTTTAGTCTGGGCGTGGTGTAGCATCTGGCCAGGATTCGAGACCAGATGGAGTATTTCTCGAAGATTCGGTCCAGTAGGCGGTCGGCTTCCTGCTGGGAGGAAAGCATCATCACGCCCACAGAGCTGGCGCCGCAATGGGACTTGACGATCAGTGGGTAGGTGGCCTTTTCCGCATGGGCGCGGGCCGCCTCTTCGTCAAAAAAAATCGAGGTGGCGGGTGTTGGGTACTGGTGTTGGCGAAGAAAAAGGGTCTCCCGGATCTTGTCGTCAAAAAGCCAGAGCATTTTGGTGTTGGGGAAACACGGAATGCCCATTTCCTCGATCAGAGGGATCTTCGTGTGCGCTTCGGCCATGCAGCTGGCGTCACCCATGATGACGCGCCAGACGAAGGCATCATGCCCCTGGAGTTGCTCAAGCCAGTCGTCACCGCCAATCCGGATAAGGCTGAACTCGATGCCTAGCGCTTGGCAGGAGCGCTTGAACTCCTCCTGCCAGCCTTCATGGGTTCGGGTGCAAATGCCAATTTTCATCGGGGTGTTACCTTCCACGGGTGAACTTCCAGAGATTCCTATTCGTAAGTCCTGAAGCTCAATCTGCTGGCTTCGAGAGCCGGGCTGGTGGGGAGCAGGAAGAACAAGGAAAACGCAATTATTCCCTCGGCGCAAAACAGGTGACTATGACTGACCGTAAGGATGAGGACATTTGAAATCATTAAAGAAAGAAGCGCCCACGTAACTTCTGGAGTGAATCTTGAAACGAGATATTTATAAATGTAGCGAATGAATACGAGCATGAACGCCAGTAGTCCAAAGGGACCTACATCCACCCAGATGCCCAGGTAGGTGTTGTGGGTGCCAGTCTCGTCGAGCTCTTTCCGTGGTTTGGCGCTATTGGGCTGGGATCCGCCCATTGCGCCGAGTCCGTATCCATACCAGGGGGCGCGGCCCGCAATAGACATCCAGGTCTTCAGCAGATCAACCCGGGTACCGCCTTCGGTGTCTTTTTCTGAAAAATCAATGATCCTTGAAATTTTTCGATCGCTGGCTAGGTTGGAAACCGAGCGTCCCATGAATCGGTTTCCGAAAACCAGGAGAAGTACCAGTGCCAGGGCCCCTGCACCCAACAGCAACCAGGCCTTAACATTTCGGCGCTGAACAATAATCATGTTGAGGAGCAAGATAAGGACAAGAAGCAGGGAGGCCTTGCGGCTGGCGCTTAAATAAATTATTGCTACACCCGAAAGGCGCCCTAGCCAAGCAAGCCAGCGGGTTGCCCACGTTGAAAGAAGAATGCTGATGATGCAGACGTAGCCAGCCATGTTCGGGTTTCCCCATAGGCCTGCGAAACGCTCCTTGGCGACTTCGTAGACTTCACTCGTGGCGGGTTCGGAGGCAACGATGGACTGGAGGTCCGGGTATCGAATAACCAGTAGGAGAAAAATGATGTTTATTACCAAGACCCATTGTGCACAATTTGCGAATAATTTGAGATATTCTATCTTGCTTGTGAATATGCTCATTGTGGTGGCAAAAACAACAGTATAGAAACCAATGGTGAGGGCTAGGGGCAGGGTGCGGTTGGGTGATACCAGCAGGCCAAGACTCAGGTAGCAGAATAGCCAGGCAAAGTAGGGCCACATGGGAAACAGGAGGCGCCTGATCGGTAGGGTTTGAGAGAAATAAAAGAGGACAAGGCAGAATAAAAGCCAAATGGCCCGCAGGGTGATGCCTGAATAATTCCCTATGATCGAAAGTGTGCCACTCCACATGGGGATGAGCAGGAGTGCAAGCAGAATATAGGGCCAAGAAATGCGGGCGGAGCCGGGTGCCTGGGTGATGTCGGTCTCTATTTGATACATGGGCGGCAACATCCCATTGAAAACCCCATACGGATTCTGGCCCTCTGAAGGAACGGGCTACCGGATGATCGCTTGACGAGGGTTTCCCTCATTGTTTTTTGTAACTGTAATGGTAGGCATAACGATAATACTGATTTTTATATCCGAAGCCGCTCGGTTTGATATCGTTGAAAATACAGCCTTGGATGTGGACACCGACTTTGGCGAAACGTTTCTGACAGGTGGCTATTTCATCCAGCGAGCTTTCACCGGACTTCACCAGCAGCAGAACGGTTCCAACCCTGGTTCCGATGATTGTTGCGTCCGTGACGGACAACAGCGGCGGTGCGTCTATAATGACGAAATCGTATGCTTTCGAGACCTCGTCGATGAAAGCGGTAAAACGAGAAGAAATCAGGAGTTCGGATGGGTCTGGAGGCAGGATGCCTGAGCTCATGACCTCCAGGCCCTGGACTTCAGTACTGTGGGTGGAAGACTGCCACTCGGCTCTTCCAGATAGAACCTCGGAAAGTCCGCCCATGCGATTCTTTAGGCCGAAGTAGTGATGCAGGGAGCCCCTGCGCATGTCGCCATCCACCACGAGTACTTTGGCTCCCGTCTCGGCAAGAACGGCAGCCAAGTTGCTTGAGACGAAAGACTTTCCAATGGATGGGGAAGGGCCGGTCACCATGATGACGCCGTTGGGGGCATCCTTCAGCGAGAACTGCATCATGATTCGGAGACTTCGGAGGCTCTCGGTGGCGAGATCGTCGGGGTTGGAAACGGAGAGCAGGTGCAGGCCGCCACTCCGCCTCACAACGGCCTGATGGTGCTCATCCTGGGCGCGGCTGTGGGGAATCGTGACGAAGACGGGCATCCCCAGTTTTGATTCAATAAGACGGTGGTCCTCGAGGCCCCGCCGCAAGAACTTGCGCAGGCCTGCAATCCCGAGGCCCAGGAAAAGCCCCATCAGGGTGAAGGCGGCGGCGACCATGGTCCGGTTGGGTCGGATGGGTTGGAGAGGGGGGATGGCCGGGTCCACGATCCGCGCCTTATCGACCTCGCCCGCCAGGGTGATCTGCAGATTCTGGATGTTGTTGAGCAGGGCCGTGTAGAGTTCGGTGTTGACTTGCACTTCCCTGGATAACCTCAGCACCTCCTGCTGGGTTCGAGGGAGCGACCGGACTTTGGATTCGATGTGGCCCTGTTCACTCTCCAGGGCCTGGATCTGCTGGTTGAGGGTGGACACGACATCCGAGGACTCCTTGTAGGTCCTCAGGAGGTCCTCCTTCCGCTGGCGGAGAGCGGAAATCTGGGCACCGAGGGTGGAGCCTTGCTGGAGGGCGATATCGGCTTCGCGGGAGAGATCCACCGAGCCCGAGCGGCTGCGGAACTGATTCAGGCGAGCCTCTGCCGCTTCCATCTTCTCTTTGAGCAGCGGCAACTGTTCCTGAAGGATGGCCCGGGTCTTGGAGGCGGTGTTGGCCCTTCGCTCGGCATTCTGGCGGATGTATTGGCTCAAGATTTCATTCAGGACCAAGGCCGCCTTGTGCGGGCTCGGGTTTTCTAGACTCAGCCCCAGCAGGGTGGCCGGTGTGTTGGCGGATTTCCCTCGTTCCATTACAAAGAGGGCCGGCCGAAGGTCGGCGATGGCACGCTGGATGGTTTTGCGTCCGAGGTGAAACTTCTGGCCGGCCTTTGCATAGAGGCGCCGCACCTGAAGTTTGAGGTCCAGTCCGGTGAAGGAGGCTGAGAGCACATCCCCAGGTCTTCCGGTGGCCAAGACGGATTGGTCCGGGGCGATCCACTGGAACGAACCGTCCTTGAGGGCAACAATTTGAAAGGGCTGGCCCCTGAGGGAATCCGGTATTTCGAACATCTGGATTTCAAGCTGGGGCGCGGTGGCCTTGCCTCTCGCCAGGGCCTGGCCAATCACCGGGAACAGGATTGGCTGAGCCTCGATATCCAGCGCGAGGCTTTCAACCGTGCGGCCGAGCACGAGGTTGCTGCTGATAATTTCGATCTCAGTCTTAGTCTCGCTGGGATCGGAAAACAGGCTTTCCATGCGCGCAAAGGCCGGATCGGTGCTGGTGTTCGACTTCTGGGACTCGATCTGGAGGAGGGCCTGGGCTTCAAATATGGGGGTTGAACGCCAGGCGTGAAAGAGGCCCATGGCGAGGAAAAGCCCCGTAGCGCCAAGGATGATCAGGCGGCTCTCCCAGAGCCCTGACAGGATCTCCATGAAGTCGAACTCGGCGCCTTTATCGGTATCGGCAAAGTGATGGCCGACGGGTCGACCAGGCTGGGGCTGAGGGGAGGTGGGTTCTGGAGGAGAAGTGAGATTCATGCCGACCTTTGTTTGTTGATCAGGCGCGGCAGCCAAGCCGCAACGGAATGGGTGATGCTGTCGAAGGCCAGTCTGAAGGCTTCGGGGCCCCGGCGGAATGGGTCTAGGATTTCGGGGGGTGGCGTTGCTAGCCAATGTCCAAGCAGGAAAATTCGACCACGAGTGCTTGGCACCACCCGCTCACACCACTCCTTCTGGGTGTGTTCCATCACCAGGATGAGATCCGCAGAAAGGGCCATGGCGGGAGTGAGTTGGCGTCCCCGGTGCCGGGAAAGATCGAAGCCATTTTCGGCCATGAGGCGAATGGCCTCGATATCGGCGGGCAACCCGGCCAGGGCGGTAAGTCCCGCCGAGGAGACGCGAAACTCGGGTCCCAGAGAGGACCCGAGTAGCGCTTCTGCAATTGGGCTGCGACAGTGATTGCCTTCGCAAACGACTAGGATGGATTTCAACGTGAGCCTTGCTTTTGGGAGGGAGTTCCGTAGACGGGAAAATAACTGGAGTCGTCGAGGCTACCGATCCCGGAAGTAGCGGATCTCGGCTGCGCTGAGGGCGGTTGAAGATACGGCAGAAACGGTGGGAAGTATCAGGCTCATGACACGGCTGAAGCGCACAAGGGTGCCCGCGTCCACGTACACGATATCGCGTGGGCCAAGAACAAATCGATCGGCCAGCACCATGGCGGTGGGGTTTCGGGCGTCCAGGTGGAAGACATCCACCGCATTGGGAGCATTCGTCTGGCGGATGACGTAGATCGATCGAGCATCGGCGCTGGAACCCTGGATGCCCCCCGCATCGGAGAGCGCCTGGGCCAGGGTGAGATTCCCGTGGACCAGGGGCAGGGAGCCCGGCCGCATGAGTTCGCCCATCATGTAGACGGGCTGTTCCTTGGCATTCGGAATATGAAGGGCGTCACCATCCTTCAGGATGATTTGGCTCAGCCCCTTGCCGGAGGCCATCAAGGCCTGGAAATCCAGCTTCCAGGTGCGGTTCCCACGGGTCAGGAGAATGCGGCTGTCGTCGGCGGTAGGAAGAAACCCACCGGACCGGGCTACGGCCTCGGAGAGGGTGAAGGGGACATCCGTCACGTTATACACCGCCGGGTTGCGTACCTCGCCCCCTACGTAGACCTTCTGGGAGCGGAAGGCGACCACCTTGAGGTCGACCTGGGGCTTCTGAAGTACTTCCGCGAGACGTAGGGCAACCTTGTCCCGGGCCTGAGTAACCGTCAGCCCAGCCAAGGCGACCTTGCCGATGTAGGGAAAGAAGACGTTTCCTTCGTCATCCACGGTGGTTCCAGAGGCCGCATCGGTGCGGAATTGGCCCAGGGGCAGGGTGATCTCTGGGTGGTCCCAGACTGTGACCAGGAGGACGTCCTGGGGGCCGATGCGGTACGCGCTGGGCTTTTCACCGAGAAGGCCCTCCAGCGAAAGGGGATCCGGGGCCTTTTGGGCGATCACCACATCCGGAGTCAGCGCACGGAGGGTGACCTGCAGGCCCTCTACCTGAGATTTTTTAGCCTTGTCGCTCGATTTGGAATTGAGCTTCATCCCCGGTGCAGCGCAGGCCGTGAACAACATCAAGGTGGCGGCCGCGAGCCCAAGGGTGAGCCCTTGCGGCTTGGCGAACACAGAGGGTGAACTCGATTCTGGGCGTTGGGGGAAGAACATGTTTGCCTCCGAAACAGAACAGGCATGAGTCGCGCTATTCATCAGGCACGAAATCCAGGATGAACAGTCGTAATTTTCCCCACTTTCCCGAATAAAATCCAGGCGATTCGGTGGCGATGAAAAAAAGATGCCTTCAGGACCGTTGGCCCCTGGGAGCCTCCCTCTCCAGGAAATCGAGATCTCGGCCATGGGTTTCCGGAAGTCCCCACAGGGCGAAAAGGGCGAGGACGAAGCAGGCACCCCCCACCATCCAAGCCGAGCCGATGAGGCCAAAGGCGCCTTTCAACGCCACGAAGGCCCCCATGATCAGGGGCACGGCCCCCCGGACAAAGTTGGGTACCGTGGTGGCCACCGTGGAGCGGAGATTGGTGCCGAACTGTTCCGCGGCGATGGTCACGAATACGGCCCAGTAGCCAGTCGCCAGCCCGAGATACCCGGCCAGCAGGTAGAAGAGCACCGGACTGAGCCCACGCAGCATCAGGTAGAGCGCCACTCCCAGGGCCGTGCCGAGGATGAAGAGGAGGACCACCTTCTTGCGGGTGCCCCAGAGCTGACTGAGGATTCCCGAGCCCAAGCTGCCCAAAGTGATGCCGCTGTAGCAGAAGGCCACGGCGGTGCCGGCGTGGATGGGGCCCGTGGTGCCGAGAATGGGTGCGAATTCGGGGGCCAGGTTGATGAGGATGCTCACCACGAACCAGGTCGGCAGACCGATGAGGATGCAGCGTAGGTAGCGCCCGAGGCGCTCGGCGCTGGTGAACAGGCTGATGAAATCCCCTCGGGATACATGCGCGGGGTCGAGGTTCTTGAACATGCCGCTCTCCCGGATGCCGACCCGCAGGAGGAGGAGCAGGAGGCCCAGGCCGCCGCCCACCAGGTAGGCCACGCGCCAGGGCAGGTACTTCCCCACCAGGCTCGCCGCCACGGTGCCGAGGATCCCCACTGCGGCCACGATGCTGGTGCCATAACCGCGCAGGTCTTTGGGTAGGATCTCGCTCACCAGGGTGACCGCGGCGCCCAGTTCCCCCGCCAGGCCGAGCCCGGCCAGGAAGCGCCAGAAGGCGTACGCGGGAACGGAATGGACGAAGGCATTGGCGATGTTGGCCACCGAGTACAGGGCGATGCTGCCGAAGAGGGTGGAGAGCCGTCCCTTCTTGTCGCCGAGAATGCCCCAGAAGATGCCGCCAAGCAGCATCCCCGCCATCTGGGCGTTCAGAAGGTGGGTGTAGGGAACGATCTGCGCGGCGCCGTGGATCCCCAGGGAGTCGAGACTCGCCTGGCGCACGATGGGAAAGAGCAGTAGGTCGAACATGTCGACGAAGTAGCCCAGCGAAGCCACCAGGACGGTGAGGCTGAAGAGGACACGGTATTTGGATGGTGTGGACATGCCCCATGAAAACACAAGGTACGACCGGGCTCCAGGTCCTCGGAGGGATGGATCCTGGAGATGACGAAGCCGGCAGCCGTGGCATTCTGGACTCCATTTCAGGAGGCGTCGATGATCACCACGGCTCGGGATGCGTCTTTCCGGCCCTTCCGACAGAACCGGTTGCTGCAGGGTACTCTGGTCGTCTATGCCCTGGTCTGGATCCTGACGGCTTGGAAGCCCCTCTATCCCCACGACTGGATGATGGAAAACCTGTTGGTGTTCGTAACGGTTCCTGCCCTGGCCCTCACCTACCGCCGCTTTCCTCTTTCGGATCTGAGCTACCTGCTGATCGCGCTGTTCCTGGCCCTGCATGCCATCGGGGCCCACTACACCTACAGCAACGTTCCCTTCGGGTTCTACCTCAAAGAGGTGTTGCACCTGTCACGGAATCCCTTCGACCGGCTGGTGCACTTCAGCTTTGGCCTGCTGCTGGCTTATCCGGTTCGGGAGATTTTCCTGCGGATCGCCAAGACCCGGGGCTTCTGGAACTACTACCTGCCTCTGGACGTGGTGCTGGCCTTTTCCGCGGTGTTCGAGCTCTTCGAGATGGCGGCGGCCCTGCTCACCTCTCCCGAACTGGGGGATGCCTACCTTGGCACCCAAGGGGATGTCTTCGATGCCCAGAAAGACATGCTCATGGCCGGGTTGGGCGCTGCCATCGCCATGGCTGTGACCTGGCTGCTGCGAAGGCAGCTGTTCCCAGGGGACCCTGAAACATGAAGAAGCCCCGCGTGCGCGGGGCTTCTTCAGTGGGTCTGCGGCAGAGGTGGATCAGCCGATGGTGGCGACCATCACGGCCTTGATGGTGTGCATGCGGTTCTCGGCCTCGTCGAAGACGACGGAGTGACGGGAACGGAAGACCTCGTCCGTGACCTCGCGGATATCGTGGCCCAGCTCCTTCTGCTCCTTGGCCAGCTTGGTTTCGAAGTCGTGGAAGGCAGGCAGGCAGTGCAGGAAGAGCACGTCCTTGTTGCCGGTGGCCTCGATCATCTCCATCGTCACCTTGTAGGGGGTCAGCTGCTTCACCCGGGCGGGGATCTGATCCTCTTCGCCCATGGAGGCCCACACATCGGTGTAGAGAACGTCGGCATCCTTCACGGCGGTCTTCATGTCGTTGCAGACTTCGATGATGGCGCCGGTTTCCTTGGCGGCCTCGCGGGCGGCGGCCAGCACCTTGGGATCGGGAGCCAGGCTATCGGGGCCGAGAGCCACGAAGTGCATGCCCGTCTTGGCGGCGCCGTACATCAGGGCGTAGCTCATGTTGTTGCGGATATCGCCGCAGAAGACGAGCTTCACCTTGTTGAGGGGCTTGCTGCAGTGCTCCTCGATGGTGAGGAAGTCCGCCAGGATCTGGGTGGGGTGATCCACATCGGTGAGTCCGTTCCACACGGGCACGCCACTGTGCTTGGCCAGCATCTCCACCACTTCCTGCTTGAAGCCGCGGTACTCGATGCCGTCGTAGAAGCGGCCCAGCACCTTGGCACTGTCCTCCAGGCTCTCCTTCTTGCCCATCTGGGAAGAGTTGGAATCCAGGAAGGTGACGTGGGCGCCCTCTTCCAGGGCACCAACTTCAAACGCACAGCGGGTGCGGGTGGAAGCCTTCTCGAAGAGCAGGACGACGTTCTTGCCCTTGAGCAGGTAGTTGAAGACGCCCATCCGCTTCTTGGCCTTCAGATCGTGGCTGAGGTCCAGGAGGTAGCGGACTTCGGAAGGGGTGAAGTCCATCAGCGTGAGGAAGCTGCGACCCTTGAGGTTGACGGCCATGGTTGATTCTCCGTCGGCATCTTTGGGACAACCTGCGAAGAGGGGACGCGCGGACCCTCCACCAGGCGAAAAAAATATTTCACCATGGGAAGGGTCCGCAGGCGACACCTATTCTTGAGGGCTCCCCGGCGAGGCGTTGTCTATTTGCCCTTGGGCAGGGCCTTCCAGGCCGCGAGGGCCTTGGCTTCGATCTCGGCGCTGGGACCGGCGAGCTTATTCCGGCCCTTCTCGACCTTTTCCTGGGTCTTGAACCAGACGAGGGTGTCCTTCACGGTCTCCTCCACGGGGCGGAACCGCAGACCCGCCTTGACGGCCTTGGCATTGCTCCAGGTGTGGAAGCCCTTGGTATCGCCCTCGTAGGGGGCCCAGATCGGGAAATCCAGGCCCTCCTGCTTGCCCAGGAAATCCATGGGCAGCCACACGGGGTTGGACTTGGTCGGGCTGGCCTTCTGGCAAGCCGCGATCACCCGGCCCCAGGTCAGTGCTTTTTCAGGGCCGCAGGCGTTGAAGGCACCATAGGTGCGGTTCTCAGCGAGTGTCACCAGCCACGCACCCAGATCCCGTCCATCGATGATCTGGATCGGGTCGGTGGCATTGCCGGGAACGGCCACCTCGCCGCCCTTGTCGAAACGCACGGGCCAATAGGTGAAGCGACCCGTGGGATCGTCCGGCCCAACGATATAGCCCGGGCGGACCACGGTGACCCGACCCGGCATGGCCTTCTCGGCGGCCTGCTCGCAGAGGGCCTTCAGGGCGCCGTAGTACTCATAGTTCTTGCCCATGTTCTCCACGGCAGGGTCGGGCATGGTGGCCAAGGGCGCGGTCTCGTCGCCCTTTACGGGATTGGGCTCCTTGTAGGCAGAAATGGAACTTATGAGGATGTATTGCTTGCAGCGCTTGGACAGGAGTTCCGCGGAGGCGGTCACCATGCGCGGGTAGTAGGCGCTATTGTCGATGACCACGTCCCATTCGCCGGTTTCCAGGGCCTTGAGGCCCTCGCCTTTCTTGGGATCCCGGTCGCCGTGTAACTTCTCCACATGGGGGAAGAGTTCTGGCCGTGTCTTGCCGCGGTTGAACATGGTCACCTTGTGGCCCCGGGCCTGGGCGGCCTCGATGGTGGCGGGGCCTAGGTAGCCGGTGCCCCCCAGGATCAGGATGCGCAGGGGTTTGGTTGCGGGCGTCCCCGCGAAGGCGGCGATGGAGGTGAGCGTCGCTAGGGCGACGGAACACTTCAGGAATAGGCGTCGAATGGGGCTCATGCTTCCTCCGAAAAGTTAGAACGGGAAAAGACGGGGTGATACCTCGTAATCTTACATATATAATCGCTCTGTGACTTGAAGCAAGCCCTGAATCCGGAGAATGCCATGAATGAAAATCCTGAGGTGGCGCAGACGCCTTCCGGTCCTTGGGCGCGCCTGGTCAGGGTCGAGCCTGGGGAAGGGCGAGCCCTGCTGCTGGCCTCGAGTTATTTCTTCTTCCTCATGCTTGGCTACTACCTGCTGCGACCGCTGCGGGAGTCCATGGGGATCGCCCGGGGCGCGGACAAGCTTCCCTGGCTGATGACGGGCACCCTGCTGGCGATGTTGCTGGCCAACCCCGCCTTCGCCGCCCTGGTTTCCCGCCTGCCCCGAAGGCGCTTCATTCCCCTGGCCTACCGGTTCTTCGGTCTCAACCTGCTGGCCTTCTTCGCGCTCTTCCAGGTGCTGCCAGGGCACGGCGGTGCCGCGCTGGGGTACACGTTCTACATCTGGCTGAGTGTGTACAACCTCTTCGTGGTGAGTGTCTTCTGGGGATTCATGGGGGATCTCTTCACCGAGGAGCAGGGCAAGCGCCTCTTCGCCATGATCGCCATCGGAGGAACCTTGGGCGCCATCGTGGGCGCAGGGTTCACCGAAGCCCTCAGTCGTGGCGTCGCCTTTGGGGTCACGCTGCCCTTCAAAGCCAGTCCCGCAGTCCTGGTGCTGGTGGCGGCGGGCCTCCTGGAACTGGCGGTGCAGTGTGTTCTTGGCTTGGCCCGGCACTACAAGTTGGGCGACCGGGCCGGAGGCCCTCGCGAGCCCGGCCCCGGCCTCCTGGAGGGGCTGCGCCTCATCACCCAGTCCCGGTACCTGGCGCTGATCTGCGGCTACATGCTGCTCTTCACCCTCACCACCACCTTTCTGTACATGGCCCAGGGCGCCATCGTGGAGAAGGCCTTCGCCAGCCAGGCCGCTCGGGCGGCAGCCTTCGCCCGCATCGATCTGTGGGTGAATGTGCTCACGCTGGTGACCCAGCTTCTCATCACCAGCCGCCTGATGACCACCTTCGGGCTGCGCCCGGTGCTGGTGCTGCTGCCCGTCCTGACCTTGGCGGGTTTCGGGGTGCTCTGGGTGTGGCCCACCTTCGCGGTGCTGGCGGTTTTCCAAGTCTTGCGTCGGGGTCTGCATTACGCCGTGGACCGCCCCGCCCGGGAAATCCTCTACATCCCCTTGGGACCGGACGAAAAGTACAAATCGAAGCCCTTCATCGATACCTTCGTGTACCGGGGCGGAGACTTCCTGGGGGCCTGGGCCCCGGCTCTTCTGGGATGGATGGCCGTGCCTGTGGCCGCTGTGGCGGCGGGGCTCTCAGGGCTTTGGTTCTGGACGGGCTTCAGGCTGGGGAGCCTGCAGCGGAGGCGCGAAGCCGCCTGCAAGGAACCCATCCAGAACTAGAGGCCGTCCACGATCAGGATTCCTGGCTCGAAACCCAGGCCAGTGGCCTCGCCGGGCGTCCTCATGTCCCAGAGGGCGAGACGGTTCGCGTAGGGCCGCCACAGGGCGGGATTGGCCTTCACGGCCTTGAGGGGAGGATGGAAATAGAGTGATGCGGGTAGATTGGCGAGATCCTCGGCAGTCAATTCCTCGGCCTCATCCCGCTCCCACAGAAAGCCGCAGCGGGCCTCGTGGCACTGGGCCCAGAGCTGTAGCACCTCGCTGTGCTCGAAGCTGGAGAAAACCACCCGGTCGAGAGCCTCCGCGGCTTCCACGGCCGCCAGGGCCTGTTTCCATCCGGGTTCGCCCTTTAGTTCGACGTTGATCAGTCTCGCGGGCAGCTCCAGGGCATCCGAAAGCCTCGGGATGGCCGCTCCATTCTTCAGTCGGGGCAGCTCGCTGGACTTCAGCTTGCGCAGCGTGCCGGAGCCCGATGTCGTGCGTTCGAGATCGTCATCGTGCATCACCATGCAGACGCCATCCTGGGTGGGCTGCGCATCCAGTTCGAAGCCGTCCATGCCCACCGCGAGGGCGGCGCGAAAGGCCTCCATGGAATTCTCGAGGTGCTGGGCGGAGTGGCCACGGTGGCCAAGGATCAGGGACATGGCAGTCTCCAAGGATGAGCTTCGCTACTGACCGGACCAGATGAGGACGGAACCGTCCGGCAGCTTGAGGGCGCCGTTCGCGAGGGAGGCCCCAGGCGAAAAGGCACGCTTGGCCTTCATGGGACCGCTGGGGGTGAGGGACTTTCGCTTCTGATCCCAGATCCAGACCTGATCGGTGCCTTCGGGGCTGTCCTCGGAGCGGCCCCCGAGCACCAGCGCGCGGGAGGGGTCCAGGCCGATGACCAGGCTATCCCTAAGAAGGTTCCCCTGGGGATAGGGTGGGACTCCCGAAACGCGGGGTGCAGGCTTGACTCTTTTCAGCAGGGCCGCAAGGTTCTCCCGCCGGCCGAGGGGAGACAGATTGCCGGTTTTCGGATCCACGGCATCCACGATGGGCCCGACGGCGAGCACTTTGCCGGCCACCAGGACCAGGGATTCGGAGCCGGAGCGCAGGGCGCCGATGTACTGGCACTGACGGGTGCGGGGATCCCAGCGTTCCAGGGCCGGGCCCCAAACGGCGGAACCCAGTACCAGGAGCTGGTTGTCCCGGAGGGGCACGAGCACGGGGGCCAGGTAGGCATTGGCGAGATGCCAAGGAGAACCGTTCGACGCATGGAATGCACTTGGATTTGCGACCTTTCGGGGAGCGGTGCCCCGCTCCGGGAGGTACAGCCCAGCGCCCGCAACCGTCGTCCATCCCGGCGAGGGAAGTTCCGAGGCCGGGAGTCTCCCGGCTTGGGTCGCGGTCTCCTTGGCTGGATCGAGCACCTCGACAGTCTCCACCGGGGCATCCGCGTTCTCGCCGAAACCGCCGAAGAGGGCGACCTTGCCCTCCGCGATCAGGGCCGCTTGGTGCCGAGCCCGGGGCAGCAGGTTGACCTTCCACGCGCTCCAGCGGCCCTTCCGGGGATTGAAGACCTCCGCGGGAAGGGCGGTGGAGGGGGCTTTCGACGGGGCCGGTCGTCGCCAGCCGCGGCGTTCCTGTTGGGGGGCGGCAGGCCAGCCGCCGGTCACGAGCACACGACCATCGCCCAGGCGAAGCGCCTCAAAGAGCACGCGGGCATTGCCCAGGCTGGCCGTCGATTTAGGCACCTTGGTCTTCTCGTCCCAGAGCCAGCACTTGCCCTCCTGGCCATCGATGAGCAGTAGACCTTCTTCGGTGGGGATGGCCTGGGCCGAAAGGGAGAACTTGGCATCGCCATTCAGAGGCTGGAACTTCCACGTGCCGGGGTCCAGGATCTCCGCCGGAGCCGGGCTCTCCGTGCCCCCCACCACCAGCAGCCGGCCATCCTTCAGAAGCTGGGCCCGGTGGCCCTGCCGGGCCCAGGCCATGGTGGGGCCGGGGCTGAAGCGTCGGGTGCTCGGATCGAACCATTCACTGGTGCCGGCCTTCAGGCTGCCGCCGGTGACCAGGACGCGGCCATCCGAGAAAAGGGTGGCCTGGAAATCGGTGCGGTTCTCCTGCATAGGGCCGATGGCGCGACTGTAGCCGCGCTCGAGGTCCAGCAGTTCGCCGCCCGCGCCCGCTGCCGGCAACTCGGGGAGCGTCTGGCTGGGGGCCACCTTCGCGGCGCGCTTGGTGGGCTTCTTGGGGGGCGCCGCGTGGGCCAGGCACAGGGCGGCGCAGGCCAGGAAGGCCGAAGAACGGTGGAATCGCATCAAATGACCTTTCCCGGGTTGAAGATGCCGTGGGGGTCGAGGGCGCTCTTGATGGCACGGAGGGCCTGGATCTGGATGGGATCCGAGAGTTCCAGGAAGGCTTCCCGCTTGGCCAGGCCGATGCCATGTTCGCCGCTCAGGGTGCCGCCCAGGCGGATGCAGAGCCGGAAGAGCGCCATGAGATGGGCGTCCATCTCCGGGGCCGGGCAGTCCCCGGCCTGCAGGAAGTTCACGTGCAGGTTGCCATCCCCCAGATGGCCGTAGGTGACCAGCGGCAGGTGGAGCGCTTCCACACCCTCGAAAAAGGCCCGCACCTGGCTCCGAGGCACCACGATGTCCTCGCTGACTTTCCGGGGGAACTGCTCCTTCAGCAACACGCTCGTTTGGCGTCGGATGGCCCAGAGCGCCTCGCGCTGGCGCGCGTCAGTGGCGCTCTGGAGATCCTCGGAAACGGGACCGAGTACCTCCATCACCCTTTCCAGGAAATCGTCGGAGGCGCAGCCTGGATCATCGAATTCCAGGAGTGCCAGGGCCTCCCCGGGCATCCGCCGGGCCTCCTCGGGGCCGAAGCGCCTAAGGAGATCCAGCACCGTGGGATCCCAGAACTCGAAGGCACTGGGAAGGAGACCCGCGCTCACCAGCAGGGTGGGCAGCTCCAGGAGCGTGTGCCAATCCCGGGCGGGAAGCAGGAGCGTGAGCCGCTCGGCGGGGGCGGGGATGAGCCGCACCGTGGCCCCCAGGATGAGGCCAAAGATGCCTTCGCTGCCCACCAGGAGCTGGGCCAACGCGGGTCCGGCATTGTTCTTGACCGTGGGAATGCCGAAAGTGTGGATCTCGCCATCGGCCATGAGGGCCTCCACTGCCAGCACCCAATGGCGGGTCATGCCGTACTTGCAGGCCCCGGGCCCGCCCGCATTGGTGGCGAGGCTGCCCCCAAAGGCGCACTGATCCCAGGAATTGGGATCCGGGGGATAGAAGAGTCCCTGAACGGCAGCTGCGGCCTTTACATCCTTCAGCAGGGCGCTTACGGGGGCCTGCAATGCCAGATCGGCCCGGGAGACGCGGATCTCGCCGGGCCACTCGTTCAGGTCCACGATGACGCTGCGCTCAGTGGGAACACAGCCCCCAGCCTTGCCCGTGCCCGCGCCCCTGGGCACCAGCGCGAAGCCTTCGGTCCTGGCGCGATGGACCAGTTCCCGGAGGGCCTGGGGGCCCCGGGGTTTCACCACGGCGAGGGGCGCGGGCCCCTGGAGATGGGATTCGTCGCGGCGGTACGAATCCAGGGCCTCGGGGGCCAGGATCACGCTGGCCTGGGGTAGCTCCGGAAAGGATTCCATGGCGTCATTTTGCCTGCATCATCCCACCAGGGTGCCGATGACATCCCCGTTGACCGCGGCGATGAGGTTGCCGGGCTTGTTCATGTCGAAGATCAGGATGGGCAGCTTGTTCTCCATGCACAGTGCGATGGCGGCGGCGTCCATGACCTTCAGTCCCCGCTCCAGGACTTCTTGGTAGCTCACGCGGTCGTACTTGGTGGCGGTGGGGTCGGTGCGGGGATCGGCGGTGTAGACGCCATCCACATTGGTGGCCTTCATCACCACTTCGGCGGCGATCTCGTTGGCCCGCAGGGCGGCGGCGGTGTCCGTGGAGAAGTAGGGATTGCCGGTGCCCGCGCCAAAAATGACCACGCGGCCCTTTTCCAGGTGGCGCACAGCCCGGCGCCGAATGTAGCTCTCGGAGATCTTGGGCATCTCGATGCCGGACAGCACTCGGGTCTGGATGCCCTTCTGCTCGAGGGCATCCTGGAGGGCCAGAGCGTTGATCATGGTGGCCAACATGCCCATGTGGTCGCCCGTGACGCGGTCCATGCCCTTGGTGGCCCCGGCGACACCCCGGAAAATGTTGCCGCCGCCAATGACCAGACCCACTTCGATGCCCAGTTCGCGGATGGCCTTGACCTGATTGGCCACCATGGTGACTACGGCGGGGTCGATGCCGCCCTTCTGCTCTCCCATGAGGGCCTCTCCGGACAGCTTGAGGAGGATGCGTTTGTATTTCATGGGAGCTCCGGGGTGGTTTGATTGTTTCAAAAAAAACCCCGGCACGGGGACCGGGGTTTCTTGGATGGGAAGCGGGTTCAGCGCCCTTCGCCAGTGGGCAGCGAAGGCAGCATACGGTGCAGGGACGCCTGGATGTGGTCGTTGACCCGGTGTTCGCAGGCGCGCAGGGCGGCCCGGATGGCGCTGGCCACGGCCCGACCATCGCTGCGGCCGTGGCCGATGATGGAGACGCCCTTCACGCCCAGGAGCGGCGCGCCCCCGTACTCGGCGTAGTCCAATTTCTTCATGAACTTCTTCATGGCCGATTTGGCCAAAAGGCCGCCGATCTTGGCCCGGAGGCTCTGCTTGATGCTGTCCCGCAGGCCGTGGAGGATGCCCTCAGCCAATGCCTCGGAAGACTTCAGCACCACATTGCCCACGAAGCCGTCGCAGGCGACCACATCGAAGCTGCCGTTCCAGATATCGCGCCCTTCGGCATTCCCGCCGAAATTGATATCGAGTTCTCGGAGGATCTGGGCGGCGGCACGGGTAGTCTCGTTGCCCTTGCTCTCTTCCTCGCCCACGCTGAGCAGGCCGATGCGCGGGCGCTCGAGGCCGAGAACCTCTTCGGCGTACACGGCGCCCATGAGGGCGAACTGGGCCACATGCTCGGCCTTGGAGTCGACGTTGGCGCCCACATCCAGCAGCACGGTGGGGCGGCTCTTCATGTTGGGCATGACGCCCGCCAGGCAGGGCCGGTCCACGCCATCCAGGGTGCCGATGACCATCACCGAAGCCACCATGGCAGCGCCAGTGTTGCCCATGCTGACCACGCCATCGGCCTTGCCCTCACGGACAAGCTGGGTGGCGATGCGGATAGAGCTGTCCTTGCGGTCCTTCAGCACCGAGGTCGGCTTGTCCTCCATGGTCACCACGGAAGCGGCATGGACGATCTCCGTCCGCGCCGCCAGCTCACCCACGA
Organism: Holophaga sp.; assembly: GCA_041908845.1. Classification (GTDB taxonomy): domain Bacteria; phylum Acidobacteriota; class Holophagae; order Holophagales; family Holophagaceae; genus JAYREN01. The sequence continues at coordinate 13,959 of JAYREN010000007.1, read as the reverse complement.
GACCGTGGTGCTTGAGCAGAGGACGCAGCCGGGCCTCGTCGCCGACTAGGTAGAGGAACAGATCCTCATGCTTCGCCAGGGCGATGCTCGCCCCGTCAAGAGTGGTCTGAGGAGCATGGTCGCCCCCCATCACATCCAGCGCGATGCGGTAGATCGGTTGGGATTCCACCGAGCGTCTCTAGACGGTCTGCTGGGTCCGGACGGCCTGCTTGCCGCGGTAGAACCCGCAGGACGGGCACACGCGGTGGGGCATCTTGGCCACGCCGCAGTTGGGGCAGGTGCTGGAGCTCATGGTGTCCAGGGCGTCGTGAGCGCGCCGGCGGTCACGACGGGCGCGGGTGTGGCGTCGCTTGGGATTCGGCATGGGTACCTCGGGGAAAAGTTAGCGGGTTTCAGGATTCCAGGTCGAGCTTCTCGGCATCCGCTTCGCGAATGCGCGAGGCGGGCTCGGCACTTGGGAGGGTGTCAAAGGTCAATTTCAACCCGGAGAGAGCCTTGGCGAGTGCGCTGGGTTCCTGTTGCGCCTCGGGGGGACAATTGCAGCGCCCCTTGTTCCAATTTTTACCACATCGGGGGCAGAGCCCCTGACATTCATCTTTGCAGATCGGATGCATGGGCACGTTCAGCATGAACTGTTCGCGCACCAGGGCGAGTTCGTCGATTTCGTATTCCGGTAGGAAGACTACGTCCAGGTCCTGGGTGCCCAGGGCGTGAGAGCCACGCGCCACCAGGTCGGCATCCTTGCTGCCAAGAAACTGGCTGGAGATCTCGAGATTCTGTTCGAAGGCTTCCAGGCACCGGGAGCAGGCGCATTCCCAGATGGCTTTGCCCCGGACTTCGAGAAAGACGTCGCTGCCGGAGGGCAGGGCGAAGAGGTGCCAGCGAACTTCCCGCAGGGCATCCTGTCCTTCCAGGGGCAGACGGGCCTCCTGGCCTTCGAGACGAAGGCCTTCGGCGCCGAGCTTAGCCAGTTCGATCACTTGGGCGCCTCGGGGGTGGGTGCGGCACCTGCGGCGGGGGTGGAGGGCTGGCTGGAATCGGAATACCTGCCGGGCTCGATGGTGAAGGGGCCGAATTCTTCTGGGTGGCTGGGGTCGCCGGCGCATTTGAGCGTGTAGCTCCCCTTGGTGGAGGTGCCCTCATAAGGCTGACCCCAGGGATCCTTAGAGGGAGCATTGGGGGGGACGAAATTCTCCTTAACCAAGGCCGAGTTGGCCTCGACCATGGCTTCATAGCTGGTGAGATTCGGAAAGTATCCGTGCTTCAAGTAGTAGTTATCCAGCCCCTTACCAACTGTTTCGACACTGTCTTTGGCCTTGATGTAGCGAGCCTGTGCGGAATGCTTTTTGAATTGCGTGAAGCCGATAGTGCCGATCACCGCCAGGATGGTCATGGCGACGAGTAGTTCAAGCAGGGAGAAGCCTGTCTGTCGGGTTTTGCGCATGGGGGCCCCACGGGGGAAGGAAATGCGTCAATCGGGCAAGGTACGCACCTGTCCGAGCATTTCAGTATGCCATTGTTGGCGGGATTTACAAGGAATCATCCCTCGGGATCGCCCTCGGAGGGGGTCTTTGGGGGGTAGTCCTCAGGGTGGGGGAAGTTCGGAACTAGGGCATCGGCGCCCCCCAGTTCCTGGATCCAGTAGCGGAGGGCTCGGAAGCTCATGCCCAACATGCGGGCGGCCCGGGTGCGGTTCCCATCGCAGCGCTCGATGGCCCGGCGCAGCAGGTGGCTTTTGAGGGCCCCCAGATAGGCCTCCAGGTCGAAGCCTTCGGCGGGGATATCGAGGTGGAGGCCCGGTTGCCGCTCTGCTGCGCCTCCCCGGCCCTCGGCCTCCGCCAGGATGTTGTCCGGGAAGAGATCCACGCCAATGGGGCCACCCGCGTTCAGGGCCACGCAGCGCTCCATGAGGTTCTCCAGTTCCCGCACATTCCCACGGAAACCGTACCTGGCCAGCACGGCGAAGGCCTCGGCCGTGAGCGTCATGGGCGGCTTGCCGAGTTTTCGGCAGAAGCGGCCCAGGAAGTGTTCAACCAGCACCGGGAGATCCTCGGGACGCTCCCGGAGCGGAGGCAGCTCGATATGCAGGATGTTGAGTCGGTAGTAAAGATCCTGGCGGAATTGCCCCCGCTCAGCCCGCTGCCGGAGGTTCTGGTTGGTTGCGCCGATGACGCGCACATCCACGGGCCGCTCTTCGTTGGCTCCCAAGCGCCGAATGCGCCGCTCCTGGAGGACCCGGAGGAGCTTCACCTGGAGGGCCAGGGGCATCTCGCCGATCTCGTCCAGGAAGATGATGCCGCCCTGGGCCTCCTCGAAGAGCCCACGCTTGGTCATGCTGGCGCCCGTGAAGGCTCCCTTTTCGTAGCCGAAGAGCTCGGATTCCAGCAGCGACTCGGGCAGGGCGCCCACATTGACCGGGACAAAGGGGCCCTTGGCGCGTTCCGAATAGCGATGGACCAGCCGCGCCACGATTTCCTTGCCCGTGCCGCTTTCTCCTGTGATGAGCACCGTTGAGTCCGCCAGGGCGACCTTCCCCACCAGGGCCTGCACCTTGCGCATGGTGTCGCCCACCCCCACCAGATCACCAAGGTCGTGGACCAGCGCTGACGGAGGTGCCTGCTCCACGAAGATGCCCCTCAGCACTTTGGTGAGCTCTTGGATATCGTTCTTGGCCTTGGTGAGGAAATCCACTGCCCCCAAGTTCAAGGCCTGCACCGTGGTCTCCGTGGTGGCGAAGGCCGTCATGATCACCACAGGAATCGCGATGCCCTGCTCCTTCATCCAGACCAGCAGATCAATGCCGCTGCCGTCCTTCAACCGCAGGTCCGAGACGATCGCATCGAAACTTCGTTCCCGAAGCAGGGTTTTGGCGCCCTCGAGAGTGCTCACGGTCTCGGGGCAGAATCCGTGGGGAGACAACCCCAATTGCAGCACCTCCCGAAAACTAGGTTCGTCTTCGAGGATCAGGATGGAGCGGGAGGAGGGGGTGAGAGGAGTCACAGTTTTTCCAACAAGTGACAAGTTTCAGGGGGTGGCGGTGGTGATCTGGGAAACGGCATTGCAGCAATGATTCAACAGGTCAGCAACCCCCTCTTCCCAAGATGTGGCCCGAAATCCTTCGGGTGGGGCGACTCCGGGAAGAGATCCTTGGGTCTCGAGTTGACGAATAATAGCTACCAGTTCGTCAGAACGGGAGGGATTGAAGTATGCAGCAAAATCCCTGGCCACCTCCCGATGAACCGGGAGATCGCTCGCGATGACAGGGCGGCCAAACAAAAGACCTTCAATAATAGGAAGGCCAAACCCCTCGCCCCATGAGGCGAATATCACGCACCGAGATGATTTGTAGCATTGATGCAATTCCGTGTCGGAGAGATCCGGAAACCAGAACAACTTTCTGTGCAGTTCGGGATGATTTCGAAGGGTCTGTTCCAGGTCACGGCATTCCCAGCCAACCTTGCCAACGATAAAGAGACGGACCTGCTCTCCTTGGCTCCAGAGCTGATCGAAAGCCTCGAGTACGGTCCGATGATTCTTTCGAGGCTCCACCGTACCCACCATGAGGTAGGGGGTTGTGCCTGAAGTCTCTGAGAGCGTCGCACGAAGGCGGGGTCTGATGTAGCCATCCGTATGCTGCATGTCTAGATGAGCGCCAAGACGAAAGGACTCGACCCTTGGAAGGGGGGTGCCTATCTCGTTTCGGACCAGGCTTAATCTTTCCCTAAGTTGATCCCTGACGGTGTCAGAAATAGCCAACAATAAATCCGCATTATTTATAGCAAAATTATACCAATTCGAAAAGCGCTGCACTAGTCCAGTAGAGAAAAACTGTGGATGAGTGATTGGCAAAATATCGTAGATAACGAAGGCGACCTTGCCACCTTGTTCTCGCCATCCCTCAACCGCAGGGTTGATGCGGATCCCCCAACTTGCATCAAGCATTACCATCAGATCGCCTGAGCAGGGAGAGAGTGGTTCTTCGAAGAACCTACAATACAATGAACGAATGAATTTTCGAAATTTACGAAATCGTACGGTTTTCTTTAATCGAATTCCCAACCTATTCATTCTTGGGGAACGTGGTTCATTGAAATTATTAAGAAAAGGGTTCAATCGGTGTTTCCGAATGTATTTAGAACAATTTGATTCGCGGGGATCTGGGGTTGGCTGCCAATTGAACAAATAGAAGCGGTCCAAGTGAATTTTTGCAGGTTTTGCCTCGACTAACAGGCCCCTAGAAACCGTGTCTAAATGTAGTACGACGTTTCGTACTACACGTTGGATGCCCGTCTTAATGTGATTTGTGGCAGTATTCGAACATTCAAAAAAGATCCTCACTGACTGGTCGCAGCTTTGTTTGGAAGATATCAACGGCATTAATAGTCCTTCGTAGCATTGTCAGAATTGCATCTTGAAATCGCCGAACGCCTTGCAGTTCTTCAGGCGGCTAGGATGGATAGCCTGGGCAGACTCAATGACCTCAGGGTATCATCCCTAAAAGTGGCGCCTTTGGCATGGTACCGGAGTCCCGGAACTTGCGTTAGCCAATCAAATGCCATTTCTGTCACCTGAACTGCCTGAACTGTTCTCGGGTGGCTTTTCAATTGGGTGGCAAAACGTGCCTGATAAATAATTACGTGCAAGGGAGTCCGCATTGGCATTCCGCTCTGCCCCCCGCCCTCAATCTGCTTCATCGCACCTGCTCCTGGGGCTTGCTTTCGCTGGGTTTCCGATCCTTGCCCAGGCTCCCCTGTTGCAGGACGGCGCTGAAGAACTGCGCAAAGAGCGACTGCAGTGGACCCTTGGAGAACTGGGCCTCCATCAGACGGAGCGACTGTCATTGTTGGAGGTGGGCCTTGGAGGCGCTGGGTCTCGGGGGATCTATGTTCCCTTGGTGGGCGGAGAGGGCTTTGGGCGCGGCATGCAAGGATGGGGAGTGGGCATTCAGGGACAAACGACCTTTGGCCGCTGGTCCTTTTCTGGAGCCGGTGTAGGTTTCAGGGACGGCGCAATCACAAGGGGCATTCTCCAGAGAGGCAGTATTGCCTATCAAACGGAAGGTGGATGGCGTTTTGCGTTGGAACAAACACCCTTCCAGTGGGGCTTCGGAGTAAATGGAGGCTATCTCATGGGCGATTCGGCCCGGGCCATTCCTCGTGTGGCCCTGAGTACGCCAGAGGTGGAACTCCGGATCTGGAAGGTGCCTCTGGGGCGATGGAAGGCGGATCTTTTCTGGGGCCGCCTTGAATGGAATCGCGAAATCCCCGAGTGGATCGGCAGTGCCTATAACCAGCGCGCCCTCAGGGAGACACAGGGCGATATCCGCCGCCCAGATCTGAGCGGCGCCATGATTCGTGGGCGATTTGGTCCAAATGTAGAGCTGAATCTAGGGGTGACTTCTGAATGGGGTGGAATTGACCCCCAGGGTCGCAACCGTCGAGACGGGTACACCCTGGAGGACTACTTCCTCGGTTTTTTTGGGGCTGAAAACATCGGACGCAGCGAAGCCAGTGGTGGACAAGGGAACTTCGATCTCAGCGAGTTCAAGCAGATCTCCATGGGTCACGCCCTGGCCGAAGGAAGAGTTCGAATCCCTGCGCTCGCAGGATGGGTCGGAGCCAATGGGGCCTCGGTCTACTTGAGCCGTGGATCGAAGAACGTCAACTGGCAATGGAAGGATTTCCTCAGGGATCCTTTCGGAGCCATTTGGCGAGATCTCAGCAAAGACTGGAATCTGGTCAAGCGAGGGAGGATAACCGGCAGTAACTATATGGATAGCATCTGGGGGCGCGGAACCCGTGAGGCGGTACCTACGCTCGAACACGCCAATGACATGTTGGGAGTGCAGTTCGTCTGGGACCGCTGGGATCTCGCCTTCGACTATTCCGACACGGTTAATATCCCTGCCGATGGCGAGGGCTATCGTGTCTACACCAATGGGAAATACCTTGCGGGGTATTCAAGGTACGGCGATTCGATGGGGCTCGCATTTGGCGGCGACCTGGTCACGCGCACCTTGGATTTGGGTTTTCCTCTGGTTTGGGAGGGCCGCGGGCGCTTCAAGATCGTAAATGGGATCCGTTCATTTCGAGACAACCTGGTTCATTGGGAGGAGGCTCACCCTGGACAGATCCCATGGCTTAACCGCTTCTGGTTTTTCCAGACTAATGTTCAGTGGGACACCCCCACGGGGCGCATTGGGGCATCCATCGCAACCCAGCAGGACCGAAATCCCGGATTTGCGAAAGACGCAAAGCCTCGGTGGGGATGGACCTTCAGTTTCTTCCAGTCTTTCCGGGTGTTTTGACCCCAAAGAATCCATTAAAAATCAGCGTGCCAACGTGCCGTGCGGCGAATCCCTTCCTGCAGGGATACAGTTTGTTTCAGCCCAAGCTTCTGGCAAATACGCTCAGTGTCTGGCACGTAGCGCTCAGGCTTCTGGCCTGGGGCCGACCTACCAAGAATCTCGATGGGGGCGCCGAGTTCCCGGCCCACCACGGCGGCCAGTTCGCCGATGGAAAGGGCTTCCTCGGAGCCCACGTTGAAGGGCACGCCCGATTCGCCACGCACCAGCAGATGCCACAGCCAGGCGGTGAGGTCGGTGGCGTAGAGGTAGGAGCGGTAGGGTGTGCCATCGCCTTTGACGCGGATGGTTTTCCCGGCCAAGGCATCGCCAATGAAATTCCCGATGGCGAAGTGGGTGTCGAGGGGCAGGTACGGCCCCACGAAGGCGAAGCACCGGGCGATGCTGATGGGCAACCCATGCTGGTGGGCGTGGATGCCGCAGAGGGTTTCTGCGGCGCGCTTGCCCTCTGCGTATGCCGATCGAGGATCGGCGCAATCGAGCAGGCCGTTCCAGTCTTCCGGAATCCGCTCCAGGTCGTGGGGCTGCCGCCCGTACACCGCACCGGAACTGAGAAAGAGATTGCGGCCAATGCCCTTCTCGGTGGCGGCCTCGAGAACGGCCCGGGTACCGGAAACGATGGTGTCGAACATCAATTGAGGGTTCGCCGCCAAGAGCTGAGCGCTTGCGTCCGTGGCCGCGTGGATGAGGTGAGTGAAGGATCCGGCAAGGGCCGGGAGCTGGCGGACGTCACCCTGGACGAGGTGAATGGCGGGAGAATCGCCCAGGTGCGGCACCTTGTGGCGGAAGGCCTCGGGATTCCGGGTCAGGACCACGGCCTCCAGATCGAGATGGTGCCGCTGATTGGCGTGAACGAGACTGGCCAGGAGCCAGGTGCCGATGAACCCGGTTCCTCCGGTCACGAGAATCCTCGCGCTCCTGAGATCGGCCCACAGGCCGGAGGTCAGATCGAGAACCTCGTCCAGATCCGATTTCAGCGAGCTAGGCACGGAATCCTCCGGCATACCTGAGATCCTGGCCCGCGGTCATCACGAGGTCTTTGCCGTCTCGAAGAAGGATTTCATCGAGTCCACCGTGTGGTTAAGGGAATCCTCCAGCAGCCCCGGGTACACGCCCACCCAGAAGGTCTGGTTCATGATTCGGTCCGTGTTCTCGAGGGCGCCGTGGACCCGGTAGTTCAGTCCCTGGAAATAGGGTTGACGGGTGAGGTTGCCGCCGAAGAGCAGGCGGGTGCCGATTTTGTGCTGATCGAGATGCCTGAGCAGGTCGACCCTCTGCACGCCGCAGTTTTCTCGAAGCGTGAGCGGGAAGCCGAACCAGGATGGCTCGCTCTTGGATGTGGCCTCCGGCAGGGTCAGGAAATCCTGGAGCGGCGCCAGACACTCCTTCAGGAACGCGAAATTGCGCTTGCGGGCCTCGATGAATCCCGGAAGGCGATCGAGCTGGGCCAGGCCGCAGGCCGCCTGCATATCGGTGATCTTGAGATTGAAGCCGATGTGGGAGTAGGTGTACTTGTGGTCATATCCGGCGGGGAGCTGTCCCAGTTGCCAACCAAAACGGTTGCGGCAGGTGTTGTCGCAGCCGGGCGGGCACCAGCAGTCCCGGCCCCAGTCGCGGAAAGATTCGGCGATGCGCTTCAGCTCCAGGTGCTGGGTGAACACGGCCCCGCCCTCGCCCATGGTGATGTGGTGGGCGGGGTAGAAGCTGAGGGTGGCGATGTCGCCGAAGGTGCCAACCAACCTACCCTCATAGGTGGAGCCGAGAGCGTCGCAGCAGTCCTCCACCACCCAGAGGTTGTGGGCCTTGGCGATGCGCATTACTTCCGCGAGATCGAAGGGATTGCCCAGGGTGTGGGCGATCACGATGGCCCGGGTGCGGGGGGTGATGGCGCCCTCGATCCGGCTCGCATCGATGTTGTAGGTGGGGATCTTCACATCCACGAAGACCGGCACCAGCCCGAAGTGGAGGAGGGGGTTCACCGTGGTGGGGAATCCCGCCGCCACGGTGATGACCTCGTCCCCGGGTTTCAGGGCCCGGTCGCCGAGTTTGGGCGAGGTGAGGGTCGCCACGGCCAGCAGGTTGGCCGAGGAACCCGAGTTGGCGGTGATGACGTGCTTGACCCCTAGAAAGGCGGAGAGCCTCTGTTCGAAGGCATCGTTGAAGCGCCCTGTCGTGAGCCAACCGTCCAGGGCGGCATCCACCATGTTCTGGATCTCGGTGGCGCCCAGCACCTTCCCAGCAGGGGGCACGGAGGTGACATCGGGCTCGAAGGGGCGCGGGGCCAGAGAGAGTTCCGCGTACTGACCCACCAGGGCGAGGATCTGTTCACGAAGGGCGGCGGCACTGGGGGATGGATTCATGCTCGGGTTCCTGCGGAGTATTGGGTGATCTGATCGAGGGTTCGAGCGTGCATGTCCTCGCCTTCGTTGAAGGCGCGGTACCAGGTCACGATCTGGGCGAGGGCGGTGGCGAGATCCCACCGGGGGTACCAGCCCAGTCGGGCCTTGGCCTTGGCGCAATCGAGTTTCAGGTAGGAGGCCTCGTGGGGATGCTGGCCATCGTCTAAGCGCCAGGAGGCGCCCTCGCCCCAGAACTCGGTCAGATGCTGGACGATCCATTCCACGGGCTTGGCGTCCTCGTCGTTGGGCCCAAAGTTCCAGCCCTCGGCGAAATCCGGTCCGGCATCCCACATGTGTTCTGCGAGCAGGAGGTATCCCCGCAGCGGCTCAAGCACATGCTGCCAGGGGCGGATGGCGTGGGGGCTCCGGATGATCACCGGCTTCCCCGCTGAAAAGGCGCGAATCATATCGGGGATGAGGCGGTCTCCGGCCCAGTCGCCACCGCCGATGACGTTGCCGGCCCGCACCGAAGCCACGCTCACACCGTGGCGATCGAAGTCCTTGGGGTTGAAGAAGGATGAGCGGTAGGCCGCTGAGACCAGCTCCGCGCAGCCCTTGCTGCTGCTGTAGGGATCATGGCCGCCCATGGGGTCGTTCTCGCGATAGCCCCAGACCCATTCGCGGTTCTCGTAGCACTTGTCCGTGGTGATATTGACCAGGGCGCGAACGCCCGGCGTGCGGCGCACAGCCTCGAGCAAATTGACCGTGCCCATCACATTGGTCGAAAAGGTGTCCACGGGCTCGGAGTAGGAGAGGCGCACCAGCGGTTGGGCCGCCATGTGGAAGACGATCTCCGGGCGATGCTCCCGGAACACCCGCTGCAGATGATCCAGATCCCGGATATCTCCCAGATGGGATGCGGCCAGCCCATCGCCCACCCGCGCACACTCGAAAAGGCTGGGCTCCGTGGGCGGCGCCAAGGCGTACCCGACCACCTCGGCGCCCATGGACTGGAGCCAGAGGGCCATCCAGCCCCCCTTGAAGCCCGTGTGGCCCGTGAGCAGGACGCGTTTGCCGCGCCAGAAGGTCGGGTTCATGGCCACATCTTCCAGGGAGCCTTGCCGCTGGCCCACAACTCCTCAAGGTGAGTCTTGTCTCGAAGCGTGTCCATGGGTTGCCAAAAACCGTGATGCAGGTACGCCGAAAGCTGCCCCATGGAGGCGAGCTGTTCCATAGGTTCGCGTTCCCAAATCGTGTGGTCGCCTTCGATCAGGTCCAGAACCTTGGGAGAAAGCACGAAGAATCCGCCATTGATCCAGCCCCCATCGCCTGTGGGTTTTTCCTGGAATGCCTGGACTTTGTTCCCCGTGAGCGCCAGTGATCCGAAGCGTCCAGGCGGCTGGGTGGCCGTGAGGGTGGCCCAGGTCCCCTGTTGACGATGGAATTCGAGGACACGGGTGATATCGATATCGCCGACGCCATCTCCATAAGTCGCACAGAAATCTTCATTGCCCACATAGTCGCGGATGCGCTTGAGTCGCCCCCCCGTCATGGTCGACTCGCCTGTATCAACCAGGGTCACCTTCCAGGGTTCAGAATGGTTCTGATGTACTTCCATCCTGTTGCTACCCATATCGAAGGTAACGTCCGACATGTGAAGAAAATAGTTCGCAAAATATTCTTTGATTAAATATCCCTTGTATCCGAGGCATATAATAAATTCGTTAATCCCATGAGCTGAATACATTTTAAGAATGTGCCAGAGGATGGGCCTACCTCCGACATCTATGAGCGGTTTCGGGCGTACCGAACTTTCCTCACTGATTCGCGAACCTAAACCACCTGCGAGCAAGACGGCTTTCATCTAGAACCTCATGACATGACAATAAATTTCCATCAACACTAGTTAAAGTTGCCACCCGCATCCTCGATCAATTTTCGGTAGCGACTCTCCAGCATCTCGATCCTGATGTTGTCCTCGCGATGGATCAATCCGTAGAAATCCCGCTTGTTCTTCAGCCACATCAGCTCGAAACCAACGGCCTTCAGGATGCCCTTTTCGTAGTCTCCATTCATGGCCTCGGGGCACGCGAAGATGACCTTCCGGGTCTCGTAGCGGGCAATACTGTCCGCGGAAAACCGATGGAGGAAGGGCACCGTCTCCTTGGAGACGCCGCCGCCGATCACCACTTCCAGCCCATACTTCTTTGCTTCGCGGATCACCCGAGAAGCGATGTCAAATATCCGATCGGAGTTGACGTCTTCTCGGGTCAACCCGAGGGATCCGGTGAGGTCAACACGTCCAAGGACGATGCCGGAAAGGCCTGAGATATCGTACTTGCCCAGAACCTCTTCGATGTTGTCGCAGGCGGTATGGGTTTCGATGTTCACCAGAAACTGGACTGTACCGAACTCATCGGCGGGGAACGCGGTTCTGGCGGAGGCCAAGTACTTCTTCAGGGCGTAGGCCGATTCGATCATGGGGCCAACGATGTGGGTGACCCCGATGGATCGGGCATCGTAGAAATCCTTGAGGGCCTCGCAGCCGCCTATCTTGATCGTCAAATCCAGTCCGGCCTTGGTGATCACCTCCTTAAGGCGGAGGGCCTCCTCGAGACGCGTGCCTTCCGCCTCGAATTCTGCCTTCACGCCCACCACATGGTGGTTTTCACGAAGGTCACGCAACTGATCTACCATGCGTTTTTCTAGAGGGTTCATGGTCGGCTCCTGGAGCGGGTTATCAGAGATTGGGTAGTTCGGAGGCCAAGAATGTGTCGAGAATGGGTTCGAGCTCGCGCTCGACACTCAGCGACCGTTTCTCCATGGCGCCAAAACCGCAGGTCAAGATGCAGGTGACGCCGGAGTCGGAATTTTTCTTGTCGTGGCGCATGGCCTGAAGAACAGCATTCAGCCTTGATTGGTCGAGAAGTCTGCCGTAAGGGGCGCACCAGGGAGACAGTTTATCTCTAACGTCACGGTAGTGCTCCCAGGCGGCCATCTCCAGGTGAGCCGAGGCGAAAGTGGCCGCGAGAATGCCCAGGCTGACGCCGATGCCATGGGGGATTCCATAGTGGGTGGCAGATTCAAAGGCGTGACCAAAGGTGTGCCCGTAATTGAGCAGGTTGCGGCGCCCACGATCGAACTCATCTTCTTCGATGAAATTTTTCTTGGTGACAAGAGATCTAGAAACCCATTTCTCAAGGTGGGACGGAAGCTCGGACAGACGCGAAAGATCCGCAGCCAGCTCCTCGAACTCTGGCTGGCCGACGAGCAGAGCGAGTTTCAGCATTTCGCCGATGCCAGAGCGAATCTGGTCCCAGGGCAGCGTGCCGAGCACCGAATGAGTCATCAGCACACGATGAGGTGCATAAAAAGACCCAATCTGGTTCTTGAAGGGGCCGATGTTGATCGAGCTTTTGCTGCCTATGCAGCTATCGGCCTGGGCCAGTAGCGTAGTCGGGATGAGTTCCCAGTGGATGCCTCGTGCCAGGGTGGTGGCGATGAAACACCCGATATCCTGCATCACGCCGCCGCCAATCACCACGAGGTTTCCGTTGCGCTTGAGGCCCTTCTCGATGAATTGAAGGAATACGGGGGCGATGGCCTCGTAGGACTTCTGCTCTTCTGTGGCGTCGAGCACCACCGATCGGTTTTCCGGCAGGAATGCGGCCAGATCTGGGTAGAGGGCAACGAGATTTCGATCCACCAGGAAATGGGCCTGCCCTGGTTGAGTCACCGCACCGAGCGCTGCGGCGAGACTCGAAAATCCTTCCACGGTGTAGGTGTGAGATCGACTCTGGATGGCCAGCCCTAGAGGCATGTGAAGCCTCCGTCGACCACCACCACTTGTCCGGTCATGTATGTGTTCTCGTCAGAGACCAAGAAGCTCGCGAGCTTCGCCAGTTCGTCTACTCCAGCCAAGCGCCGGAGGGGAATGGCGGCGCAGATCGCCTCCAAGGCCTCGGGAGAATTGTTCTGTTGCGTCAGGGCGGTATCCACGTAGCCAGGGGCCAGCGCGTTGACGATCACCCCAGAGGGTCCGAATTCTACGGCGGCGCTTCGCGTCAGCGCGTTGATCGCCGCCTTGGTCATGGAATAGGCGACCCGGCGCTCCTTGGTGACGAGACTGAAGATCGAGGATACGTTCAGGATCCGGCCCCAACCCCGGGTGGCCATCCGCGGCCCGTAGGTTTGAGTCAGCCGCAGCGCGGCGGAAAGATTGGTCTGAACCATGTCGGCCCAGGTGGACTCATCGAGATCCCCGAGGCCGCGCAGGTGGTTGATGCCTGCGTTGTTGACCAGAATGTCCACCGGCAAATCCGAATGAGCCGACAGCCATTTCTCCAAGGATTTTTTATCAGCCAGATCCAGTTCGGACCGGGGAGGAGCGATGACCCGAATTCCGCTGCGGCTCAGCTCGTCCTGGATGGCGGCACCAATCCCCCGGGCCCCCCCCGTCAGTAAGGCCGTCCGATTTCGAGGGCTAGGCATTCGGATCCTCCTGAGGGCAGAGCATATTGGAAGCGAAGGCCTCGCGAGTCAAGAAGGGCGCCATGTCCTCCAAGGGCGATGAAACCATGCGGCCATCCGGGAGTCTCCGGGAGGACAACTTGGGCTCAAAGGCATAGTCGGTCTTAAGCATCACTTCCCATATGACCGGGCCATCCAGATGTTGGACCCGAGCCTGGTGCTCGGCCAGTTCCTGGAGACTCTGCGTCCGCACGAATGGCATTCCATAGGCGGCGGCCAGTTTCTCCATGTCCGGGAACCCCAGACCTGAGGCCGTACTGCAACCGTATTCGGAATCGAAAAAGTTGGCCTGAGTCTGGCGAATGGAGGCGTAGCCGCCATTGTTCAGGTAGACCAGCTTGATGGGAAAGCGATTTTGCATGACGGTAGCCAGTTCCTGCAGGTTCATCTGCAGACTGCCATCCCCCGCAAGGCACCATACCGTCCGATCCGAGTCGGCAGCCGCCCCAATGGCGGCGGGAAGATCGAAGCCCATGGACGCGCAGCCGCTGTTCCAGAAATAGCGCTGCCCCTCGCGGACCACGCCCGCCTGAAACAGCACGACGCAGGCACTTCCGTTGCCTGCTACCACCGTGGCATCCGCCGCCAGGGCTCGGGTGAAGCGTTCCATGAAGGGGTATGGCTGGATCCGTCCGGAGTCGATTAGGTGATCGGGGACCACAACTGGGTTCAGTCGGGTGCGCTCCCGAGCCCAGGCCAGCCACTCCTGTCTGTCCGGGAGGTGGG
>JAYREN010000006.1:15767-39930 GCA_041908845.1 Holophaga sp. | reverse complement strand
CAGGTCGCGGCGTGCATGCCCTCGTTGATGTAGCCGATGGTGCGGAAGTTCATGCTCTCGGCCACGAAGATACGCGTGGCCATGTCCGCCAGGTATTTGCGGATGAGGCCGAAGGTATTGATGGTCTTGTTGAACTGCATCCGCTCGCCGGTGTATTTCAGGGTGTACTTCAGCACTTCCTTGGCGATGCCGTTGCAGCCCGCGCCCAGCTTGAAGCGGCCGATGGCCAGGATGCCGAAGGCGATGCGGTGGCCCTTGCCGATCTCGCCCAGCAGACGGTCCTTGGGGATGCGACAGTTGTCGAAGCTTAGGGCACGGGTGCTGGAACCCTTGATGCCCAGCTTGTGCTCCTCGGAGGCGATAGCAAAACCGGGGTCGTCCTTCTCCACGATGAAGGCGCTGAACTTGCGGCCGTCCACCTTGGCGAAGACCACGAAGACATCGGCAAAGCCCGCGTTGGTGATCCACATCTTCGAGCCATTGAGAACCCAATGATCCCCATCCAGGGTCGCCACAGTCTTGGAGTTCATGGCATCACTACCGGCGCCGGGTTCGGTAAGAGCGTAGGCGGCCAGCAGCTCGCCGGAGCCCAACTTGGGCAGGTACTTGGCCTTCTGGGCCTCGTTCCCGAAGTAGACGATGGGCAGGGTGCCGATGCCCGTGTGGGCGCCGTAGGACACAGAGAAGGAGGCCTGCCGACCCAGCTCCTCCAGCACCAGCAGGCCGGAGATCTTGTCCAGGTCCATGCCGTCGAAGGCCTCGGGAATCTCCAGGCTCAGGAGGCCGAGCTCACCGGCCTTGCGGAGCAGATCCTTGGAGAGCTGGAGGTCGAGCTTGTCGATCTCCGCATCCTTGGGCAGCACCTCGCCCTCGATGAACTCGCGGGCGGCCTGACCAATGGCCTGGGCGTCTTCGCTCAACTCTTCGGGCGTGAACTGCGCCTGGCTGCCGATGGGCGCCAGCAGGAAGCTGCCCCCAAAGATCGTCTCGTTCGTTGTTGCCATGAAACCTCCAACAGGGATGCGTGCGCGGGTCCGGGTAAAGGGCCATTGTACCTGAGGGCCCCGGCATCTTCTCTCGGCGGTTTTTTCCGGATTCGGGGATCATGGATCGAGGAGAGCCGATGCCCGAAGGTGCCAAGGTCCAGTCCATGTTCAGCGGCATCGCGCCCCGCTACGACCTGCTGAACCATCTGCTGAGCCTGGGGGTGGATTTTTATTGGTGGAACCGCATGGCGAGGGCCTCCGAAGCCCAGCCCGGCAAGCGGATGCTGGATGTGGCAGCAGGCACGGGCGATTCCAGCCTCGCCCTGGCGCGGCGCGGAGCCGAAGTCATCAGCACGGATTTCACCCAGGCCATGCTGGCTCAGGGCCCCGCCAAGTTTCGTCGGAAGCGCCTGGAAAACCTCGTGTGGGCCAGCGTGGGGGCCGATGCCCAGCACCTGCCCTTCGCCGCGGAAACCTTCGACGGGGTGACTATCTGCTACGGCATCCGCAACGTGGAGCGCCGCTCCCTGGCCTACGCCGAGTTCCTGCGGGTGCTGAAGCCCGGCGGACGCCTTGTGATCCTGGAATTCAGCCGCCCGCGCTGGGCCTGGCTGCGCGGCTTCTATGATTTCTACAGCCTGAGGATCCTGCCCCGGGTCGGCGGCTGGGTCAGCGGCGATGCCACCGCTTACACCTATCTGCCGGAGAGCATCCGGGCCTTTCCAGACCAGCCCGCCCTGGCAGCGGAACTGTCGGCGGCGGGGTTCAGTCGGGTGACCTGGCGGAACCTCACAGGTGGAATCGTGGCCCTGCATGTGGCGGAAAAGCCCTGATTCCCTGGATGCACTACAATGGGGAATCCGTCCGGCCTTCCTCCGTACGCCTTTCCCGCATCCCGAGGTGCCGCTATGTCCAAGCCCGATCCTTCCATCACCGCCAACCTGCTCGGCACGCTGACGGCCAAACCCACCCAGGAAGGCCACGATGGCCTCAAGCCCGGCAAGCCCGGCCACGCCGAGCGCCATCCGGCCCCCACCGCCCACAAACCCTCAAAGCCCGCCCCCAACAAGCAGGCCTCGGCCCACACCCGCAGCACCAATCGCGGGAAATAACCCCGGATTTGACGATGTGTAGGCCGTGATCCAACGAGGGTGACGGCTTGTGTAGCCTGGAGTAACGGGTGACCCCTCGGTCCCCGAGGAGTTGTCCATGGTCGGGTTTCTCAGCACGATGATGTTCGCCTTTCTGGCGCTCTTCCCCATCCTGAATCCTCCGGCCATGGCGCCGGTGTTCGTGCAGCTCACAGCCGGAGTGAAGGAATCCCAGCGCAACCACTTGGCTGCGCTCATCGGCTTCTATACCTTCGTATTCCTCACGGCTCTCCTGCTGGTCGGTGGCTGGCTGTTGAAGCTCCTGGGCATCTCCATCCCGGTCATCGCCATTGCCGGGGGTCTGCTGCTCTTCCACAGCGCCTGGCACATGCTCAACAAGGACCCGCGGATGAGCGAGTCCGAGAAGGCTGAACTTCAGACCTACATGCTGGACAAGGCCTTCTTTCCCCTGACCCTGCCCGTCACGGCAGGCCCGGGCTCCATGGCCGTCACCCTCAGCCTGGTGCCCCAGGGCCGCATCTATGATCCCCGCACGGTGCTGGATTTCCTGGCGGTGACCTGCGGCATCGCCATGGCCGCCATCACCATCTTCATCTTCTATCGTTACTCCGCCAAGGTGCTCCGCCGCCTGGGCAACACCGGCGCCGCCACCATCAGCCAGATCTCCGCCTTCATTCTGTTGGCCATCGGTGTTCAGATCGTCTGGGGTGGCCTCCGGGAATTGATCCGTACGCTGTAGACCCAAACTCACCCCGGCCCCGCTTTCCGACGATGACTCCCCTGCGGGGATCCCTTGAGGGTCTCCGTGGAGGGTTCCTCATGCGTGTCAATCAGCCCGTCAACCAGATCGAGAAGCAGGTCCAGGAAGGGGCCTTCCTGGTTTCCATGACGGATACCCGGGGCATCATCACTTTTGCCAACGATGAGTTCGTGCGCCTCAGCGGGTTCAGCCGGGACGAGTTGATCGGCCAGCCCCATAATCTGGTGCGCCACCCGGACATGCCTCCGGCGGCATTCGCGGATCTCTGGGCCACCGTGAAGAGCGGCAAGCCCTGGCAGGGCTTCGTGAAAAACCGCTCCAAGGACGGGGGCTTCTACTGGGTGGATGCCAATGTCACCCCCGTGGTGGAGCAGGGGCACACGGTGGGCTATGTCTCCATCCGCAGCCGCCCCAGCCGTTCCCAGGTGCGTGAGGCCGAGCGGGTCTATGCCCTGATGAACCAGGGGAAGAGCCTGGAGGAAACCCAGAAGAAGGCCTGGATTCCCTTCCCTGGCCTGACCTTCGGAAATCGGCTGCGCCTGGCCTTCGCCCTGGTCATCGCCCTTTTCATCGCCGTGCTGACCCTGGTCGCCGTCTCGCTGGGATCGGCCCATAGCGCCCAAGACGGCGTTCTCTGGCGCCTGGGCCTGGCGGGAGGATGCGCAGTGGTGGCCTCCATCCTCATCGCCGCCCTTGCCGCTAGGGTCGCCCAGGCCCAAATCGGTGGCGATCCCGACTACGCCATCCGGGTGACCCGAGCCATCGCCGAGGGAAATCTTCGGGTGGAAATCGACACCCGACCCGGAGACGTCACCAGTGTGCTGGCCACCCTGCGGGGCATGCAGTCCAACCTCAAGGGCATGATCAACCGCATCCGCTTCGATTCCATGCGGGTGACGGACAACGCCGCCACCTTTGCCTCGGCCACCCACCAGATCTCGGCCACTAGCCAGGAACTGGCGCGGAACGCAGAGGAACAGCGCGGTTCCGTGGAGCGCATGGCTTCGGCCATGACCGAGCTCACCGCCTCCATCGAAGAGGTCTCCGGCAATGTTCGGTCCAGCCAGCGCCAGGCCGAGTCGGCGGTGGAAGCCACCCAGCAAGGAGACCGTTCGGGCGAGGCCGCCATGCAGGCCATGGCCCAGGTCGAGCAGTCCACCGCCAAGGTCGTGCAGGCCGTGCGGGTCATCCAGGACATCGCCCGCCAGACCAACCTGCTCTCCCTCAACGCCGCCATCGAAGCCGCCAAGGCCGGTGCCATGGGCAAGGGTTTTGCCGTGGTTGCCGAGGAGGTGCGCAAGCTCGCCGAGCGCAGCGCTCAGTCCGCCCGAGAGATCGCCACGCTCATCGAGAGCAGCAACGAGGCGGTGGCCCTGGGCAAGTCCACGGTGCAGGAGGCCGTTCAGGCTCTGGCGGAGATCCGCGAGCACATCGGCCAGGTCACCTCGATGGCCCTGGAGATCAGCTCCTCCACCGAGGAACAGGCCCATGCCAGTGCCGAAGTGACTCAGCAGGTGGAACTGGGCGCCCAGAAAGCCATGGAGAACGCCAGTGCCAGCGTGGAACTCTCCGCGACCGTGGAGAACAACGCCCAGACTTCGGATCAGCTGGCCCGCACCGCCGAGGGCCTCGCGGCCCTGGTGGCGCGGTTCAGGACCTAGTACGCCGCCTCGGCCTTCCCGCTGAGGCGCAGCAGGCTCTCGCCCTCCATCTCGCGAGGCTGTTCAATTCCTAACAATTCCAGCAGCGTCGGGGCCACGTCGCAGAGCGCCCCTCCCGCACGCAGCTGCCGACCGGCGAAACCCCCCGCCACGATCACCGCAGGCACAGGGTTGGAGGTGTGGGCCGTGTGGGGATTCCCGGCCTCGTCCCGCATGCAATCCGCATTACCGTGATCGGCGGTGACGAACAGCGCACCCTGGACCGCCAGCACCGCATCGGCCACCTGGCGCACGGCATCATCCACGATCCCGCAGGCCATGGTGGCGGCATTGAGATCGCCCGTGTGACCCACCATGTCGCCGTTGGCGAGGTTGCAGACGATGAAGCGGTGTTGCCCTGCGTGGATGGCCTTCACCAGGCCGCGGGTTACCTCGTGGCAGCTCATCTCGGGCATCAGGTCGTAGGTGGCAACCTTGGGAGAGGGCACCAGCAGTCGTTCTTCGCCCCGGAAGGGTTCTTCCCGACCACCGTTGAAGAAGAAGGTGACGTGCGCGTACTTCTCCGTCTCGGCGGTGCGGAGCTGATTCAAGCCCTTGGCTGCCACCAGCTCGCCCAGGATGTTGGCCAGGTTCTGGGGCGCGTAGGCCACGCTCACAAAGGGATCCAGGTCGGCCTCGTACTGGGTGAAGGTGACGAGCTTGATCGCGGGGCGCATGGGCCGGGGAAAGCCGTCGAAGGCGGGATTCACCAGCGCATGGCTGAACTCCCGGGCGCGATCCGCACGGAAGTTGAAGAAGATGACCCCATCGCCATCCTCCAGCGGGTGGAAGTCCACCGTGGTGGTAGGGCTCACGAACTCATCCGTTTCGCCCCGATCATAGGCGGCCTGGATGCCGGCCTGGGCATTGGCCGCCGTGAACTCGCCTGCGCCTTCCACCAGCATCTTCCAGGCCCGGATCACCCGCTCCCAGCGCTTGTCGCGGTCCATCACCACATAGCGCCCGCAGAGGGAACCGATGCGAACCCGAGGGCATGGTTTCAGGTCTTCGGAGAGCTGAGCCAAGAACCCATCGGCGCTCTTCTGGGCCGTGTCGCGCCCATCCAGGAAGGCATGGATCACTGTGGGCACATTTTCGGCCTGGGCCCACTGGGCCAGGGCCACCAGATGATTCTGGTGGCTGTGGACGCCGCCGGGGCTCACCAGGCCCATGAGGTGCAGGCGCTTGCCGGAGGCCTTGAGCTCCGCCAGCAGGTTCCCCATGGCCGGATTTTCTCGGAAGGTGCCCTTCTTGATGGCCGCATCGATGCGGGTGAGTTCCTGCCACACCACGCGGCCCGCGCCCAGGTTCATGTGGCCCACTTCCGAATTGCCGAACTGGCCCTCCGGCAGCCCCACGAATTCCCCGCCCGCCTGCAACTGCGTGGCCGCGTACTGCCCACGCAGACGGTTGAGATTGGTCATCCCGGCCTGGAACGTTGCATCGAAGCGGTTGCGGGCACCATCGGCCACGCCATCGAGAATGAGCAGTACCACCGGACCCTGAATCATGAATTCACCTCGCGTGAGGGCTGGAATGATTGGAATGCCCCTGCCCAAGGATACCCGGGCCCTCCCACCCGCCCGTCATCGGCCCCTGGTACACTGAACGCCTTCCATATAGAGGAGCCACCATGGATCGCAGCAAAAGCATCGCCCTTCTGAATCACGCTGTTGCCGATGAACTGCAGGCCGTTCACCAGTACATGTACTTCCACTTCCATCTCGACGATCAGGGCCTCGCACCCCTCTCCATGCTCTTCAAGCGCACGGCCATCGAGGAAATGATGCACGTGGAAAAACTGGCGGACCGCATCCTCTTCCTCAAGGGTGAAGTGGAGATGACGCCCGCAGGCCCCGTGGAAAAGATCACGGACCCCACCGCCATGCTCAAGAAGGCCATGGAGATGGAGGCCAGCAGCCAGATCGACTACAACAAGGCCGCCATCGAATGCGGCGCCAACGCCGACGCCGTTACCAAGCAGGTCTTCGAAGGCCTGGTGGTGGACGAGGAGCGCCACTTCGACCAGTACGAAAAGCAGTTCGAGAAGATCGAACGCTTCGGCCTGAACTACCTTGCCCTCCAGTCCTTCGGCAACTCTGCCGAACCCGGTGCCGCCAATCCCACGGCCTAGTCGTGAAGAAATTGAAGGACAAGGAACTCTGCAAGCTCGTCAAGGATGACGCGCTTGCAGAGTCGCTTGAGGCCTTTAAAAAGTTGGTGGAAGCGCCCACCCACCTCTGCCTCAAGTGCGGGCGGGTCAGCAACGACAAGAAGCGGCTCTGCAAACCGGAACGACTCGCGGATTGATCGGTATTGCGCTTCCTCTATTTCCAGAGTCGCCCGAGACGCCACACCAGGCCCGCGTTGAGCGACATCCTGGGGGCTCCCTGGGTGAGCCCCGCCTCGACCCCGACGTCCATGCAGAGATTCGGCGTGATATCCCGGCTCAGGGCAAGAATGCTGCTGACCGCACGGTCATTCAACTCAGTGGCCGCCAGCGCATAGGTGTCCAAGGTGAGATTCCAGCCCACGGCCAGCGCATAGGTAACCGACAGGGAACCGGCGGCCTGGCGAACTCGGCCCTCGCCTGCGGGGCGACCGATCCAGTTGGCGCCTGCGTTCAGGTCCAGGGCCCACCGCCCGAAGGTGCGGGAAGCCGTGATCAGCAGCGTGTCGTCATGTTTCCCGGTGCAGATGCCCTTCTCGGTGCTCGCGCGAGGGAGCTTGTGCCAGTAGGCCACGCCCAGATCCAGGCCTACGGCGTCCTGCTTGAAGAACAGCGCTTGGCCGCCAAGCACAGGATCGCTCCTGCCCTCCGCCAATTGGCCCTGAGAGTCCTTGCGAAGAACTGGCCCGCCCCAGCCAATCCGCACATCGAACCATTCGCAGACCCCGAGGTTGAGTTGGGCGGGCAGAAGCGTGTCGTTCGAGCGGTCGCGGTTGTAGATCCTCTGCGCGCCGAATTCCAATTCAAGCACTCCCGGTTCGGCCAAACCGGCAGACGTGGTGAAGAGCGGTCGACATGCCTTTGGGGCCCAGCTATCCCCGACCTCGGCCTCCTGGGCAGAGAGGGGGAGAAGAACGAGACAAGCGGACATAGCGAAGCTAAGGCGCTTCATGACGCGACTCCAATGATGTTGAACAAGAATGGGGCGATGATCGTCGATCTCACCAGACCAAGAGATCGCGTCTCAATACCATCATGTCCATTCCCTCCATTCAATACCAATGGGTCGGGATGTGATTGGCATCACTCCAAAAGTAAAAAGTCCGGGATCTCTACCATGAATGCGGCTGGCCCCTGCCAATGTGCAGGTCCAGCCGCATTCATGCACCCTGTGAGCGAAAACGGAAAGATGACACTCGGATTTCGTGGAGCCTTCTTTGGAGTTCAAAGGCGAGAATCCTCGGTCACCTCCGGGTGCCAAGCTAACCTTTGTGCTCCGCGAAATCAAAGCGGTCCAGGTTCATCACCTTGCTCCATGCCGCCACGAAGTCTCGCAGGAAGACCTCCTGGGAATCGCTGCAGGCATACACCTCGGCGATCGCCCGGAGCTGGGAGTTCGAACCGAAGACGAGATCCACGGTGGTGGCCGTCCACTTCAGCTCGCCCGTAGCCCGGTCCCGTCCCTCCAGCACACCTTCCGTGGCAGACTTCTGCCACTTGGTCTTCATGTCCAGGAGATTGACGAAGAAGTCGTTGGTGAGCGCTTCCGGCCGCTGAGTGAAGACGCCGTGCTGGGAGTGTCCGGTATTGGCGTTCAGGGCACGCAAGCCACCGATCAGCACCGTCATCTCCGGGGCGGTCAGTGTCAGCAACTGCGCCTTGTCCACCAGCAGCTCTGCCGCCAAGCCCTCGACCCCCTTGCGGGCATAGTTGCGGAACCCATCGGCGGCGGGCTCCAGCACGGCGAAAGACTCCACATCCGTCTGTTCCTGGGATGCGTCCATGCGCCCCGGGGTGAAGGGCACCTTCACCGCGTGACCAGCCTTCTGGGCTGCCGCTTCGATGGCAGCGCAGCCTGCCAGGACAATCAGATCCGCCAGAGAGAGCTTCTTGCCTTGCTTCTGTTCGCTGTTGAAGTCGTGCCGAATGGCCTCCAGCTTGGAGAGCACCTGGGCCAGTTCTGCAGGCTGGTTGACCTCCCAATCCTTCTGGGGCGCTAGCCGCAGCCGGGCACCGTTGGCGCCGCCGCGCTTGTCACTGCCCCGGAAGGTTGCCGCCGATGCCCATGCGGTGCTGACCAGTTGGGAAATGGACAGTCCCGAGGCAAGAACCTTCGCCTTCAGGGCCTCGATGTCCTGGGCTTCGATCAGGTCATGATCCACTGCGGGAATGGGATCCTGCCAGATCAGTGTTTCTTTCGGCACAAGCGGGCCCAGGTAGCGGGTGCGCGGCCCCATGTCCCGGTGCGTCAGCTTGAACCAGGCCCGGGCGAAGGCCTCTGCGAATTGATCCGGGTTCTCGAGAAAGCGCCGAGAGATCTTTTCGTACGCGGGGTCGAAGCGCAGGGCGAGATCCGTGGTCAGCATCGAAGGAGCGTGTCGCTTGGAGGGATCGTGGGCATCGGGCACGGTGTTGGCGCCCATCCCGTGTTTCGGAGTCCACTGATGGGCCCCGGCGGGACTCTTCGTCAGTTCCCACTCGTAGCCGAAGAGGTTCCAGAGGAAATTGCTGCTCCACTTCGTCGGAGTCGTGGTCCAGGTGACCTCCAGGCCGCTGGTGATGGTGTCGCCACCCTTGCCGCTGCCGAAGCTGCTGGCCCAGCCCAGGCCCTGTTCTTCGATCCCGGCGGCCTCCGGCTCGGGCCCCACATGGCTCGCATCCCCAGCCCCGTGGGTCTTGCCAAACGTGTGACCCCCGGCAATGAGCGCCACCGTCTCCTCGTCGTTCATCGCCATGCGGGCAAAGGTCTCGCGGATGTCCCGGGCTGCGGCGAGGGGATCCGGGACGCCATTGGGGCCTTCCGGATTGACATAGATCAGGCCCATCTGAACCGCGGCGAGCGGGTTTTCGAGGGCCTGCTCCCCGGTGGTGCGCTTGTCGTCCAGCCACTTTTTCTCGGAGCCCCAGTAGGTATCTTCCTCGGGTTCCCAGATATCTTCACGTCCGCCTGCAAAGCCGAAGGTCTTGAAGCCCATGGATTCGAGCGCGACGTTCCCCGCAAGAATCATCAGGTCCGCCCAGGAGATCTTCCGGCCGTACTTTTGTTTGATGGGCCAGAGCAGCCGACGCGCCTTGTCGAGGTTGACGTTGTCTGGCCAGCTGTTCAGAGGGGCGAAGCGCTGGTTGCCGGTTCCGCCTCCGCCTCGACCATCGCTGATGCGGTAGGTTCCGGCGCTGTGCCAGGCCATGCGCACGAACAAGGGACCGTAGTGGCCGAAGTCCGCAGGCCACCAATCCTGGGAATCCGTCATCAGGGTGTGGAGATCCTGGACCACCGCATCCAGATCGAGGCTCCTGAAAGCCTCGGCGTAGTTAAACTCCTCGCCCATGGGATTAGACTTCGATGTGTGCTGGTGCAGGATGTTCAGCCTCAGCTGATCGGGCCACCAATCCGCGTTCCTGGGACCTCCGGCCACCGTGTGCTTACCGACGCCACCCGAGAACGGGCACTTTGATTCCGTGGACATGCTTCCCTCCTTGGTCGTTTGGGGTTGAAGGCTAAACCAAATATGAGCTTCGGGGCTGATCAGGCCATGTCTTTGGCGACCTGGATCAACCCGAAGCTCCAACGCGTTCCCGGGTTTCGGTGACTGGAATGAACTCAGTCGCCAGGAGTAACTTCCAGTGCCGAGGCCACCCCATGGACGGTGGCAGCAATGCGAACGGCATCATTGATCTGCTGTTCTGTATAACCGCCCTCGATCAAGGTCTTTTCATGGGCGCGCACGCAGGCCTCGCAACCGTTCACGGCGCTCACCGCGAGGCAGTAGAGTTCGAAATCCAGTTTGGGGCCCGCCGGTTTGGCGATGCGATTCATGCGCAGCCGTGCCGGAAGCTGACCATAGCTCTCCTTGCCCACCATGTGGCGGAAGCGGTAGAAAATGTTGTTCATGCCCATGAGGGCCGCAGCGGCCAAGGCATCTTCTACCGCGATCTCACCGGCTCGGAGCAGGGTCTCCTGACGAAGGGTTTCCCGGAGCACCCCGTGACGGGTAGCCGCAGCCACCGCCAACGCCGTACCGTACTGCTGAACAGGATTTAGGGAGGATTCGCCCAGCACCGCCTGGAGGTTGAGCTTCAGATCCTTCGCATACTCAGGCAAGGCTTCGCGGAGGCCTTCGAGATCCATGGTCGCCATGATCACACCTGCAGCGTGGCGTCGCCCTTCTGCCAGTTGCAGGGGCAGAGTTCGTCGGTCTGCAGAGCGTCCAGCACCCGCAGCACTTCTTCTACACTTCGCCCCACACTCAGGTCGTTGACGCTGACGTGACGAATGATCCCCTCGGGATCCACGATGAAGGTGGCGCGCAGGGGCACGCCCGCGTCCTTATGCAGCACGCCCAGAGCCGCGCTCAGTTCGCGCTTGGTATCGGCCAGCATGGGGAAGGGCAGGTCCTTGAGGTCCGCGTGGTTGTTGCGCCATGCCAAGTGCACAAAGTGGGTGTCCGTGCTGGCTCCCAGAACCTGGGTGTCCCGATCGAGGAAATCGCCGTTGCGCTTGCCGAAGGCGGCGATCTCGGTGGGGCAGACGAAAGTAAAGTCCATGGGCCATAGGAAGAGCACCTTCCACTTGCCCTGGAAACTTTCATGGGTAAGGGTCTGGAATTCCTTGCCTTTCTCGAGACTGGTCACGGCCTGAAGTTCGAAAGAGGGAAGGCGGTCGCCGACGGTCAGCATCTCAATTCTCCTGTGGGGTGGGCGCGCTCTCTTCGCGTCGCCTCATCAGCCTCGCTCCAGGGCCGTGGCGGGTCCAAGATATCGTTTCTATGTTTTTGATAGATAATATCGATCATGGATGCAACACCTCTTCCCTTCACTCTGCGCCAGATGCAGTACGCTCTCGCCGTGGCGGAAACGCGCAATTTCCGGCGAGCCGCCGACCTGTGCGCCGTGGCCCAGCCCTCCCTCAGCTCCCAGCTCGCGGCCCTGGAGAGCGCCCTGGGCGTCCCGATCTTCGAACGTGGCCGCGGTGGTGTGCGGGTGACGCCCCCCGGTCAGGCTCTTCTAGTCCGGATGGAACGCATGCTGGCCGAAGGCCGGGAGCTGGCGCAGGAGGCTCAGACCTTTCTGGATCCCTTCGCGGGTGCACTGCGCCTGGGCATCATTCCCACCCTCGCGCCCTATGTGCTGCCCTTCCTGGTACCCGCCCTGCGGGAAGCCTTTCCTCGACTGCTCCCCTTCTGGACCGAGTCACACACGGACACGCTCGTGGCAGCCCTCCAGAAGAGCGAGCTGGACGGCGCCATCCTGGCCCTGGAGGCCGATCTGGGCGACCTGGAGCACCTGGTGTTGGGAAAGGATCCCTTCCGCGTATGTCTGCCGGCCACCCATCGCCTGGCCCGGCGCAGACAGGCCCTTCGAGAGGAAGAACTTGAGGGCGAGCGACTGCTCCTGCTGGAGGACGGTCACTGCCTCCGGGGCCAGGCCCTCGCGGCCTGCGGCCGGGCTCATCTGGAGGAATTGGGCTACCGCGCTACCAGCCTACCCACCCTGGTGCAGATGGTGGCCAGCGGCGCAGGCCTCACCCTGCTCCCCCGCCTGGCAGTGGCCACCGAAGCGGCCCGGGCCTCGGTGGTGATCCGACCGCTGGCCGAACCCGTGCCCTTCCGCACCCTGGTCCTGGTGTGGCGCCGCGGCAGCTTTGCCGAGGGTGCCCTGCGGCGTCTCGGGTCTGTGGCCGCCAAGGCCTTCCGGAAAAATCCCGACGGGATGTGATTTTCTCCACCCCACCTTGGGTCTAAGCTCAGGACGGCCCTATGCCCGGAGGTTGACCATGTCCCACACCATCACCGATTCCTGCATCGCCTGCGGCGCCTGCCTGCCCGAGTGCCCCACTGAAGCCATCAGCGAAGGCGATATCTACGTCATCGACGGCGAGAAGTGCACCGACTGCGGCACCTGCGTTGATGCCTGCCCCACGGGCTCCATCGTCGCCGGATGAGGCGCGGCGCGCCTCAAGTTAAAGGCCCGCGAATGCGGGCCTTTTCATTTCCATGCCAAGCCACGGCTCACAGGCGAACGGGCTAAGGATGGGCACGAGTCAGGTCCCTGAATTTCGAGTTGCGGCTCAATGGAACGAATCGAGGTTCTTCCCTCGCCTCCATTGCCAGCCTTGGCTCTCGCGAAATGGCATCCTCAAGGTCGAAAAGGGCCCTGTCTGTGCGTTTCCCTGCAGCAAAAGCCATGGCTCGGAAATACCTGTACTTTGCGATCCCTGGTTGTTGATGGATCAATTTTGTATAGGTCTCAGCGGCCCGACGGTAGTGACCCAACTGGAATTCGGCCTCTGCCTTCAGGAGCAAAACTTTGGCTGGGGATGCATCCCAGGGAAGCTCACCCTGTATTCGCAAGAGCAAGGCCGGATCCGAGTCCACCAGCGCTCGGATGTTGGTGGCTCGAGCCGCCCGAATCAGGCTGTCCTCATCCATCTGTGTGATCTGGTTAAAGGTCGCCGCAGTGGCAGGATTCGCTGGATGAGCGGCGCGGGTGACCGCTGGGGTCTTCTCGATTGGTGCGCCCGGGACTGTCTTTGACTCAGGCGGCAGCGAAGGGCCTGGCACAGCAGCCTGCTCGGCGGAGGGGCTGGATTGAGTACCCTGAGCCAACTCTGAATCTTGGAACACCACCAGCATCGCGGCAAAAAGCACCCCGATGACCAGCGCGATCGTCACTCGCCGGAAATACCAGGGCTGGGGGCTGGAGGCCCACAGATTGAGATCGGGCACCTGAACGCGGGGATTGGCCATGGATATGGAGCGCCTTCCAGAGGGAATCGCCCGGCCACCTGGATCGAAGCCGGACTCAGGGGCCGAGTCTATCGTTGATCCGCCCACGGCGAGCCTCTGTATAGGCAGTGGAGAAGCCGGCTGGACCGTCGATTGGCACCGATGAGCCCATGGCGGCCCCCGATTGGCCTGGGACATCGACGCTCTCCCCGGTTTCCGATCACCCTGTCTCAGTCATCATGAGGCGAGCAATCCGCCCGAACCCCCACCCTTGAAAGGACCCGCAATGGAAGTCCAACTGTCGACCCTCTGGCTGCCGGTGGTCGGTGGCCTCGCCGCGCTCTTGATCCTGCTGAAATCCTTTACCATCGCCAAGGGCAACCAGATCATCCTGCTGGAGCGCCGGTGGTTCGGCAGGCAGATGCCCGATGGCCGCACGGTGGCGCTGCGCAACGAAGTGGGCGTGCAGGCCCGGGTGCTCGGTCCCGGTTTCCACCTGCTGATTCCCTTTCTCTACAAAGTGACCAAGCGCGATTTCTGTGTGATTCACGAGAACAAGGTGGGCGTGGTGCGCGCCGTGGCGGGTGCCCCCATCCCCAGTGGACAGTTCATGGCCAAGGCCGTGGCCTGTGATCTCTTCCAGGATGGCGAGGCCTTCCTGCGCAACGGTGGCGAAAAGGGCCCCCAGTTGGCGATCCTTCCCGAGGGCGAATACAAGATCAATCCGCACCTCTTCGATGTGGAAGAGGTGGACGCCATCATGATCCACGACGACGAAGTGGGCTACGTGGAGTCCATTGCCGGACAGCCTGTCACCCGCGAGGGCGGTAACTTTGGTTCTCCCGTGGCCTGCGACAGCTTCCAGGACGCCCAGGCCTTCATCCTGAACGGTGGCCAGAAGGGCCCGCAGATCTCCTTCCTCCAGCCCGGCTACTACCGCATCAACACGCTGATGTTCAAGGTCCAGAAGCTGCCCATCACCAAGATCCCCGGCGGCAAGGTCGGACTGGTGGAAGCGGCGGACGGCGCCCGCATCCCCGAGGGACGCCTGCTGGCGGCGCGGGTGAAGGGCCACGGCAACTTCTTCGATGGCGAGGCCTTCATCAAGAATGGCGGCGAGCGTGGACGTCAGCTGGACGTGCTCATGCCCGGCGTCTACCGCCTGAATCCCAGACTCTTCCGGGTCATCGATATCGTGGACTGGACCCACATCGAGGCCGATCAGGTGGGCATCGTCACCATCAACGAGGGCAAGCCCATCATCGACTCCTCCAAGATCGCCGCCGAGGAACTGCCTCTCGGTACCCACGACAACTTCCAGGACGCCGATGCCTTCTTGAAGGCGGGCGGCCAGAAGGGCCTCCAGATCCCTGTGCTCCGCGCGGGCAACTACGCCATCAACCCCTGGTTCGCCACAATCGAAAAGGTGGACATGATCCGCGTGGACATCGGCAACTGCGGCGTCGTCACCAGCTACGTGGGCACCGAGGGCGCCGACCTCACCGATGATGCGGTGAACGCCAAGATCGTGGCCAACGGCAGCAAGGGCATCTGGGCCGATCCTCTTCAGCCCGGCAAGCACCCCCTGAACACCAAGATCTGCAAGGTGGACATCGTGCCCACAACTCAGATCCTCCTCAACTGGGCCGACAACCGCAGCAGCGCCCACGAACTGGACAGCAACCTCAAGACCATCACCCTGCGCACCGCCGATGCATTCAACGTGAACATGGATGTCAGCGTCATCATCCACATCCCCATGAAGAACGCCCCCAAGGTCATCGCCAACCTGGGCAGCGTGCGCAACATGATTAGCCAGGTGCTGGAACCGGCCATCAGCAGCCACTTCCGCAATGCCGCCCAGTACATCAAGGCCTTGGATCTCTACACCCAGCGCAAGGAATTGCAGGAGAAGGCCAAGGAGCACATCGACACCGTGCTGCGTGTCCACCACATCGATTCCAAGGACACCCTCATCGCCGACGTGGTGCTTCCGGTGGAACTCACCAAGACCGTGACCGATCGCCAGATCGCCGAGCAGGAGAAGAAGACCTTCGCCACGCAAAAGGAAGCTCAGGACGAGCGACGCAACCTGGAGAACGCCAAGGCCCAGGCCAACATGCAACCCCAGGTGGTGGAATCGGAACGCAACGTGGAGATCCAGAAGAATCTCGCCGAGGGCCGCATCAAAGAGGCCGAAGGTTCCAAGCAGGCGGCAATCCTGATGGCCGAAGGCCAAGCCACGGCGGTGAAACTGCAGGCAGGCGGCAAGGCCGAGGCCACCAAGGTCAATGCCGATGCGGATTCCGAGGCCATCAAGAAGGTCGGTGGCGCCGAGGCCGAGATCATCCTGGCCAAGGGTGTCTCCACTGCCGAGGCCTACAAGCTCGAAGTGGCCGCCATGGGCCGCGAGGTCTTCGGCCAGATCCGAGTGGTCGAGAAGATCGCCGCCAGCGACCTCAAGCTCATCCCCGACAACCTGATCCTGGGTGGTGGCGGCAACGACGGCAACGCCATGGTGAACGGGCTCTTCGGCATCGCCCTGCTGGAAAAACTCAGTGGCCGCAGTTTCGTGGTCAAGGATGGGACCGAGGCCACACCTAAGGCTCTCTAGTCATCTGATAAGCCCACGACACGCCCCTCGCAACCAATGGGCGGGTTCTTTCTTCTCGTCGGGTTACCTGGGGTCTGCGGAATGGGATTATTCGGTGTATTTGACTCCCCCCTGCGGGCTTGGCAGTCTTCAGATCAACGGAGACACCCGAGGCATCCCGCCTGGGTTTCGCCGACATCCAGGCCGTATTCTTGGCCCAGACATAGACCAGGATCTCGTCCGGATTCTCGCCCGCGAACACCTGATCTACGCTCGCCAGCTTCCAGCTTTTCGACCAAAGAGGATGGATTGGAATAGCCACTTCAAATCGCTGATCTGGGCGCCCCTTCTCGAAAAAGAAAATTCGGTCGCCTTGCGCGGAGTCGAAGTAGAAAACCTTGTCCCCAACCATCCCCAGGAAGTTCTGGGTTTCTCTGAGCCCGTAATCTACACGAGCCCGCTTCAAAGCGTCTGGAACAAGCTTGAGATGCCCATCCTCATAGCGAAGGATGGTACCCCGGTTGAAGTAGGTTCCATCCTCGCGTGTACCCATCCCCCAATTTGCCGAAAACCCAGAATGGTCATCGTATTTACTCAGATAGAAGCGGCCCTCATCCATCTTGAGTTGGAAGGCTAGGCCATGCTGCCAGTCCCATTCTCCGGGACGTTCGGAGTAAAGGACTGTGCTTGGCACAGGATCCAGAGTCCAGAGCCAGCGTTCTTTGGGCAGCTTCCAGGAGCGCACTTGAACTTCAGCACTCTTGTCCTTCGGGTCGGTATTCACACCGAAAACCCATAGATCACTGCGGGCTGATCCAAGCAGCCGACTGACATCTGATTGGGTTGTTTGGGCCAGTAGCACACTCGTCAAAAGAATCACAAACCGTTTCATGCCTACTGTCCCCCGTATCTTACGAATCACCTTCCAAATTTCGCCTTGTGTCCTTTGTGGCGATCAACCAGAGAGTTCAATGGCAGTCGCAGATCAGGAGGAAGTCACCAGGTTTGTCTTCAAAATATCTGCACCATCTTGCATGGAATTTACTGGCCACAAAGAATGCAAATGGCGCAGAAAACTGCCGTAAATAGACCCTCGCTACTTCCGCGGGGGGAAGGTGATGGCCCATTTGGAGTCCCGGATGAGCTTCGCCTCCGTGGGATTGATCACCGCCAGGTGATAGCCCGTCGGATCGCGGTACACCACCCGGGCCTCCTCGCGGTTAAGGGTGAACACCCCGTCGATCTCCACGCCACCCTTGGCCACCGTGACCTGCCGAGTGCCCTTGGAGTCGGCGAAGACGAGGGTCGTCTCTGCCTTCTTGTCCGGACCTTCAGAATCAATGGAATAGAGCCTTCCCAGCGGGATCGAGGTTCCATTTTCCACCAGAGAAACGTCCTGTTCGCCCGCGATGACGGAATCGGAATTGGGCAGCAGCCACCAGGATTTCCCATCACTGGTGTCCACGAAGAGGATGTTGCGGGTCGTGGATCCTGAGCCCTTGAGCCTGAAAGAGCCTCCCCCTGTTTCACTCAATTCGGCCCGGACCACGCTGGTGCCCTCCAGGCGCTGGAAAGAGCCCAGCCGGAGCTCCGGTTTCCCGGCTTCCTGGGGCGCCACCTCCGGAGCAACGGCCTGCGGTCGCGGGGAGGACCGGAGCAACTCCGATAGCAACGTGGCCGAGAGCCCTACCACCGCCAGCACCATCACCAGGAAGATGCCCACCGCATTCACGCGCCAGACAACCCGGAAAACCTTGGACCAGGAAATGGTTCTCATGCCGACTCCCAGAAAAGAGGCCCGCACCGCGGGCCTCGTCCCATACGCCGCGCAGCGGCGTATTAAGGCACCTGCTCCCCGTGGGGATTGGACAGAAGATACAGCACGGCCATGCGCACGGGTACGCCGTTGGTGACCTGTTCGAGGATCACGTTGTTGGGGCCATCGGCCACTTCGGAGGTGATCTCGAAGCCGCGGTTGATGGGGCCGGGATGGAGCACGGCCACATCCTTCTTCGCGCGCTTCATGCGGGCGGCGTTGAGCTGGTAGTAGCGGATGTACTCGCCCTGGCCGGGGATGTACTGGCCCGTGCCCCGCTCGAACTGGGCCCGCAGCATCATGATGGCGTCCATGTCGGGAATGACCGAATCCAGGTCGTAGCTGAAGTCCACCATGGGCCAGGTCTCCCGCAGCTCCGTGGGCAGCAGGGTGGGCGGTCCCACCAGAGTCACCTTGGCGCCCATCTTAGTGAGCAGCCAGAGATTGGAGCGCACCACGCGGCTGTGGCGGATATCGCCGACGATGGCGATCTTGAGGCCCTCGAACTTGCCGAAGCGCTGACGCAGGGTGTAGGCGTCCAGCAGGGCCTGGGTGGGATGCTCGTGGGCGCCGTCCCCGGCGTTGATGATGCTGGCCTTCATGTGCCGGGACAGTAGCGCATGGGCCCCGGGGGCGCTGTGGCGCATCACGATGAGATCCGGGTGCATGGCCTCCAGGTTCATGGCCGTGTCGATGAGTGTCTCGCCCTTGGATAGAGAGCTCGTGTCCGCGTCGAAATTGATGATCTCGGCGGAGAGGCGCTTCTCGGCGATCTCGAAACTGTTGCGGGTGCGGGTGGAATTCTCGAAGAAGAGGTTCACCACCATGCGCTTGCGCAGGGCGGGCACGATCTTGATGTCGGGGCGTTCGCAGACTTCCTCGAAGGCCTCGGCCTGGTCCAGCAGGGCCGTGATGTCCTGGGGACTGAGGGGTTCGATGCCCAGCAGGTGCTTGTGGGGAAAGATGTAGCGCGGCGTGGTCATGTCAGCTCCGTCCTTCCAGGAATACCCCATCCACCTTGTCGATTTCCACCACCCGCACCGACACCCGCTGGTTCAGAGGCACTTCCAGCTTGAGACCCACGAAGTCCGCCTGGATGGGCAGCTCGCGACCGCCGCGATCCACCAGCACCGCCAGCCATACCCGGGAAGGCCGACCGTGATCCTGCAGGGCGTCCAGGGCCGCGCGAATGGTGCGGCCCGTGAAGAGCACGTCATCCACCAGTACCACGGTCTTACCCTTGAGGCGGAAGGGGATCTCTGTGGGCCGCACGATGGGGCTGCCCGCCATCTCCGTGAGGTCATCGCGATACAGGGAGATGTCCAGGATGCCGATGGGCACCTCCCGGTTCAGCATGCTGTTGAGTTTTGCCCCCAGGCGCTCGGCCAGGGGCAGGCCGCGACTGCGGATGCCCACCAGCACCAGGTTTTCGTCATGGCCGAAGGCCG
This sequence comes from Holophaga sp., assembly GCA_041908845.1. Lineage (GTDB taxonomy): Bacteria > Acidobacteriota > Holophagae > Holophagales > Holophagaceae > JAYREN01. The sequence continues at coordinate 20,620 of JAYREN010000006.1, read as the reverse complement.
CCGCGATCTCCCGGGAAACCCGCAGGAGATAGGCATCCATCTGCTGGGGATCGAGCAGACAGGGGGCGTGAGGGTCGGTCATGGGGGCCTCCGGACGGGAACCTCTCCAGTTTAGCCCAAGCACTTCCCCTTCCCGTTCTTCTGCGGTCGGCGTGTCCGCACCAGCCCAGGCGGCATCAGTGCTTCGGTCGCTCCAGGTAAGTCTCCGCGCCCTTCATCTCCGCGGTGGGTCCATGGGCCGGACCCTTGGCCTTGCTGCGCCGCGCGCCCTGGCTCCACTTGGCCTTCAGCGCCGTGGCCTCGGGATTGCCGGGGGCGAGCCGGAGCACTTCGGCCAGATCGGCGAGGGCCTCGGTGCGCCGCCCCAGCTTCTCGCGGAGCAGGGCCCGTTTCAGGAAGCCCCAGGTGTTGCCCGGTTCCTGGGCCACTATTTCCGTGTATTCGGCCTCGGCCTCGATGAATCGGCCTTCCTCTTCCGCAACTTCGCCGCAGAGGAGGTTCGTAACCGTGCAGAAGCCCAGCCAGGCCTTTTGCTCCGCGAATTCCCGGGGCGAGTACGCGGCCTTCCGCTGGGTCTGATGGGCCACGGCGTCCAGATGGCGCAGGGCGCGCTCGGTATGGGCATCCACCCGGGCGAAGACTTCCGCATCGCCGGTGGCCCGAAAGAAATCCTTCGCGATGCGCCCCTCTTCCCGATAGCGGTCGAAGAGTCGCGTGCCGGGATAGAGCGCCAACGGGGAGATCTGCACATCGTGGGGGCGGACCTCGCGGATGAAGGCGGCGCTCTCCTCCACATCCTCCCAGGTCTCGCCGGGGATGCCGGTGATGAGATAGACGCCCAGGTTCAGCCCCACCTTGCGCACCAGGGACAGCGCCTTGCGTGCCTGGCGCATGTTGGTGCCCTTGTCCAAGAGCGCCAGCACCCGCTCGCTGGCGTGCTCCACGCCGAACTGCATGAACTCGCAGCCCGCTCGCTTCATGGCCACCAGGCGATCCTCGTCCACCAGATTCACGCGGCTCTGGCAGTTCCAAAGAGGGTGCAGGCCACTTCTCTGGATCAGCTCCATGAGTTTGAGAATGCGCCCCCGATTGGCGGTGAAGGTGTCATCCCGGAAGGAGAAGTAGGTGAGCCCGTGCCGCGCCCGCAGCAAGTTCATCTCCTGAAGCACCGCCTCGGGACTGCGGAAGCGAATGGAACTGCCCCAGAATTCCGGCGTGTTGCAGAAGTTGCAGGTGGCCGGGCAGCCCCGACTGGTGCTGAGGTACGCGAGCTGGCCCACGTCATCGAGGAAATCCGCCTCGAAGTGCTGGGCGGGAAAACCGATGGCATCGAGATTCTCGAGGGGCGCCTGGCTCAGGGTCTCACCTTCCCGCAGGATGAGGCCCGGCGACCGTCTCCATAGGTCCGAACCCGGTGCTGTGGCCAGCCGCTCCACCACCCCCAGAAGCGGCAACTCGCCCTCGCCCTTCACGATGGCGTCCAGGGCCGGACATTCCTGGAAGACCTCGGTGGCGAGATGGGTCGGATGCGGCCCGCCCGCCAGCAGCACCGCGGAGGGGTGGGCTTCCCGCGCCCACTGGAGCAGCTCGAAACTCCGCTTGCGGTTGAAGGTGAACATGGAGATGCCGATGACCTCGGCCTTCTGCGACCGGAAGTAGGCCAGCGCGTCCTTTCGAGACATCCCGGAGAGGTTGGCCAAACGGCAGGGGTAGCCCTTCCGCTTGAGCGCCGCCTGGAGGTACCCCAGCCCAATGGGGAGGAAGCGCATCCACTCGTCGCCGAAACCACTGCGGGGCGCGCTGTACGCCAACAGGACCGAGGGCTTCACGCAGGTTCCTTGGGCGCCAGGATGCCCTCGCCGCCCTCGTAGTGGCGGCGCACCACGCCCTGAAGCAGCCGCTGGAAGAAGGGCCCGGGCTTGGGGCCGATCACCACAGAGGCAGACGCCTTCAGTTCCGTGCCCAGTTCCATGAGCCCCGATGCCTCCACTCCCGTGCCCACCAGCAGGAAGGGTTGCCGGGGCGGGAGCACTTCCACCAGCGTGCGCAGGCGCTTGCGCTCATCCAACCCAAGGCTGGGCAGATGGAAGAGGAGGAGTGCGGGATGGGCCAGGACCGCCTCCTTCATGGCGGCCATTGTTGGCGGCACTCGGCGCAGGGGCGGAAGATCCACCAGGTAGTTCCGCAACCCCTCTTCCATCTCGGCGGAGGTCGATACCAGCACCAGGCCCCCGGCCCCGGTGGTGGGGACGGGAGTCAGAGGTGTACCCAGGCTCCGCAGGCGATCACCGTCTTCCTCCCGCCGCTGGAAGACCCACCGGGAGAGGGGCGTGAGCACGGGCTCCGGCAGGATGGGCGCGAACTCGAGCCCCAGCGCCCGTCCCTGGATCCAGCGCACCACGGCGGGAGCGTTGATCTTGATGTCCTCCGCCACGGGAATGGTAACCGTCATGGGGTTCCCGATCTCGAAGAGCGCCTCCAGTTTTTCCTGGCTGGAATAGATGCGGGCTCCCGTGGTGCTGAGATTCGCCAGGAGTCCCGTGCGGAGCTCGAAACGTGGGGTACTGAACGTGACCTCAATGCGCCCGATGCGCTCAGCGCGATAGGCCCCCCGCTGATCATCATCCTGGAGCGTCTTGGGCAGTTCCAGCCGCAGGCTGCGCCGCCCCTCTACCATGCCGAAGCCCAGCAGACGGGTCTTGGCTTCCAGAAAGCGGGTGGCGTGGGGGAACCGAAATCTGAGATCACCACTGCGCAGGCCGAACATCGCATCCTCGGCGCCCATGGTGACTCGGGCGTGCAGGGCGCCCTCCTCCATCAGCAGGAAATTGGATTCGAAGCGGAGATATGGGGTGACCAGGATCATCAGTTCGCGGTTGGCGCAGGCCTGGGCCAGGATCCCCTGGACCTCCTCTGCCACACTCACCACGAAATGCCCCATGACCTCCCCGGTTCGCCTGCGTTCAGGCTGGTTCCACCATAGTTGATGAAGTTCTTAAACTGTATCCTCATCCCTGCACGATAAGAGAAGGCGGGAGGCTTCGGTGACCATCACCATCAAGGACCAGAGTGACATCCGTGAGCTGTTGGTCCAGGCCTGCGTGCGCCGGGAGCTCATCATCCTGGCCACACCCTACCTGCGCTTCGAGTCCAGTTTTGTGGCCCTAGAGGAAAACGAGCTCCATGTGCTGGCCACCATGAGCCGGGACGATGCGGCCTTCGGGCTCAAGACCAGCGACCTCAAGATCCGCTTTCCCCAAGGCCTGGGCTTCTTCGAGGCCTCGGTGCAACTGCTCGGCCTGGGCCTTCACGAAGGGCGACGCACGGTGCGCCTCTCCGTCCCCAGGAGCGTTCAGGAGAATGACCAGCGGGTGGCCTACCGGGTGGAGCGCCTGGGAAAGGTGGAGGTAACCTTCAGCACCCCCAGGGCCGATCTCTATACCGCAACTCTCCTGGATGTGAGCACCTCCGGGGCCAGGATCCACACCCGTGTGGACCTTCCGGAAGGGGCGATGTACGCGGGCGATGCGATCCAGGTTTCCATTCCCCTCGACAACGCCATTCGCATCGAGGGGGGCGCTCGGGTGCGCCACATGCGGGGCCGTAGCGTGGGCCTGCAGTACCAGCCGGAACTGGGGACCGAGGTCCTGGAACCCCTCTCCCGGTGGGTCTTCCTTCGCCGGGAGGAAGAACGGGAGCGGATGGCACGACGTCTGGAACTGGCGGCCAGATCCGAACCCCAAGGCAATGGCATTGCCGAGCGGAGCATCCTCCTGATCAGCGCCGACCCCGACCTGGAACAGGAGCTGAGGGAGGCCCTGGCGAATGTCCGTCCCCTCACCCGCCTCGCCCCCGCGGCCCAGGCCCTTAAGGACGCCCTGGCGACCAAGCCCTCGCTGGCCATCTTCCATGTGGGCGGCGCCGGGCTCGACGAGCGACGGCGCCTCAAGACGCTTCTCGAGATCGCCCAGCGCAAGGTCCCGACTCTCCTGCTGGGCACCGAGGTGGATGGCGCCACCCTCTTCGAGTTGGCGAGCGAGTGGAAGGCCTCCAGTGCCATGAGCTGGAATCACGGACGAAGTTCCTTCCTCGAACGGCTGGTGCGCGGCATGATCCGGCGCCACATGGACACGGGGGAAGGCCCCATGGCCCCCTTCGAGGCCGGGGAGCCCTGATGAAAATGCCATCCCAAGTCCCCGAAGGCCCAGGAAGCCCAGGTGGACTTTTCCCGCAGACCGTCGCTGGGACTGATCCGGCGCCGTTGAAGCGGCCTGAGTAGAATCGATCCAGGACACGCGGTCCGCGCGCGCCGCCCTTTCTGGAATGCCCATGCCCCCGTCTGTCCCGACCTTGTTTGCAGCCCTTCTGGCCACCCATCCAGCAGCTTCACAACCGCCCGCCTCGCCCACCCTCCAAGTCCCCATGGCGGCACCTCCGGCCGAAGCCGTGAAGACCCTCTCGGGCCTGACGACCCTGCGCCTGAAGGAGGGTCGGAATACCGTGCAGCCCGGACCCAAGGATTACGTCACCCTGCACTACACGGGGTGGACTCGTGACGGAAAGGTTTTCGACAGCACCCATGCCCGCCAGGTGCCCATGATCCTGGGTCTGGAACGTCTGATGAAGGGGATGGGCGAAGGCCTGCAGCTCATGGTCGAGGGGGAGACGCGGCGCATGTGGATTCCCGAAGCCCTGGCCTTTGCCGGAGCTCCGGGGCGTCCCCAGGGCGATCTGATCCTCGAGGTGGAATTGCTCTCGGTGGATCCCCCGCCCACCCAGGCCCCCGCGGGGGGGGGCCCCCCCCCCCGCCCGGGGGGGCGCCCCCCCCCGGGGGGGGGGGGGGGGGGCCCGGG
>JAYREN010000006.1:0-15757 GCA_041908845.1 Holophaga sp. | reverse complement strand
CTCTCGGTGGATCCCCCGCCCACCCAGGCCCCCGCAGATGTGACCCAACCCCCGGCCGAGGCGCGCATCACCACCTCGGGGCTCGCCTTTCGCACCCTGCGCGCAGGCACCGGCACCAAGCACCCCACCCGCCGGAGCCAGGTCAATGTCCACTACACCGGTTGGACCACCGACGGAAAGATGTTCGACAGCTCCATCCTCCGCCGAGAACCCTCCGGCTTCCGCCTCAGCGAAGTCATCCCCGGCTGGACCGAAGGCATCCAGCTCATGGTGCAGGGTGAGAAAACCCGCTTCTGGATTCCCCAGAAACTCGCCTACCGCGGTGAGCGCGGCAAGCCCTCGGGCATGCTCGTCTTCGATGTGGAACTGCTTAGCTTCTGGGAGTAGGCGGCCAGCGGCTATGAATGGGTGCGTGGAAACGCGCTGAGGCGACGGGCGTATCATGCGTCTATCACCCCAGCCGGAGTCCTCATGTCCCGTGAAGCCACGTCACCATGCGTCTTCGATCGCCGTAGCTTCCTGGCTGCAGGGGGTGCGGCCTTGGCGGGGGGTGTGATGCTGCAGGGCGCCAATCCCATTCCCTCGGCTTCCTTGCCTCTGGAGGAAGCGACCCTCGATCAGCTTCAGGCGGAGATGGCGGTGGGCCGACTCAGCGCCCGGGTGCTGGCCTCCAAATACCTCGCGCGCATCCGGGCTCTGGATCAGGCGGAACCCAGGCTCCGCTCCGTCATCGAACTCAATCCCGAGGCCTTGGCCCTGGCGGATGCCCTCGACGCGGAACGAAAGAAGAGTGGACCCCGGAGCGCCCTGCACGGCATCCCCGTCCTGCTCAAGGACAACATCGACACAGCGGATCGCATGAAAACCACGGCGGGCTCCCTGGCCCTGGCCGATGCGCCCGTCCCCGGCCGCGATGCCTATATCGTGCGGCGTCTGCGGGAGGAGGGTGCGGTGATCCTTGGGAAGACCAATCTCAGCGAGTGGGCCAACTTTCGCTCCACCCGCAGCACCAGCGGCTGGAGCGGACGTGGTGGCCAGACCCGCAATCCCTACACCCTGGACCGCAGCCCTTCGGGGTCCTCCTCCGGCAGCGCCGTGGCCGTGGCGGCCAATCTCTGCGCGGTGGCGGTGGGGACGGAGACCGACGGCTCCATCGTGAGCCCCGCCAGCATGGCCAGCCTGGTGGGCCTGAAACCCACGGTGGGGCTCCTGAGCCGCAGTGGCATCATCCCCATTTCCCACACCCAGGACACCGCGGGGCCGATGACCCGCACCGTACGGGATTCCGCGATCCTGCTCTCGGCGCTGGCAGGCGTGGATACTCGAGATCCCTCCACCGAAAATGAAAATCGCCCGGTGGACTCAGACTTCACGCGATATCTCGATCCCAAGGGCCTGCAGGGGGCCCGCCTCGGGCTGGTTTCTGGCCTGCTCGGGCAGCACGCCGCCCTGGATCGCGCCCTTCGCCCCGCCCTGGCGGCCCTGAAGACCAGCGGTGCCACGGTGGTGGATGTGGAGCTCACATCTACCGCGTACGACAAGGCCGAACTGGAAATTCTGCTCTACGAGTTCAAGGCCGACCTGGAGGCCTATCTCTCGGGTCGGGGAGGCGCCGTGAAGAACCTCGCCGACCTCATCGCCTTCAACGAACGCCACAAGGAGAAGGAGATGCCCTACTTCGACCAGGAACTCCTGCTTCAAGCCCAGGCCAAAGGACCGCTCACCGAGCCCGCGTATCTAAAGGCCCTGGAGGCCACTCGCCAGGCTCGACGAGATATCGAAGGCGTTCTCAGGAAGCACCAACTCGCGGCCCTGATCGCACCCACGGGGGCACCGGCCTGGCTCACGGACCCGGTGAATGGCGATGCCTCTGGTTTCAGCTGCTCCAGCTTCGCCGCCGTGGCGGGAACCCCGCATATCACCGTGCCCGCAGGGTTCGTTTGCGGCCTGCCCGTGGGGCTCAGTTTCTTCGGTCGAGCATGGAGCGAAGGCACCCTGTTCTCCCTCGCTTATGCCTTCGAGCAAGCCACAAGAGCCCGCCAGGCGCCTCGGTTCGCGCCCACGGCGAGCCTGTGACCATGCGCCCCTTCCGCGTCCTTCCCCTGCTTCACGGACTGGCCCTGCTGGTGCTCTTCGCGTTCCCCTGGATGACCGTGAGCTGCCCCAATTCATCGAATCGAGTTCAGCCGGACACGATGCCCATCAGCGGCCTGGAGCTGGCCCTTGTCCCAGGCTCCATGCCCAAGCCGCAACCCCCCGAAGGGTGGCCCACGCCGACGAAAGCCGGGGTGAAGCAGGATCGCCCCGTAATCGACGCGGAGCATCCCTCCTACTGGCTGATCCCCGTGGCTGGGATCCTCACGGGCCTGCTCGCCTTCGGGCGTCTCCGCGCCTCCCAGGGGCTGCGCCGCGCCGCCCTCCTGGCCTGGGCCCTGGCCTGCCTCGCCCTGACTCAAGGGGCGATCCGAGACACGCGGACCTTTCACGGCTCGCCCTGGGGCTATCGGCTGGAATGGCGACTGTCCTTCTGGCTCACGGTAGCGCTGCTGCCGCTTTTAGGCCTCTGGGCCATCAAGCAACACCCCCCAAGCAGACCGATCACGTAGCGGCGGCACGCAATTCACCCTCGTGCTCCTGGAGATCCCGCAGGAGCGCGAACTGGACCCGGGCGCGATCCAGGTTGTGGCCCTCGCGGTGGGTGCGGAAGTAGCAATCACCTTCCAGGAAATCCGTGAGGAACCGCAGGCCCAGGGTGTAGGCAAAGACCTGGGTTGCGCCCACCAGGTTCTCCCGCTCCACGGAGTTCAAAGCATCCCCGGTCCCTTCGAGAAATCCCTTGGCCAGGGCTCCGAAGAGACCCGGGTCTACGCGCACCCTGTCGAGCCGGGATTCGTCTTCGACGGCGCCGCAGGCCGCGCTGCGGGCGAGATCCCCGAAATCGTAGAGAGGCAGTCCGGGCATCACCGTATCCAGATCGACCACACAGAGGGCCGTATCCGCAGTGGCCTCGAAGAGCAGATTGTCGAGCTTAGTGTCGTTGTGGACCGTCCGTTCGCGCATGTCGCCCCGAGCGATGAACCCTGCGAAAAAAACCGCCAGGGACTGCTGGCCCAGGGCGAACCGGATCTCCGGCACGGCTTGGTTGGCCCGGTTGTTGAGATCCCGCTCCAGGGCCTCGCTGAAGGCCTGGAAACGCAGACCCGCATCATGGAAGTGCGGGATGGTGGGGGCGAGGCTGGAGGGCGGGAGATCCCCCAGAAGGCGCTGAAAGGCTCCGTAGGCCCGACCGGCTTCAACGGCCTGGGCGGCGCTCTCTATTTTCGAGAGGGTCCGGGTGCCCTCGATGAACGGGAAACAGCGCCAGTAGGCGCCTTCGTCATCCAGCACGAAATCGGCTCCATCCTTCGAGGGGACCAGCGCGAGGGCGCGGCGATGGAGGTCCGCGACGCCTTCCCGAGCGAGCCGCCCGCGCACATGCCGTGTGACTCGGCCCAGGTTTTCCATGAGGGCCCGCGGATCCCGGAAGACACTGGCGTTGATCCGCTGCAGCAGAAAGTGGCGCTCGCCTCCAGGTTCACCGCATCCCACTCGGAAGGTCGCGTTGATGTGGCCGTTTCCGTAGGGCTCGACCCAGCGGGCTTCCGGCTCGATCTGAAACCGCCGCGCGATGTCCCTCGGATCGGGCGTCGCGTGGGCCACCATGTCAGCCCTTCTTGGGGAACTGACGATCGTAGGCTTCCTGGGCGTACTTGCTGGGAGGCACGCTGAAGCGCCGCTTGAAGGCCCGGGTGAATGCGCTCGCATCGTAGAAGCCGAGGTTGGTCGCCACATCCGAGGGCCGTTCGCCGTCTGAAAGCATCTGCACGGCCCGCTGGAGGCGCCGCTCAATCAGGTACTGGTGGGGTGTGGTGCTGGTGGCTTCCCGGAAGAGGCGAATGAAGTGATCCGGGGTGCAGCGGGCGAGCTTGGCAAGATCCGGCACGGAATTCTTGGCCCCGATGTGGGCCTCCATGTGATCCAGCACCAGCTGCAGGGTGGAACGGGAGAGGCGATAGGGGAAACGGCCCCGATCCTCCTTTTCCGTGAGGCGCTGGAGCTCGGCGCCCAGAAGGATGAGGAAGAGCTCCCGGGTCATGAGCTGGAGCCCGTCCGGATGGGACATCTCGAGGGTGAAGATATCGAAGAGCTGTTTCAAGCTCTGGCTGCGGAGGGAGGCGAAGCTCTGCTCCTGCCATTTGCGGGGCGGGTGCTGGAGGATGCTCACCAGGGGTTCGGGAAAGGGCCCATCCAGCTGCAGGGCCGTGAAGCCGAAGGGCTGGTCGGCAACATGGCGCTTCAGGTTGTGCCCGAAACCCGGCAGCAGGAGCGCCAGGCTCCCCCGAGGCACGATGCCTTCCTCGTGGTCTTCGCCCGTGCAGACCCGCACGGGGCCCGTGGGCATGAGCAGCGTCCAGGAATCACGGCTGGGAGCGGCCTTGGCGGGCACGGGATCCCGCTTGAGGATGACGAGCCGCAGTGAGCCGCTGGTGCAGGTTTGGAGGTTTTTGGGATCGTGGTTGGACATGGCCGCTGTGAAAAATCCGAAACGGAATACAAGGAAGGATGTCACCGATTCTGAGATTCGTCATGTTTTTTTCTAGGCCGGCATTTTTTCCCGCCTGGATTTTTTGCCAAATCAGGGGCCATTCCTCGCAACTCGAGGGTTTGTAAAATCCTCCGTGGACACAAAACCCCTAGAGGCAGGTTCGAAGCCTAAAAGGAGGTGTTACCGTTCAGACCTATGAAAAGATCCACCACGGGGAAAAGGGGAACTGCTGCCAGCGCGATGCTGAACCAGGAGTCGGTTCCTACTAGTCTTTCTCGGTGCTCTCTGTGCTGCTCGCACAGCGAGCCTCGGTGATCTCCGTGGTGGATCTTTTGCGGCCGCTGAACACTTACAAGGGGCTTACGGAACTCCGCTCAATGGCCCGGGTCAGAACCGCTCAGCCTTCAGGGCCTCCAACCGCCGCCGGATCTCGTCCCGAGTCGCCCGGAACCGTTCGCGCAACTTGTCGGGGGTGAGGCTCGGATCCTCGCTGGCAGGATCGGGAATGGGCCAATGGAGGCGCTCCGCCTTGCCCAGAAATAGCGGGCAAACCTCTTCGGCACAAAGGGTGATCACGAGATCCACGGTGGCGAGGTCGATGTCCTGCACGGATTTCGAAGCATGAGAGCTGGCATCGATACCGAGCTCGGCCAGGACCTCGATGGCATTAGGGTTCACGCGACTGGGGCGGCTGCCCGCGCTCTGAACGCGGATGCCGGGGAACAGCATGCGGGCGAGCCCCTCTCCCATCTGGGAGCGGGCGCTGTTGGCAACACAGAGGAACAGCAGGCCTGTGGGGAGTGCTTGGGTCATGGTTTCACTTCTGATTCAGCCGCCGGGCAGCAGCCCGCGGCCGCAATACTGCAGGTCACACCTGGGTACCATTTTCGCTTCAACCAGAGGGCCACGCTAACTAGCCCGATGAGCACCGGAACCTCCACCAGTGGACCGATCACCGCCGCGAAGGCGGCACCGTGGGCGATGCCGAATGTGGCTACGGCCACCGCGATTGCCAGCTCGAAGTTGTTGGAGGCCGCCGTGAAGCTGAGGGTCGCACTCTGGGGATAGGTGGCGCCTACCTTCTTCGACATCCAGAAGGAGACCAGGAACATCACCACAAAATAGATGAGCAAGGGAAGGGCGATGCGGATCACATCCAAGGGCAGCTTCACGATGGTGTCGCCCTTGAGGCTGAACATCACCACGATGGTGAAGAGTAAGGCGATGAGGGTGATGGGACTGATCCTCGGCACGAAGACCCGGTGGTACCACTCCAGCCCCTTGATCCGCCCCAGGATGAAGCGCGTCAGGAACCCTGCGATGAAGGGAACGCCCAGGTAGATAAAGACACTCTCGGCAATCTGCCCAATGGTGATGACCACCACCGCCCCCTGCAGGCCCAGCTTGGCGGGAAGTACCGTGGCGAAGAACCAGGCGTACACACTGAAGAAGAGCACCTGGAAGATGCTGTTGAAGGCCACGAGCCCCGCGCAGTATTCGGTGTCGCCCTTGGCGAGGTCATTCCACACGATGACCATGGCGATGCAGCGGGCCAGCCCGATGAGGATCAGGCCGATCATGTACTCCGGCCGATCCCGCAGGAAGAGCACGGCCAGCCCGAACATCAGCAGCGGCCCGATCACCCAGTTCTGCACCAGCGAAAGGCCCAGCACCTTCTTGTTTCGGAAGACCAGATGCAGTTCCTCGTACTTCACCTTCGCCAGGGGCGGATACATCATCAGGATGAGCCCCGCCGCCAGCGGGACGCTGGTAGTGCCCACGTTCCACGCATTGATCGCACGGTTGAAACCGGGTGCGCCGAAGCCGAGGAGCACGCCCAGTCCCATGGCCAGGAAGATCCAAAGGGTCAGGTAGCGGTCGAGGAAGGAGAGGCGTCGGGAGGAGGTCACGAGAGCTCCAAACTCACGCGGGTTTGCGGGCGGAAATGATCAGGCTGGCGATGAAACGGGAAGGCTGGGTTCCATCCGGAAGATGATCCCGCACCAGGATGGCCATTGAATCCCAGGCGGGGAGCATGGCCTCCACGGCGCCCTCCTTGGGCGTCAGGACTAGATCCACGAGGCCCGCCTCAGCGACCATCCCCTTCAGTTCCTCCTGAAGCACGGCGCCTGCGATGCAGCCCACCAGGGCCTCTACGCGGATGCGTAGGGCCTCCGGCAGGGACTGCAACAGCACCATGTCCGAAATGGACACCCGTCCGCCGGGCTTCAGCACCCGGGCGATTTCCTTCCAGACCCTGCCCTGATCGGGGCTGAGGTTCAGAACGCAGTTGGAGATCACCACATCCACCGAGGCATCCGGCAGGGGCAGCGCCTCGATCTGGCCATGATGGAACGCCACGTTGTCCAAGCCCGTCCGCAGGCGAAAGGCCTCGGCATTACGCTGGGCCTTGGTGATCATCTCGCGGGTCATGTCTACCCCGATGGCCCGGCCCCCGAGGCCCACCCGCTGGGCAGCCAGGAACACATCCAGCCCGGCGCCGCTACCCAGATCCAGAACGGTTTCCCCGGGCTTCAATGCCGCCAGGGCCGTAGGATTACCACAGGAGAGGCCCAGATTCGCACCCTCGGGCAGGGTGGCCAATTCCGCATCGGAATACCCGACGCCCAGGGCGACTTCCGCGGCACGCCCCCCGCCACAACAGGAGGACTGAGGTCCGCAGCAGCCACCCCCGCCCACCGCGATACGGCCGTAGGCCTGCCGGACCGTTTCATGGACTGGATGATCGGAGGCGGTCATGGGAGATCCTTTCGGAGGCTCTTGGAGATGCAGCAACCACCTCCACCCTTGCAGCAGTCCTCCCAGAGATACTCGGTGAGTCCCTGCAGGATGGCGAAATCCGCCCGGTAGCGGAGGAAGGTTCCTTCGCGCTCTACCTTGACCAGGCTCGCCTCGGCCAGGGCCGCGAGGTGATGACTCAGAGTGGAGGCGGGAATGCCGAGGCGATCCTGAAGCTCCCCGGCGGGAGTGCCCCCCTCTGGGCCCTGGACCACGAAACGAAGGATGGAAAGCCGCACCGGATGGCCCAGGGCCTTCAAGCGACCGGCATTCAACTCCAGGCGTTTGACCACAGTGGCCTCCCACCCATAATTCTAAAATTCTCGAAATAATCCGCAAGGAGTTATTTCGATAATTTTAGAAATTCACAAATACCTGGGGCTACCGCTTGGTGTTTCGGGGCGTGCCATCCTTCTCCAGGAACTTGTCCGGATTCTTCTGGACCATCTCCCCACAGTGGGAGCAGCAGAAGCGATAGGCTCGTCCCCGCACCACCAGCTCGGGACTCTTGACGTCAACGGCGGACCCACACCCAGGGCAGGTCTTGTTGGAAGCAGGCTTGACCTTGGGGGTCCCCTGGGGAACGACCATCACCAGAGCGACCAACGCGACATTCCACATGGCGGAACCTCCGAGAAATTGAATCAATGACAGCCGCAGCCACCCTCGCCGCAGCCTTCTTCACTGCACTCGCCCTCTTCGCAGCCACACTCACCGCCACCCCCACAGCAGCCGCCCTCGGGCTTGGCGCCGCCCACGAGATAGTGCTCGGCCATCTCCACCAGCGAGCGATGGGGTGCCATCTTGACCTGGAGCGCGATGTTCACGGCCTTGATCATGTCCTCCCGGGCCACCCCCAGCTTGTGCAGGCGGAAGTGGTGGACCTGGAAGGCCTCTTCGTTGTTGGCGGCCATGGCGGCCCCCAGGGCGATGAGCTCCGTTACGGCTTCATTGATCTGGGTTTCGGCGGGGGCGGCGGCTTCTTGACTCATGGGAGGCTCCAGAGAGAACGGGTAAGGCCTGATCGGGAAGTCGGTTCACCCGCATTCCTGGCCAATCCCTAGGATGCCAGAAGGGGTACCCGTGAGCCTGTGTCCTGGCTCACGGCTCACAATCATCGTATTATGATGCCTTTGCCTCCGCGCCGGAGTTCCATGCCCTACATCGGTGAATTCGCCTCGATCCTCACGGCCGTCTGCTGGTCGGCCAACTCCGTGTGCTTCACCATCGCCGGGCGGCGGGTAGGCAGCTCCACGGTGAACATCGTCCGTCTCTGGATCGCGCTGCTCGCCATGCTGCTGCTGCACCTGGCCATGTCCGGCAGCCTGCTACCCCATCCCGAACCCTGGCGACTGAGCGTCTTGGGTATATCGGGGCTCATCGGGTTCGCTCTCGGGGATGCCGTGCTCTTCGAGGCCCTGGTGCTGCTGGGGCCACGACTCACCATGCTCATCATGACGCTGTGGCCGGTCTTTGCAGCGGTGCTGGCCTGGGCGCTGCTCGGCCAGACCATGAGCTGGCCCCGGATCCTGGCCATGGCCACAACCCTCGGGGGCATTGCCCTGGTGGTGGGCGATCACTCCTCCGCCGCAGACGGCGGGAAACCGAAGAGACTTACGCTGGGCATCCTGCTCGCCCTCGGTGGCGCCCTGGGTCAGGCCATCGGTTTCCTGCTATCCAAGTACGGCATGGCGGGCGACTACAGCCCCATCTCGGCCAATCTCATTCGCGTGAGCGCCGGCACTCTGGCCCTGTCCGTCTGGCTCCTGCTGCGTAGGCAGTTGCTGGACAATTTCCTGCGCCTCAAGGACCGCCGCGCCTTCGCATTCATCGCCTTGGGTGCGGCCACGGGTCCGGTGCTTGGGGTGGTGCTCTCGCTCTTCGCCATCGGCCATGCCAAGTACCTTGGCGTGGCTTCAACGCTCATGTCCCTGTCTCCGGTGATTCTGCTGCCGGTCTCGTTCTTCGCCTTCAAGGAGCGGGTGACGCCCCTGGCTATTCTGGGCACCCTCATCACCTTGTCCGGGGCCGCGGCGCTTTTCTTCCTGAAGTGATCACCTGACCCCATACCACTCAGGAGCGTGTTCCTCCCTCCGCATCCCTTAGCAAAGGGAAGAAGATACGGAACACGCTGCCCTCACCACACCTCGATTCAACGGTTACCCCCGCCCCGTGCGCGTGAACGACGCCCAGCACCACCGACAGACCGAGGCCTCGCCCTGCGAACTTGGTCGTGAAAAAGGGATCAAAGAGCTTCTCGATGTCCGCCTCTGGGATGCCAACACCAGTGTCTGCCACCTCGAGACAGGCAAATTCGGGATCCTGCGTCTGCCAATCGACGGGAAAGCGATGGGCGGTGGGGATCTCCTCGGCTGCGCAAACGCTGAGCGAAAGTTGAACACTCCCCTGGCCGTTTCCTGCGGCCTCCCAGGCGTTGCTGATCAGATTCCCAATGGCCTGCTGAACCATTTCCGGATGCGCGCTGATGGTCGGACCTGGCGTGGGCAGCGCGACCTCCAGGGTCACGTTTCCCGTCTGGAGACACTGAACCGAGATCAGGCTCTCCCGGCAGAGCTCTGAAAGGAGGCAGGGCTGCCGATGTACGGCTCCCTTCCCAAGGTAAACCAGGAGCAGGCGGCTCACTTCCGCCGCCTGCTCGGCGGCCTTCTTGCCACAGCCCAGGCAGCGTTCGAAGCTCGCTCCCCTTGGGAGTTCCTCCAAAAGATCCAGACTCCCCATCACCACCTGAAGCTCGTTGTTGAAGAGATGGGCGATGGCCCCTGCCATGCGAGCCAGGCTTTCCGACTTCTGGAGCTGGCGGTTTTCGGCTTCCATCCGCCGGTGCTCGCTCACGTCGGCCACGACGAGATGGATTGCAGCGTCTCCACTGTTCTTTCCAGCAATCTGGCACTCGAGGAGCGCCGAGAAGACTGCATTTCGAGCGGTCCTCATCCGCAACTCGCAGGCCCGTGGCGTTTCCGACAACCGACTCACAAGCCCCTCGAAGACTCCTCGATCCGAAGGCAGGACGAAATCGAGCAAAGAGCGACCCGAAAGTGCATTGCGATCTTCGTCCAGCAGCGCCGCAAACCTCAGGTTGGCCTCGGTAATCCGCCCTTGAGTATCCAGACTGCAGTAGCCCACCGGAGCCTGGTCATAGAGATCGGCGTAGCGAGTCCGGGCCGCCTCCAGGTCCTGCTTGGCTCGAGCCAACTCTTCGTTTCTGAGTTCGAGTTCGGACTGATGCTCCCGCAAATCATGAAGAATCGTCCGGGTGTCCTCGGAAGAGAGAGACTCGCAGAGATCCAGGAGCGCCTCCACCCGCAGGGATTCTTCGGTCCGGGCGCGCCGCTCCACAACCATGCCTCCCGAAGGCCATGCTTGGCCTTCGGGATGGATCCGATGACTGCCATCGGTCAGACGCGTCCGGAGCCCCGGTTTCCGACGGTCCCTGATCTGCCTGCGGTCGCCCGCCCTTCGCCGGTCGCGAATCTCCTGCTGGTGGAGGAAGTGGTTCATGGCACCCTCCGAAACCGCCCGGACTAGCTCTCGGCCCAGAAATCACCCGAGGGGACATTTTACGCCCAGGTGTCAAATTCACCGTCCGTGAACTCCCGATGGATCCCGTGACCCATACCTGGTTCAGGCAAGTCGTTCAGCGGCTCCCAACACCAGGGGATGCCCCTGTTCCATGGGGGCCCCGCCTTCCAACCGCTCCACCGGGATCACGCCCCGGAGGGCATTGGCCAGAAACACGCTCTCCGCCCTCTCCGCATCGCTCCAGGCGAGCGTTGCCTCGGCCGCCCATCCGGCTTCCAGCAGCACCCGCCGGGCAATGCCAGGCAAGGCTCCATCTCCCTCAGGCGGCGTCCAGATTCGCCCTCCGAGCACGATGAAAAGCGAGGTGCGCCCCCCATCGCAGAGATGCCCCCGCTCGTTGAGGGCGATCACGTCGAAGAGGCCCCGGCCCCGGGCCTCCTCCGCCAGACGCAGGTTCTCCAGGTAGGAGAGCGTCTTGAATCGATTGAGAGGATTGCCGCTGAATCGTACGGTCTCCAGGCTGCGTCCCAACCCCACCGCAGCGGGCAAGGCCGGGGGCAAGGATTCAACGAAGACCCGCAAAAGACCATCGGCGGCGATCAATCGCAGGACACCCTTCCCAACCCTTGCGCATTCGCCATGGGCGTGGAGGAAGGCGCGGACAGTCTCCGCCGGGGGCGGGGGCGCCAGGCCCAGAAAGGCACAGCCCCCGGCCAATCGTTCCAGATGCAGCTCCAGCCAGCGGGGCTCCCCTTCCTGCACCCGGATCGTCTCGAAGAGGCCTCGCCCATGGCGCACGTCACTGGATCTCAAGTCCACCTGCGTAAGGGCGCTCAGCTCAAGCATCGGACCAGGCTCCTTCCCTTGTGCAGCGTTTCTTCGAACTCCTCGCGAGGATCGGAATCCCAGACGATGCCGCCCCCCAACCCGAAGCGCAGTTCGCTGCCCCAGGCCCAGGCCGTGCGGATGGCGATGGCGAATTCTGCCTGACGAAGATCCGATCGGCACCAGCCCAGGGCCCCGGTGTAGATGCGCCTCGGCACGGATTCCAGCTCTCGAATGAGCGCCATGGCGGCGAGTTTGGGACAGCCCGTGATGGAGCCGCCGGGGAAGGTGGCCCGAAGCAGCCCGTCCAGGGACACCTCGGGCCGCAGGGCACCCGAAACCTCTGCCACGAGATGATGCACATTGGCGTAGCTTTCGAGCACGGGAAAGGCGTCCACCCGCACCGAGGGAACGCGACAGACCCGGTTCAGATCGTTGCGCAGCAGGTCCACGATCATCGCAAGTTCACTGCGGTTCTTGGCGCTCCCTAGTAGCTGGGAACCCAGCCCTCGATCTTCTTCTTCGGTGCGCCCCCTTGGCGCGGTGCCCTTGATGGGACGGGTAATCAGGCGCCCCCCCTCGATGCGCAGGAAGGATTCCGGCGAGGATGAAACTACGCTCCACCCCGGGCCCGCCACCAGGGCGGAGTAGGGCGCCGGGTTCAGGTCGCAGAGACGTCTAGCGAAAACGGACAGGTCCCCTTCCCAGGCCCAGGATTCCTGCCGCGTGAGGTTCACCTGGTAGACATTGCCCCGGGCGATCTCCTCCCGGATGCGTTCGACCTTGGCCTCATAACCCTGGCGGTGGTCGCTGTCTCCGATCTTGCGGGCCGCGAAGGCGCCCTTGCCAAGCGCATGAGGACAGGCCTCCGTGGTGCGCTCGTTTTTCCGCTCAGCCGTGTACAGGCGCCCCTCCACGCGGTCGTAGAGCCGCACCCGGCGATACAGCACCAGTTGAAAATCCGGGAGCGGGTCGACACTGGTGGGAGCGGGTGGCAGCGCCGGATCCAATCGATATCCGTACTCGTAGTTCACATGGCCGATGAGGTCCGGCTGGATCGGTGGCAGCGACCCGCTTCGCTCGAAAAGAAGTTTGTCTGGACAAGCACTGTCCAGACAAACCAGGGGATCCTCCGCCAATATGAGCCACCGGCCACTCCCGTACAGGAAGGCAAAGGGACAGGAAGGCAGCTCGGCGAAGAAGTCCGAAGTCTCCAGGGAGCGGGCCTCCACCCGCCAGGCTTCAGAAACGACCCGCGAGCGCATGGCGGAAGATCACGGAGCCCTGAGGCGTGAGGAAGGAGTCGGGGTGAAACTGAACTCCCGCGATGGGAAGGTCACGATGGCGGAGCCCCATGACGAGGCCCTCTTCGCTCCAGGCGGTGGCTTCCAGACATCCGGGGAGCCGAGTCACCGTGAGGCTGTGGTAGCGCCCAGCATCGAAGGGATCGGGCAAGCCCTCGAAGAGGCCACGTCCCTCGTGGCGAATGCGGGACACCTTTCCGTGCACCGGAGCGGGAGCGCGGCCCACCGCGCCTCCGAAGGCCAGGGCCAGACACTGGTGACCCAGGCAGACCCCCAGGATCGGCAGGCGCCCCGCCAAGACCTGAATGGTCTCCAGCGAGAGCGTGGCGTCTTCGGGTCGACCGGGCCCAGGGCTGAGGACCAGGAGATCCATTTCGGCTGCCAGAATTTCGGCCAGGCAGGTCTGGTCACGCCGCAGCACGCGCACCTCGGCTCCCGCCTCCACCAGGCCCTGGCGGACGTTGTGGGTGAAGGAGTCGAGGTTGTCCAACAGCAGGGCACGCATCCATCCGGTGTACCGGTTCTGCCGCACTCCGTCAAAGGAAGCCTTGGAATTTTGGCCTATCGCCGCTTCCGCTGCATCTCGGCGATATCCTTAACGCCCGCGATGGCGGCATCGATGTGGGCCTCGGTGTTGAAGGCGCCGATCCCGAAGCGCACGGCGCCGTGGAGCTTGTCCGTGCCAAGGTGCTCGTGGACCATCGGCGTGCAGTGCAGGCCCGTGCGGCAGGCGATGTTGTTGTCCACGTCCAGCATGGTGCCGGTGTCCATGGCCTCCAGCCCGTCGATATTGAAGGAGAGCACGCTGATGCGGGGCTTTCCGGTATCCTCGGCGCAGTACATCGTCACGCCCTCGATTCCCGCAAGACCGTCCCGCAGCTTCATCCAGAGCGCCATCTCGTGGCGATGAATGGCCTCGATGCCGAGGTTGTTGACCCACTTCACTCCCGCATTGAGCCCCGCAATGCCCGGCAGGTTGGGCGTGCCGTACTCCATACGGTAGGGGTATTCGTCCAGATGGCTGCGCTGGGCGCTCTTCACGCCGGTGCCGCCGGCGCGGGTGTGGGCGATCTCCACGCCCTCGCGCACGTACATCCCGCCGATGCCCATGGGGCCCATCAGGCTCTTGTGGCCGGTGAAGCACACGATGTCCGCGTTCAGCTCATCCATCTTCACGGGCACCATGCCCGCCGTCTGGCTCACGTCCAGGATCAGCAGGATGCCCTTGGCCCGGCAGGCCTTCCCCACCGTGGCCACATCCTGAACCGTGCCGATGACATTGGAACCGTGGTTCATCACCACGGCCTTGGTGTTGGGCTTGAACTTGCCGATGATCTCCTGGGGATCCACGTAGCCCTGGGCATCGAAGTCCACCCAGTCCACCTGGACGCCCTCCTGCTCGAGCTTCCAGAGGGGGCGCAGCGTGGCGTTGTGCTCGAGGTGCGTGGTGACGACATGATCGCCGGGCTGGATGGTGCCCCAGATCGCGAGGTTCAAGGCGTCCGTGGAGTTGTAGCTGAAGACCAGACGATTGGAATCCGTGCCGCCGAAGAAGACCGTAAGCAGCTTGCGGGTCTCGTCCACGAGGGTTCCTGCCTCCAGGCAGAGATCGAAGCCGCTGCGCCCGGGATTCACACCCGCGCTGCGGTAGAAGCTGTCCATGTAGGCGTAGACCTCCGCCGGCTTGGGGAAGGAAGTCGCCCCGTTGTCGAGGTAGATCATCTTCACTTCGGGCGGAATGGAAAGGTTGAGGAAGGGGCTTGCAGCGTTCATTGAAACCTCGGATGTGGGATTCGCTTGGGAGGAAAACACCTGAACCGTTTTCAGGTCACGATCGCCTCCGCCACCACTTCGGCGACAGTCTTGATCTGGACTTTCAGCTTGTACTCCTTGTTCAGCTCTGAGAGCTGATCCACGCAGTTGTGGCAAGGGGTGACCACCACTTCGGCAGCGGTGGCCTTGATCTGGGCGGCCTTCGGGCTACCCGCCTCCAGGCGCCGGGCCTTGTAGCGACCCATGGCCAGCTGCCCGCCGCCGCCGCCACAGCAGAAGTTGTGCTCGCGGTTGGGCGTCATCTCCACGAAGTTCGCCGCGCTGGCCCGCAGCACCCGCCGCTGAGCCTCGCTGATACCGCCGTGGCGCACAAGGTTGCAGGGATCGTGGAGAGTAACAGGTGCGGGGTTTTTCGCGGGGTCGACCTTTATCCGCCCATCCCGGATGTACTCGTCCATCAGCTCCAGGATGCTCACGACCTTGAACGGGTATTCCCGCTGCAGCCACTCCGGGCCTTCCCAGCGGGCTGACGCGAAGCCGTGGCCGCACTCACCGATGACCAGGGTCTCGCAGCCCAGGCGCGCCATGGCATCCACCAGGTTCTGGGTGATGGTTCCGGCCTCCTCGTCCTTGCAGTTGAAGAGGCCGTAGTTGGTCAGGTCCCAGCCGGGATCGGAGGTGAGAGTCCAGTCTTCCTTGGCGGCCCAGAAGACCTTGGCGCTGGCCTGCAGGCTCAAGGGGAAGAACTTGGGTTCCCGGGGATTCACGGTGAAGAGGATCTTGGCGCCCACCTTGTCCAGGGGTAGCCGTGCCTCGGGATCGCCGGTCTCCATCTGGAGTTCTTCCTCGATCCACTGCACGGTCTCCACCCAGTCCGTCTTGGTGATGCCCATGTTGTTGCCGTGCTGAAGCGCCATGTCCACCGTGGCCT
>JAYREN010000005.1:12521-42801 GCA_041908845.1 Holophaga sp. | reverse complement strand
CTCCAGCCCCGACACCCTATCCATGGCCATCGGTCCCTCCGTCGGTAAGTCCGCAAACTCACCTTACGGACCCGGTGGCCAACCTATGTGGCCTCGGCTCTTACACCACTTGGGGGGACTCTATCGGAGCCAGCGGGCCCCTCGAGGCCCGTCGGTTCCACGCCCGCGAAGTGGCGGCCGCCGTACCGATTCTCTTTCGCGCGCCCGAAGGGCGTTTCGCGGTTAATTCTTTCACTGGCTCGAAGGATGTCTTCCCAATCACCCGGCGAACGATTGGATGTGGATCATCTGCTCTCAAGAGATGAGGCTGAGAATGCCTGGTAATCAGGTTTCCATAAACTCAGCGCCCTGGAACTCGGTGTCGAGATCCAGGGCGCTGAGAATTTTCACTACCTGCTCGGGTATTTACTCGGTGGGGGCGCTACTTGGTGATCAGACTCACCTTGTCCAGAGTGAAGGAACTTTGCAGTGAGCTGTCCTCCGTCATCTTGAAATTGAGACGGATGGTCTGGCCCTTGTAGGCACTGACATCAAAGGTCCGCAGGGCGTAGCCAGTGACCTTGTTCAGGTTGCTGTAGGTGGCCAGGGTCTTCAGCACGGTTCCGGTGCTGCTCAGGATTTCCACGGCCAATTTGTCATAGGCGGTGGCGGTGGTGGTTTCCTTGGTGTCGATGTGCAACTGGAAACTCACGGTGGCCGTGGTGACGGTGCTGGGAATAGTCACGCTCTGATACAGCGCCTGCGTGGTTTTCTTCCCCTTGCCGCCCATCCAGGCGTTGCGGGTTCCTTCGAATGCCGGTTGGGCGCTCCAGGTTCCGATGACGGCGGTTGTGCCGGCCCAGGGGGTAGTGCCAGCCTCGAAGCCACCATTGACGATGCGCTCGGTTTCAGTGCTGGTGGTGTTGTTCACCGTGAAAGTGATGGTGGTGGAGGTGCCCATATTGCCTGCGGCATCGTAGGCCTTGGCGACCAGCGTGTGGGTTCCATTCGCCAGGGTGGTGGAGTCGAGCGTCATGGCGTAGGGGCTCGTGGTATCGGTGCCCTTCAAGGCACCATCCACATAGAACTCCACCCGAGTCACGCCCACGGTATCGGTAGCGGTAGCGCTGAGGGTGATGGTGCCGCTGGTTCCGCTTTCCGCAGCACTGACCGTGGGAGCCGTCGTATCCATGATCGTGGATACCGTCAGGGTGGCGGAGGCGGAATTGACGGCGCCGGCGGAATTGCTTACCGCAACGTAGAAGGTGGCGTTGTTATCCGCGGTGGTAGCAGCCGCCGTGGTATAGCTGGCGGAAGTGGCGCCCGAAATCTGTGCGGTTCCCCGGTACCACTGGTAGGCGAGGGGGGCGGTGCCGTTGGCCACCACGCTGAATGTCGCGGTTTGGCCTGCGTTCACGGTCTGATTGGCAGGCTGAGTGACAATACTCGGGGCGGTGACGGTCGTGGTGCCTTTGAGTTCCCAGAAGCCACGGCCGTAGGTGGCCACGCGGACGATGGAACCATCCGGGGAGATGTAGAGATCCATGATGTTCACCAGGGGCAGGCCCTCGCCCCAGCGGGCCCAGGTGCTGCCGCCATCGGCGGAGCGGTAGAGCCCCAGATGGGTGCCCGCGTAGACGATGTTGCGGTCGCTGGGATCCACCTTCACGATGCCCACGGGCACGCCCGCAGGCAGGCCGTTGCCATCGAGGGCGGTCCAGGAGCCGCCCAGGTTGGAGGACTTCCAGAGGTGGCTCTTGGTGCCGTCGGGGGCCACGGAGCTGGTGTAGACCGTGTTGTAATCCGTGGGATCGAAGGCGATGGAGCTGGTGTAGGAACCGTTGTTGGGCAGGGCCGCGGCGGTGGTCCAGGAACTGCCGCCGTTGGAGGTCAGGAACACCCTGCCGCCGTTGGCTACGATGCCCACCACCTGGCTATTGGATTTGGCCGCGGCCACGTTGCGGATGTAGAAGCTCGTCGTGGGCAGTCCGGAAGTTCCCATGGCGGTCCAGGAACCGGCATAGTTGGTGGACTTGTAGACCTTGGCGTTGACGTAGGTGTAGACCGTGTTGCCCGTGGCATCCGCCGGGCCATCCGCCATGCGGGTGATGAAGGGCGCTGCGGAGGTGTTGTTACTCTCGGTGATGCCCGTGACAGCGGAGGTGAACGTGGTGCCGCCGTTGGTGCTCTTCTGGATGCGGGTGTAGTAGAGGCTGCCCAGCATCGTGGAGCCATTCACGGGGTGCATGAGGCTGCCAAAACCGTCGCCGCCGATGTACTGGTTGTATGTCGTAGTGGCACCGCTGCGCACCCGGGTGCCATTGTCCTGGAAGCCGCCGATCACGGCACTGGGGGCAGCTGGCGAGCTGCCCACGGAGTAGATCATGTGGGTGGTGATGCCGACGTTGAGGGTGTCCGTGAAGGTCACGCCGCCATCGGTGGACTTGAAGATGCCGCCATCGGTGCCGACATAGAGGTTGCCGGCGGCATCCTGCACACCGCAGTGGAAATCCGCGTGCACGTATGGCTTGGCATTCTGGGCCAGCCAATCGGTCATGGTGGTCCAGGTGCTGCCGCCGTTGGTGCTCTTCGCCATCGCCAGCTGGCCACCGAGGTAGACGATACTGGGATTGGTGCGATCGATGACGATCATGTGGTTATAGAAGCTCTGGCCTCCCAGGAAATTCGCTGCTGGCGAAGTCACGGCGGCCCAAGTTGCGCCGCCGTCGGTGCTCTTGTAGACACCCAGCAGATCGCTGGCGGGAGCCGTCGCATTCGTCTTCCCGGCCATGGCAAACAGGGTGGACCGGTTGCTGGGAGCCGAGGCCACCGAGATGCGGGTGGCCAATGAGTCGATGCCGGAGGTGGCGGTCCAGGTGACTCCCTCATCCGTGGAACGATAAATCTTGCCGCCAGAATTACCATCGGCATTGGCAAGGTCGGTTTCCACCGTCAGCACATAGTTGCTGCCTCCGGCCCAGGCCAGATCCCAGCACTTCCAGGCGGCATTGACAGAGGCGACCTGGGTGTAGCTCTGACCCGCGTCGGTGGAGCGGAACAGTCCTGTATTGGTGGCCACCAGCACGATATTGCGGTTGTTGGGGCTCACCAGGACGGACTGGATGGTGCGGGAGGCGCCCAGGCTAATCGGCGAGCTCCAGGTGGCGCCGCCATCCGTGGATTTCACGATGCCAAGGCCGGTACCATCAAAGGGATCCCCCAGGCCCAGATACAGGGTCTGGCTGTTCACCGGGTCCATGGCCAGGTAACCGCAGGAAAGGGTGCCCAGCGCATCGGTGATGGGAGTCCAGTTGGTGCCGCCGTTGATGGTCTTCCATACGCCGCCCCCCGCCGTGCAGAGGTAGAGCACCTGGTTGTTGGTGGGATCCACCAGGATGGTGCGAGGACGGCCGCTATCGGTCTTGGCCAGGGATGTGCCGCCATTCTTGATGACATCCGCCTTGGTAGGGCCGATGTTGGTCCAGGTGCCCACCGCGGGAGCGGCGACCTGGCGGATTGAATCCCCCGCCGCCTTTGGCATGAGGTTGAGATGTCGACCTCGCTCCGTGGCAGCGGCGTTCTGGAGGAAGTCCCGGAACTCCGGAGTCCATTCACCCCACCACTGACGCATGGCCTCTGCCCGCAGTCTGGCATTGTCCGTTATGGCCCTGCCCTTGGGCCCGACGGGGGGCCATGTCCGGGGACCGTCTTCCAAAAACTGGCTGCGATCCTCCTGGACCATCATCTGTTCGACAGGATGACCCTGGCCCTGGAGCGCGGTGGATCCTGCGGCGAGCAGCAGGGCGAGATGGCCAAGACGGAACATGATTCCTCCTAACAAGGCGGGAGCCGAAGCCCCGCAGGCAGAAAAAAACCACCCCGCAGGGTGCAGTGCCCAGCGGGGTGATTGATTGAAATACTGAAAGATCAGGTTGACACATTGTCAGGTTTGGCCCGGTGGATCGTCAATTGTTTTCCGCAAGAATGCCCGCGCCCTCGGCCCTGTCCGACTATCTGGGAAGCGTAATCATGGTGGATGTCTCTGCTGCCTGGTGTGGAATCTGTTTGGAGGATTCGGCCGATGTGGAGGCTGTGCATCATCAGTTCGCCCCCCAGGGCCTCAAGGTCGTCACGGTCCTTGCGATGGCTGCGAACCAGGGCCGTCCCACTCAGGCAGACCTGCAGGATTGGGTGGCTCGGACCAATTACACCTTCAAGGTCATGAACGATGCTTCCGGAGCTGATAAGGGAGTCGCGGTTAAATTCTATGTTGGTCTAAACGGAGAATTGCCAACCTACGCCTTGATCGACAAGCAGTCCCGGATCCGGTACCTCACCACAGGGCTTGGCGCCATGAATGCAGATTGGAAGGCCAAGATCGCCCAGTTGCTGGCGGAGTAAGGCTGGCCCGGATCCGTAATCAGCGGGTTCATGGGGCGCCAATCGGCCATCCGAGCCGGGGATCATTCCGATCCCCGGCTCGGTGGTTTTTGGGTTGCCGCTTGACGGGCCTTCCAGAGGCGCGCAGCCTGGGCGCTTTGATGGACCTACTGAAAGGAGCCATCCCATGAAACTCCTCGCAACCGTCCTGCTCTTCGCCGGCACGATGGCCTTCTCCCAGACCCCCGCCAAGGACGCCAAAAAGTTCGCTCCCGCCCCCAAGGCGGCTCCCGCTTCGACCCCCAAGGCCGAGGCCAAGCCCGCCCCCGCTGTGGGCACCTTCCTCGGCAACAAGGACACCAAGACGCTTCACAAGGCCGACTGCAAGATGGCCATGAAGATGAAGGCCGAGAACAAGATGAGCTTCACCACCAAGGCCGAGGCCGAGAAGGTCGGCTATAAAGCCTGCAAGGTTTGCAAGCCCTGATTCCCAGGTCGCGGGGAGGCCGGCAGCAAAGCCCAGCAGGCAATGGTGATCCTGGATCGATGCATGATCCGGATCCCCGAATGGAATGTGGAAGGAACTTCCGAAATAACCTTCGGAGAGGCTGACCGTGACCTTCAGGCGGTGGAACGCCACTGGAGGGGATCCTGGGCCCCGTTTCGGATGAAGGTTTCCAGGGCTTGGATGGATGCTTGGATGGATGGACAGCGGCCCTGATGCACGTGATTTTGGAGCGAGGGGATGATGGTTCGCTTCATCGTCTCAAGCCAGCCCAGGCCGGGCTCCAGGCAGGTGATCCGCAGGAATTCTTTTTCGAATTCAAGCTGCCTCAGATGCTCTGGGTGAAGGGGTGTATCGGTGAGGCACCACACGAGGTGGCCTGGGGTCTTTGGTTGGAGTTCGGAGAGGAAGCGCCAGAAGGTGGAGGAATAGTGGGTGCTGCGCGGTTCCATCTGCCGGAGGCCTTCGAGAGAGCGCAAATGGAGGTGCAGGAGCCACGCCGTTTCGCCGGGTTTGGGGGCGGGCAGGAGCGCGGCAGTTGGGGCGGAGACCTTGCCTGGATCCACTTCGAGGGCGACGGTGTGATAGGGCGAGTGGAGATAGAAACCGGCGACATCCACCGTTCCCGCCACCCATCCCAGATCGATGCGGGAATTTGATCTCCTCGGATTCACCCGCAGGTCCGCGGCTTCCAGCATCCGCTGAATGCTGGCGGGGCTGCAGTTCGCGGCCTTGGCCAGTGCCCGCACGGTCCAGGCTGAAGCGCCTTCCGGGGGTGGTGTCTCCAGCAGATCACGGACCTGCCTTTCTCGGTCCATGCGGGTCTCCGTTTGATTTCTTTCGCAGCCCTCTTCCGCCAGAGTTTGGATGCCACCCTCGACGAAGCGGCGCCGCCATTCCAGCACCGTGGAGCGGGTCACCTTCAAGCGAGAGGCGATGAGGGTATTGGCGAGGCCCTCGGCTCCAAGAAGGACGATTTGGCACCGCAGCCTCAACCGCTCCGAGGTCTTGCGGGAGCGCAGCCGGTCCTCCAGGAGCAATCGTTCCTCGAGACCGAGGGAAAGGGGCAGGGCGGGTCGCGTCATGTTCGGTGATCCGGAGGGGAGGGGCCTTGACCTTCAGGCGGAGGGGGGGCCGAGCTTTCCGCTCTCCGCCCTCCGCCTAAAGGTAACAACTTCCGGATTTCCTGGACGTTAAGGCAGTATTAACGTTTGGAAACATGGCCCGGCGGGAATCCCGCCGCTTCGGAGAGCCTCATCCCATGCCCCACATCCTGCTTCTGGAAGATCACGACACGAGCCGTGTGAACCTTGAGCAAAACCTTTTGCGGGAGGGCTTTTCGGTCAGCGCCTTTGCCACCGGAACGGAGGCCATGGCCTATCTGGCGCGGGCCTCCCGGAACGAGGCCCTTCTTCCAGATGTGGCCATCCTGGATCGCTCCCTCCCTGATATGGACGGTCTCGAGGTGATGAAGTGGATCCGCCTCCATCCAGCCCTGGGCCGCATGCAGATCCTGATGGTGACGGCCCGCACCGAGGAAATCGAACGGGTGCTCGGGCTGGAACTCGGCGCGGACGATTACGTCTCCAAGCCCTTCTCCTTCCGGGAGTTGCTGGCGCGCATCCACGCCATCGCCCGGCGCTGTGCCCCTCCGCTTCCCCCGGCGTCATCTTCCGCAAGTAACCTCTCCCATGGTTCGCTGGTGGTGGATCTCGACCGCTTCAGCGCCGAAGTGGCGGGAGAGCCCGTGGACCTCACGCGTCGTGAATTCGAACTGCTGGTCTTTTTCCTCCGACATCCTGGCCAGGTTCTCACTCGGAAACAACTGGTGAACCAGGTGTGGAAGCAGCCCTCCACCCAGGAAAACCGCACGGTCGATGTGCATGTGACCCGACTGCGGACCAAGCTGGGACCTGCGGTGGACGGGCTGCAGACCGTTATCGGCGTGGGTTATCGGCTGGATTGACGGAACTCAGGATTGGGATTCGGGGAAGCCGGGAAGTTCGACATGGAAGGCCGCGCCCTGGGTTCGCGCTTCTTCGACCCAGATCCATCCACCCATGGCCTCCACCATCTGTCGTGTGATGGAAAGCCCAAGCCCCACGGATTTCTCACCTCCCGTGGGCCTGGCGCTGAGGGTGGCGAAGCGGCTGAAGAGTCTGCGATGGTCCTGGGGCTGGAGGCCGGGACCATGATCCTCGACGCTCAGGCGGATGCTTTTCCCGTGTCGCTCCGCGCGAAGGTGGACGGGCTCTCCGGACCGGGAGAACTTGATCGCGTTGGAAAGCAGGTTGTCCAGAACCTCGCCCAGCAGGAGCGGGTCCGCCAGGGTGCCGAGGGGTTCCTGGCTGGGAAGCAGTTCCAGGGGAATGCCCTTCGCCGCGGCCTGCGCCCGGTGACGTTCCAGGGATTCACTCAGGGCTTGCCGCGCATCGAGGCCCACGGGATGAACCGCGATGCGCCCGGATTCGAGGGCGGTCACGTTCAGGAAACGCTCGATCAGGGCCCCCATGGCCAGCCCTTCGGTCTCGATGCTCTGGGCGGTGAGGTTGGCGAGTTCGAGGTCCTGAGCGTTCTTGAGGGTTTCCGCAGCCATGACGATGCCGTTGAGCGGTGATTTGAGATCGTGGGAGACGATGCCCAAGAAATGGTTTTTCTGTTCATTCAGGTCACGGAGTTCCCGGTTCATCCATTCCAGCTCGGTGGCCTGTTTCGTCAACACCTGGGTGGCTTCCGTCACGCGGGTTTCCAGTTCCTCGTTGCGGCGTTTCAGGATGCTGACCCTCATTCGGTGTGCGCCGCCCATGGCCAGGAAGGCTCCCAGGGCGTAGAGCCCGTAGGCCCACCAGGTCTGAAACCAAGGTCGGAGAATCTGAAAAGCGAAAACCGCCTCCGTGGGGTTTTCCAATTCGTTCAGACGCGCCCGGACCCGGAATTGATAGCGTCCTGCCTTTAGGTTTGTATAGTCCCGATAGGATTCGGTGGTCCAGGGAGACCAGCCCGCGTCGTGGCCCTGGAGCTGGATCTGGTAGCGCGGGTTGGAAGCGGGACCCAGCCGAGGCAGGGCGAATTCAAGGCGAAGCGTGTTGTCGGCGTAGGGAATTTGCGGAGCGGACGCCCCAGCGGCGAGGGCGACTGGAAGCCCACCTCTTTTCATCGCGCTGCGGATCAGGACCGCAGGCGAAGCCTGGGATGGCGAGAGCGCCTGGGATTCGTGGCGAAAGAGCCCGGCCTCACCCCCGAACCAGAAGCTGCCATCGGCTTCGGTGCGCAGCGCGTAGACTGGGGACTCAGAACATTCCAGGGGAACTCCGGTCCATCGATAGAGGTCATCGGCACCGAGGGTCGCACGACGCAGCGAGGTGCCCTGGGCCTGGCAAGCCGTCCACAGGCCCTTTCCAGGCTCCCCCGCGATGCGGAAGAGCGGAAATTCGCTTCCAAACCCCAGGGGCGCGGTTCGAGAATCTCGCTGAAATCGCCGGGTTTTCGGGTCGAAACGAAACACGCCCGAAGAACCGAAAACCACTGGATGGCCGCCCAGCTCCGCCGTAAAGAACCAAGGATCCCCGGGCAGGCCATCCTTGGTGCTGAAGCACTCCGCCGGGGAGGCCGCGGAGGCGAGGTTGACCCTCAGGACGAAGGGGGCGTCCAGGCCGGCCCAGAGGCTATCGTTCTCCCCTTTCGTCAGGGTCCGGATCTCCTCGTGAATCCCGGCCACGCGGCCTTCCTCCTGCCATGAATTTGAATTCCTGCCGCGGCGGAAGGAGAAAAGGCCTGAAACGGTGCCGACGAAAAGTCGGTTGGGATCCTTGGGGCTGGGGAGGAAACAGGTGGTGTGGCCGGTGCTGGCAATGATCCTTCGGGCCCGGGAGCCCGACACTTCGTAAATGCCATCGAAATTGGCCACCAGAAGGGTGTGGCCCAGGGAAAGCATGTCCCAGCACTGGCCCTTGATGCCGGCGAGGGGAAGGAAATGCCGGCGGCCCTTGGCCTCTCCATCCCGGGCCATCTGGTAGAGGCCTCGGTTGGTGGTTACGAAGAGCGTTCCCTCGTGGCGGTGAATACCGAGGGGGACCCCCGAAAGGCCTTCCTGCTCCTCGAATCGCGAAAGTGATGGTGGCCATCCGATGACCTCGATCCCCTTGCTTCCGCCGACCCAGAGCCCGCTCCGAAGATCCTCCATCAGGCAATAGGCCGTCTGGTTGAGGATGCCGTCCTCCTTGTTCAAGATTCGGATCCGATCCCGCTGGACATCCAGGATGACCGTGCCGCCTTGGATGGTGGCCAGGGCAAGGCTGCCATCCGTCAACCGGATTCCCGCGTAGAGGATGTTTTCCTTCAGGTAGCGATCCGCTTGAGTCCGCAGCCTTCGGAAGCCTTCGCCGTCGAAGAGCACAAGGCCCTCGGTGCGCGAGCCCCAGAGGATGAGCTCCTTTCCCCGGTCCTGCCAGGGCAGCAGGAAACGGGGCTTCTGCCCCGCGAAATGGGCCCCGCCGGAAACGAGTTGCAGGCCTTCATCCTTCAGTTCGAGCAGACCCTGCTCTTTGTCCAGAACCAGGAAGCGATCCCGGACGACGTATCCCATGAAGAAGCGGGTGGGGGCTTTCCAGTGCTGGATCCGGGCTCCATCCCAATGAAAGAGACACTTCTCCGCGACGAAAAACACACCCCGGGAACAGGCTGTGATGGTCCAGATGTTTCCGAAATTTCGTTCCGCAGGCGGGAGCTGATCATCTAGGGAAACGTAGCGCATCTGGCCGAAGTCATCCGGAACCAGGTAGCCGAACTCGTTCTGAGCACCCACGTAGACTCGGCCGTGGGCATCCAGGGCAAGGGAGCGAGGCGTCGTTTTATCCCGGGTCGGAATGAGCCGCCATTTCGCGCCGTCGTATTCCAGCACCCCATTGTTGTTGGCGGCGTAAAGCAGACTCCGAGGATCCTGGACCAAGGCCCAGTTCTGGGAATCCGCCTTGTAGTCCCGGGGGACGAAGCTGCGGGTAAGAGGGCGCCCAGCCTCCGAGGGCATTCCCGTGGCAACCCCCGAACTCGACAGCGCCAGGCTGGCCAGCAGCAGCAGGCTTCTGAGGCCATTCCTGAATTCCGAGATCATTGCCTGCCCTCGCGTTGTCGTGGCCAGGATAACCCTTCGGCGGCTTTCCCTCCTGGCTGGAGGCCGTTCGGATGGCCCCGCACTGTCGGTCTTTCGTGAAACACGACTGAGCTCAGTGACTTATGGAAGGAGTGGAAGCTTGGGCCCGTAGGGGAAGGCGTCGTTAAGTGGCGCATTCTGCGCTGGATCGATTGAACTGCAACCCTGAGGATCCCCGCAGTTTCAACCAAAGACGGCATTCCGCCGCGCGAAGGCCTCTCCCATCTTGGGATTTACCTTGAAGGGAGAATCCATGTTCCGCTTCCAGAACTCCATCCGTTGGACCGTCGCGCCGGTGGGGGCATCTGTAGCCCTGGTCTTTTCTATGGCCTGCTCCGGAGGAGGAGAACTTCAGTCCGAGGACACGAAGCCGACGGCGCCGGTGATCACCCAGCAACCCAAGGACCAAATCGCCATGGCGGGGGATCCCGCAATCTTCAGTGTTGTGGCTTCCGGAAGCCCCGCACCCACCTACCAATGGCGCAAGGGCGGCGCGCCCCTTCAAGGGCAGAACGGTGCCCAGCTGAGTCTCGGCACGGCCCAGGCCTCGGACGAGGACAGCTACGACGTGCTGGTATCCAACAGCGCGAGTTCCGTGACTTCGAGCTCCGCCACCCTCACCGTGAATCGCAGGCCCACCTTCACCGTTCAGCCTACCAATCAGAAGGTGCTGGCGCCGGCCCCGGCGACCTTTACCGTGGTTGTGGACGGGAAACCCTCGCCCCAGCTTCAGTGGGAATCCAGCACCAGTGGCACTCAGTGGTCGGCCATCAGCGGTGCCACCGGTGCGAGCTATGGGACGGGCGCCACCACCGCCAGCCAGAACGGTTACCAATACCGCTGCGTGGCCACCAGTGGAACCGATACCGTCACCAGTCAAGCGGCTACGCTCCTGGTGAATACGAGTTTGTCGTACACACTCGTCGTCAACCTCGGAACAGGTGTGACGGGCACCCCCAGCGCCGGCGGCCCCTACGCCAAGGGTGTTTCGGTGCCCTACAGCTTCTCGGCCCTGAGCGGCTATTCCAATCTGCAGGTGAGCCTCGATGGAAATGCGGTGCCGGTTTCGGGCGCGGTGACCATGGACGGCAACCACGCCCTCGCGGCCACCGCCACGATCAACTCCCACAATGTGACCTTCCTGGCAGGCAGCGGCGGGACCCTCACGGGCACCGCGATTCAGACCGTTCCGAATGGTCAGAATGCCGCGCCTGTCACGGCGGTACCCAGCGCTGGAAAGACCTTCGCGAATTGGACGGGCACGGGGTTTCCGACCAGCACGACCAATCCACTGACGCTGCGCAACGTGACCCAGGACCAAACGATCACCGCCAATTTCAATTCCACGCCCTCCACCTACACCGTGAATTTCGTCGCGGGAGCAGGGGGAACCCTCAGCGGTACCAGTGTTCAGTCCGTGGCCGCAGGCGGTGATGCGCAGGCGGTGAGCGCCGTTCCAAATACCGGCATGAGCTTCGTGAACTGGACCGGCACGGGCTTCACTACCTCCACCTCCAATCCCCTCACGGTTTCGAAGGTGAGCCAGAACCTCACGATCACCGCCAACTTCGCAGCGGTACCAACGGACACGGGTTTCAACGTGGGCCAGACGGCGGCGGAAGTGAACTTCATCGACGCGACCGGCAAGAGCTTCCGTCTCAGCGACTACAAGGGAAAGGTGATTCTCCTGGTCTGCTCCGAGGTCTACTGCAATCCCTGTCAGACCGAATCCAAGATCCTGCAGGGCATCCAGGATCAGTATGGATCTCAGGGCCTCGTGATCCTGGAAAATCTCTCGGACTTCGGGACGCACAAAGTCACCAGCCAGGACATGGTCAAGTGGGCCCAGGATGGCGGCTTGACCACCGTTCCGGTGACACATGACACCAACGATCTGCCGACCCTGGCGGCCATCACGGGCTATCCGACGAATATCCTCATCGGTCGCGATTTCAAGGTCAAGTCCCGGCAGGTGGGCTATTCCGAATACACGGTTCGGAACATGGTCGCCCAGGGCATGAAGTAGTCCTCAATCCATTCCTTCAAATTTGCCCGGGGGCCTGCAGCCCCCGGTTTCTCTGGAGTCTTCATGAAACGCCGAATCATGGCCCTGCTGATGGCCGCCGTGGTGGCGGGAATCGGCCACGCCGGTACCGTGCCCGAATTCGCGGGCAAGAAGCTGGACGGCACCGTCTTCCGATCCGCCGATGTGGTGGGCAAGCAGGTGGTGGTGCTGGATTTCTGGGCCACCTGGTGCGCCCCCTGCATCAAGATGCTGAAGAAGCTGCAGACCATTCACGAGACCCATCCGGAAGTCCTGGTGCTGGCGGTCTCCATCGACGACGCCAGCTCCATGGCCAAGGTGAGCCAGTTCATCCAGGGCAAGGGCTACACCTTTCCCGTGCTGCTGGATCCTGAAAGCTCCATCCTGCGGGCCTTCAATCCCTCCCTGGACATCTCCTTCACCGTGGTCATCGACAAGCGTGGGGAGATCGCCTACCGCCACTCCGGCTACGTGCCTGGAGACGAGAAGGCCTTGATCGAGAAACTGGACGCCCTGAAATGAAGCGAGCGACCCTTCTTCTCGCGGGCCTGCTGGCGGCGCCCGTCCAGGCTCAGGAATCCCAAGCTTTCCAGTGGTCCCTCAGCAATGATTTCCTGCTCCAAAACAACGAACTGGCCACCCGCCTCCCGGTGGCAGGCAATCCGCCTCCGGGACCGAAGGAGGGTTGGCGCCAGTACCAGGAATCCCTTTCCCTGACCGCTGGGTGGAGCCTGGAGGATGGCGGCAGCTTCTCGCTGGGCCTCACGGGCCGCGGCGTGAACTTCTACCAGCAGAGCGCGGATCACACCCTGGATCGCTCGGATAACGCGCTCTACCGGAAGTATCTGAAGTACTCCCAGGGCGGCTTCACCCTCCTGGCGGGTGACTTCTACGCCTTGCTCGGTCGCGGCCTCGTGCTCTCCGTGCTGCCCATCGACAAGCTCCTCAAGGAGCGTACGATCAGCGGCGGGGATCTGCGCTTTCAGGGGAAGTGGGTGGAACTGCGCGCCCTGGCCGGACAGGTAGAGACGGAGACCAAGGACCAGGCCTGGAAGGTGAAGGGCGGCGAGCTGCTGGTGACCTACCTTCAGGGCCCCTCCGCGGGCGTCCATCGCGTTGGGCTCCACGCCGCTCAAATCGAGGATGAGCCCACCGCCAACCTCGATCCTTTCATGCTTCCATTGCTGCGCAAACGCACGGTGAGCTCCGCAAGCGTCAGCGGCGACAATCTGGGTGGATTCCTGAACTACTACGCGGAGTCCGCCCGCCTCGACTGGGAGCAGAAGCCCGACGACTTCATGGAACTCAAGCGCGGAGCGGCCAGCTACGCCAACCTCTCCCTTCACCCCGGAAACGTATTCCTGATGGGGGAATATCGGAAGTACGAGCGCTTCGAGAGCGACCTGATCAATCCGCAAAACACTCTGAACAACCCACCCTTGGCGGATCGGGACGACGAGAAGAACAACCTGACCCACAGCGAGGCCGTCCGCCTGCTCGTCCAATATCGTTTCAGGGATCCCGATATCTCCGTGTTCATCAGTGGCGGCTCCATCAAGGAGAACGACCAGGGGCCCTTCGTGGTGCGCACCGATACCGGCCACAACATCTTCGGCGGCCTTACCACCGAGGATCTATGGGAGTGGCTGACGCTCTCCGCCCAGTTTGGCGTCAAGAACATCCAATACGCGGAGCGGCGCAGCGACGCCGCGGCGGCTATCCGCTTCAGCAAACGCTGGAGCCTGGAGCTGAAGCTGCGGGACAAGCGCCACGTGGACACGTACAACACCGATTACCGGGAATCGGACTATCAGGCCCAGGTCTCCTGCTCGCCGTGGTTCTCCCTCTCCTACATGCAGCAGTTCCGCAGCGAACCGGGCAAGAACTTCGATGAGAAGCGCTTTCACAGCGGGAGCCTGCGGGTGAACCTCTGGAAGGATTCCTTCCTTGTGATCTCGGGCGGCTCCATCCGCGGCGGCTTGGTGTGCAGTGGCGGCCAGTGCCGGGAGATGCCCGATTTCAAGGGCTGGAAGCTCGCCACCCACTTCGTATTCTAGTCCGCGGAGCGACTGTGATCCGATCCCATTTCAAGCTCCTGGTGGCCCTGCTTCTGATGCTCGTCCCCCTTCGGGCCGAGGTTCCGCTCAGCCTCACGGCTTCGACCCTGAAGGCGGAGGCCGGAGGCATGGGCACCCTGAAGATTCAGTTAAGGCTCGCGCCGGGTTGGCATACCTTCCCGCCCCAGCTCCAGCGAAACGCAGAGGGCGCAGGTCCCGCACCTTTGCGGGCGGAATTGAAGGCGGGGAGCCGCTTACGCCTGGAAGGGCTCGGTACGGCCTCGCCCATCCAATGGAGGCGGGACGAGGGATTCCAGATGGAGGTGGGGCAGATCCAAGGCCAGGCCCTTCTGGAACTACCTATCCGCTTGGATGCGTCCCTTCAGCAGGGGCCTCACGCTGAGACTCTGCGGATCAGCTACCAGGCCTGCACGGAGCGGGGATGTCGACCCCAGGATGTCCTGGAGCTTCCCTTCACCGTGCAGGTGGAGTCCTCGGCTTCCGGCGCGATCCTGAAGGAGGAACCCGGCGAGAAGGCCCCGATCACGGCCTCGGAGCGGGAGATCCACACGCGGAAGCGCGAGGGGTTCTGGGCCTTCCTGGGCTTCGCCATGCTCGCGGGCGCCTTGGCGCTCCTCACGCCCTGTGTCTTCCCCATGGTGCCCATCACGGTTTCCTTCTTCACCGCCCGGGCTCAGGGGCGGAATGGGCGGGCCCTCCGGGACGCCTTCTTCTACGGCGCGGGGATCGTGGCCACCTTCACGGCCCTGGGACTCGTGGTGGCCCTCGTCTTCGGCGCGGCGGGCATCCAGAGCTTCGCCACCAGCCCACGGGTCAACATTCTCATCGCCGCGGTCTTCCTGCTCTTCGCGCTCAATCTCTTTGGGGCGCTGGAGATCCGCCTCCCCGCCTTCATACTGACGCGGCTGGGGCCACCTTCGGGCGGAGGCGTGGTGGGCGTCCTGCTCATGGGCTTGACCTTCACCCTGACCTCCTTCACCTGCACGGTGCCCTTCGTGGGCTCGGCCTTGCTCTCCGCCTCCCGGGGCGAATGGTTCTACCCCATCGTGGGCATGCTGGGCTTCTCCAGTGTCTTCGCCCTGCCCTTCGTTCTGCTTGCCCTCTTTCCCGCGGCCATCCTCCGCCTGCCCCGGGCCGGTGCCTGGATGAACCGGCTCAAGGTGGTGATGGGCTTTCTGGAGGTCGCCGCCGCGATCAAATTTCTTAGCAATGCCGATCTTTCGCTGGGAACGGGATTGCTCTCACGAGAACTCTTCCTGGCCATCTGGGCGGCCTGCGCCCTGATGATCCTGCTCTACCTGCTGGGCAGCTTCCGGCTGCTCCAGGACGAGGCGACCGAGCGCATCGGCGCGGTCCGGGCCCTCATTGCCGCGACCTTCGCCTCCATCCTCTTCTATCTCCTCACGGGCCTTCAAGGACGGCCCATGGGCGAGTTGGACGCCTTCCTGCCGCCCCGGGCGCAGGCGCGTGCGGAGGAAGGCTGGTTCACGGACTACGCCCAGGCCCTGGGAGAGGCTCGTCGCACGGGTCGGCCTCTCTTCATCGACTTCACGGGGTACACCTGCACCAACTGCCGCTGGATGGAGCAGAACATGTTCACGCGGCCCGCGGTGGCCCAGCTGCTTGGAGGCTGCATTCGGTTGAGGCTTCATACCGATAGAGCATTGGAACCGGATCTCAGCAATAAGCAGATTCAACAGTCCCGATTCAATTCCATCGAGCTGCCCCTCTATGCCATTCTCGCCCCCGATGCCAAGGTGCTTGGAACCTGTTCCTTTACTCGGAGCGAATCGGATTTTCTGGCATTCCTGCGCCTTGCGCCGCAGAGATCCGCGTCTGCCTGACTTTCCATAGACTCCGAATGCCTGGGGCCAAGCGTGGGCTCCGCAATTGCATCGATCCCTTGCCTCAGGCCACCCAGTCGCCGAAGCTGGACCCGGAGGTGAGGGATGGCTACGCGCGACTCGGCGGATAAAGCTGGATCAGATGCCTACTTCTCGCCGGCGCTCTTCCGTTTCCTGTCGGAACTGGCGGTCTACAACGACCGGGAATGGTTCCAGGCCAATCGGGAGCGCTTCGAGGCCGAAGTGCGGGGGCCCATGCAGGCCTTCATCCTGGCCTTCGCGGAACCCCTGAGAGACTTGAGCCCGCACTTTCTCGCGGATCCTCGTCCTTCGGGTGGTTCCATGTTCCGCATCTTTCGCGATACGCGCTTCTCCAAGGACAAGAGCCCCTACAAGACCAATGTGGGCGCTCAATTCCGCCATCGGGAATGCTCCAAGGATGTCCATGCACCTGGCTATTACCTGCATCTGGAGCCTGGAGGCTGTTTCATGAGTGCGGGACTGTGGCGTCCCGATCCGGAATCCCTTCGCAAGGTGCGGGAACGGATGATCAGTCATGCGAGGGAGTGGAAGGCTCTACGCGCGAAGGGTCTTGAAGTCACCGGCGAAGCCCTCAAGCGCGTGCCCCCGGGCTTTGATCCTACTCATCCTCTTGCCGAGGATCTGAAGCTGAAGGACTTCTATACGTACACGCCCTTCACCCAAGGACAGATCTGTGCGCGGGGTTTCTTGGCGCGCTTCACCGAGGCCTGCCGTCGGGATGAACCCCTGATTCGCTTTCTTTCCAGGGCGCTGGAGTTGCCGTACGCAAGATGATTCGAGCACCTGGGCGGCGCGTTGAATCGCCCACTTTCCACCTCACAACGGCGCCATTAAAGTCCCACCCCGTCTCCTCGCACCGTGATGACCACGATCTCCGGATCCACTTCGGCCTTGAGGATGCCTTCGATGGCCACCAGGGTGCCGGTGAGGCCGGTGAGGTCGGCGGGGCAAGTGGTGCAGGCACTCCGCTACAGCATTGACCGGATCAACACCTGCTTCCGTGGCGGCCCACGATCTCCAGTCCACCGCCATCGGCGGCGAGGGCGGACCAAGGCGTTATCGGCAGTCTCTGGAATAATGTAGGCAAACAAAAAGCGAATGATCTGTTTGGATGCTTTCGGAGCGCCAGGCTTCTCTCTGCTTCCGTCGGGATCCAGAACATCCGCCTTCGGTCGGCGGCCGCGAGCCGCTAGGGCCCCTGGCCCCCTATCCAAAGGCTCCCGCGCTCCGACATGACAGGAAAAGCCTGGGCCTGGAAATCCCTCAGCTCCTCACAGATTCTTGCCATCGATTACCGCCTCCTGGTGGTCTTGGAAACTGGGGCGCGGTGGAATTTGGACTGGGGCTGAACGCCTGTGATCTATTCACCTGGGCGCCGCGCTTGATTCCGCGCCGCGGTTGGGGGAGCCTGGATGGGCAAGGGTGCGGTCGATGCCGCAGGCTCCCGGAGCGGTCGGGCCGCCGCTCCACCCACGCCGGTCGTGTGCCAGAGGAGCTGCCCCGTGTCCGATCCGTTCATCGTCCGAGACCGCCGTCCAGAAGATGCGGAAGGGATCCGGGCCCTCATGGTTCGGGTCTACCCGCCTCCGCTGCATGGCCCCGAGGCCGTGTGGAGCGAGCGCAGCCTGCTCCTTCACCTGGACTCCTTCCGGGAAGGGCAGTTCGTGGCGGAGGCTTCCGACGGCACGATCATCGGCACCTCCACCACCATGCGGACGAACCTCGCCCAGGCGCTGGAGCCCCATACGTGGCTGGACCTGACGGGACAGGGGACGCTTTCGACCCATGATCCTTTGGGAGATACCCTCTACGGCGTGAACATCGCCGTGGATCCTGCCTGGCAAGGACGTCATGCGGGGCGGGCCCTCTACGACGCCCGTCTGGCGCTGGCCCGGCGGCTCGGATGCCGGGCCTTCGTGGCGGGGGCGAGGCTCGCGGGCTACCACCGCCATGCCGACAACTTGACTCCCGAGCAGTACCTGGAGGGGGTGGTGGCCGGGCGCCTGTTCGATCCGACGGTCTCCAAGCAGATGCACATCGGATTCGAAGTGCGGGGGCTGCTGCGGGACTACGCTCCCGATCCCGAAACCTACGGCCACGCGGCCCTCATCGTGATGGAGTTGTGAGATGCGATTCACGGCGCCGAAGCCTGTCCTTTCGCGTCCCGTGCGGGTTTGCGGGATCCAGTACTGCATGCGTCCCGTGGCCGAATTCAAGGCCTTCGCCACCCAGGTGGAGGCGTACGTGGATGTGGGGGACGACTACGATTCCGATATCGTCCTGTTCCCCGAACTCCTGGGGGCCCAGCTCCTGAGCTGCCTGGGGCCCGGTCTGGAGCCGGACGAGGCCATGCGGGCCCTGGCGGACGACTACAGCCAGCCCTTCGAGGACCTGTTCCTCCGCCTGGCTAAGGAATACGACCGCATTCTCGTGGCGGGCACCCATCCCCGGCGCACCGGGGATGGGCGGATCCAGAACGTGGCCTCCATCTTCGTGCCGGGCCATCCCCCGGTCCATCAGCCCAAGCTCCATCTGACCCCCACGGAGCGGAAGGTCTGGCGCTTCCATCCTGGGCAGGAGCTCCAGGTGATCGAAACGGACTTCGGGCGCTTCGGGGTCTCCATCTGCTATGACGTCCAGTTCCCGGAGGTTGCCCGCCTGATGGCGGAGCAGGGCGTCCAGCTCTTGCTGGTGCCCTACCTCACGGATGACCGCCGCGGCTGCAGCCGGGTGACCACCTGCGCCCGGGCCCGGGCCGTGGAGAACCAGATCTACGTGGCCACCGCGGGCATGACGGGGAGCCTTCCGCTCATCACGGACCTGACGGCCCAGTACGCCCAGAGTGGGGTCTACACCCCCGCGGACTTCTCCTTCCCCATGGATGGAATCGCGACGGAAGCGGCCCCCAATGCGGAGATGGTCATCGTCGCCGATGTGGATCTGGCCCTGCTGGACCACGCCCGGGCCCGGGGATCAGTCCTGAACCACCAGGACGCGGCCGAGGACGGCCTCCATGTCCGCTTCGACGGGGAGATCCGGGTGTGCCGAAGGCCGTGGACCGAGTCCTCCCCGGACGCCCCCCGCTGGAATCCCGGATCCTGAGGGGTACCACGCATTTCGGAATCCTGATCGCCGTTCCTTCATCACGAACCTGGAGTTCCTCGCGCTGATCTGGCTACGGTGAGCAACTTCATCGAGCTGCTGGAGTCCACCACCTGATCTACCAACTCAAACCGCACGGCTAAGGCAAGGAAGTGCTCCGTGGCCGTTCGAAGGTCTACCTCATCGAGGCGGCGATAGCTCCCAGTATGCTGCTCAAGGGGAAGGCCCTGCTTGATGACTCTGCGGCCATGGGGCGGGCGGTCGAGACTGCCTTCTTCAAGCACGTCTTCACCCGCTACTATCGCCAGAGCATCGGCTTCTCCTACTGGCGTGGGAAGAAGGAGGTTGAGGTAGACATCATCGCGGACATCGAAGGCGAGTTGGTTCTCTTCGAAGTGAAGTATCGCTCTCAGCACACCGGTGCCGCCACCTGAAGGGCCTGGCCCAGTTCTGCAGCGAGAAAAAGGTTCGCCGAGGTTATGTGATCACCCGGGAACTCACAGACTTCGGGATCACCGAGATCCAGGGCACCCCGGTCGTCCAGATCCCGGCTACATAAACCTGCTACTGGCTTAGACGTGGTGAGGTCGGGGCTCCGCAATTGGATGGGGCGGGTCAGAATGGGGCTTTTAATTCCCCTATCCACGTCTAGCCTGGAGGGATGGACGTACGAGCCCTTCTGA
Source organism: Holophaga sp. (assembly GCA_041908845.1). Taxonomy (GTDB): domain Bacteria; phylum Acidobacteriota; class Holophagae; order Holophagales; family Holophagaceae; genus JAYREN01. The sequence goes on along the minus strand of JAYREN010000005.1, from coordinate 22,995 downwards.
ATGACATCGCAGGCAAGGCTTCGCCTGGGGAAGGAGTTGTCGCGGACTACATTCCCGCCCTGGCGGCCGTGGATCACAACCACTTCGGCATTGCCTTCGCCCCCCTCGACGGGCCGGTAATTGGCGCGGGCGACTGGCGCGACCCCTTCAGCATCCAGAGCATCAGCAAGGCCTTCACGCTCGCGCTCGTGCTCGCGAGGGACGGGGAAGCGCTGTGGAAGCGTGTCGGGCGGGAGCCTTCCGGCAACCCCTTCAACAGCCTCGTTCAGCTGGAGCACGAGCAGGGCATCCCCCGCAATCCGTTCATCAATGCCGGCGCACTGGTGGTGACGGATCGTCTGTGCAGCCTGGAGGCGGAGCCGCTTGGACACCTGCTGTCCTTCCTGCGCACGGAGAGCGGCCATCCTGGCATCGGCGTGGACGAGGTGGTGGCGGCCTCCGAAGCGGCGCACGGCCATCGCAACGCGGCCCTGGCTCACTTCATGGCCAGCTACGGAAACCTCGAGAACGAGGTGCCGGCAGTGCTGGACACCTATTTCCGCCAGTGCGCCATCACCATGAGCTGCGCCGACCTGGCGAGGACCGGCCTCTTCCTTGCCCGTCACGGCCTGCGCGCCGACGGCACGCGCCTCATGACCCGCAGCGAGGCGAAGCGGATGAATGCGGTCCTGCTCACCTGCGGCACCTACGATGCCGCGGGGGACTTCGCCTACCGTGTGGGCCTGCCGGTGAAGAGCGGCGTGGGCGGCGGTATCCTCGCCATCCTGCCTGGCAGGGGAACGCTCGCCACCTGGGGCCCGGCCCTGGATGAGCGCGGCAACAGCGTGGCCGGCCTGGAAGCCCTCGACCGCTTCACGACCGAGACGGGATGGTCGGTGTTCTGATCTGGCCAGCCTATCCACCCTCACAACGGCGCCATAAAAGCCCCACCCGTTCCCTCACACCGTGATGACCACGATCTCCGGATCTACTTCGGCCTTGAGGATGCCTTCGATGGCCACCAGGGTGCCGGTGAGGCCAGCAGGGCAGGTGGTGCAGGCGCCCTGGTAGCGGATCATCACCTGTTTCTCATGGCGACCCACGATCTCCAGACCGCCACCATCGGCGGCGAGGGCGGGGAGGATCTGGATGGTCAGGACCTTGCGGACCTTCTCCAGGAATTCGTCGTTGGGATCGCACTGGATGGAGGGGCGCTCGGTGCGTTCCACGCCCGCCAGGGGATCGCCTGCCACGCCAGGAGCGGCGCGGATGGGCGGTGCCAGCTTGGGGAGCAGCTCACTCCAGCCGATGCCGTCATCCTTGGTGATGGTGAGGAACTTGTCCTGCATGAAGACAGAGGTGACGTGCCCCACTTCGAAGAGGGCCTTGGCCAGGGGATCTGCTTCAGCGATGGTGGCGTCTGGATAACTCTTGGCAAAGCCCACCGCCAGCGGCTGGCGCAGCACGAACTTCACCGCATTGGGGTTTGGCGTGTACTCGATCTCGGCAATCTTGGGCATCAAAAACCTCTGTAAACCACGAATGGACGTGAATGGGCGCGAATGAAGAATCGGATTTGATCCGCGATCATTCGTAATTCCTATTCTGTAGAAGCGAGCTGCTCGCCCTCGAGGGCGCTGTGCAGGGTGGCCCAGGGGAGGACGGCGCACTTCACGCGGCTGGGGAGATCCTTCACGCCCTGGAAGAGGACGAGCTTGCCCAAGAGGTGGGGATCCGTGGCGGGGTCGAGCTTGCCCCGGATCATCTCCCGGAACTGTTCTACCATCGCCTCGGCTTCGGCCACGGGTTTACCCTTGACGTTCACGGTCATCAGCGAGCTGGAGGCCTGGGATATGGCGCAGCCGTGGCCGCTGAACTTCAGGTCCTTGACGAGGCCGTCTTCTACGATGAGCGTGAGCTCGATGTCATCGCCACAGAGGGGATTCAGCCCGTGGGCGTGGTGAGTGCAGGGCTCCAGCTTCCCGAAATTCCGGGGCTTCTTGTTGTGCTCCAGGATCACCTGCTGATACAGCTCGCGAGGGTCGCTCATCCGAAGATTTCCTTTACCTTCAGAATACCCGCCGCCAGGGCATCCACATCCTCGCGGGTGTTGAAGTAGGCAAAGGAGGCGCGGGTGGTGGCGGGGACGCCCATGCGTTTCATCACAGGCTGGGCGCAGTGATGGCCGGCCCGCACCACGACTCCTTCGTGGTCCAGGATGCTGCCCACGTCGTGGGGATGGATGCCCTCCAGCACGAAGGAGATGACGCTGGCCTTGGCCTTCGCGGTGCCGATGATGCGCAGCCCCTCGATGGCCGAGAGGCGTTCGGTGGCGTAGACCAGCAGCTCGTGCTCGTGAGCGCCGATACGTTCCATGCCGATGGTCTGAAGGTAGTCCAGGGCGGCGCCGAGGCCGATGGCCTGGGTGATGGCGGGGGTGCCAGCCTCGAACTTGCCCGGCAGGCCGATATAGCTGGTCTTCTCCCAGCTCACGGACAGGATCATGCTGCCGCCACCGTGCCAGGGGGGCATCTTCTCCAATAGGGCCTTCTTCCCGTAAAGCACGCCGATACCGGTGGGGCCACTCAGCTTGTGGCCGCTGAAAACGTAGAAATCCGCATCGAGGTCGCGCACGTCCACCTTCATGTGCGGCACGGCCTGGGCACCGTCCACCAGCACGGGCACGCCCTTGGCATGAGCTCGGGCGATGATCTCCTTCACCGGATTGATGGTGCCGAGTACGTTTGAGACCTGGATGATGCCTAGAATCTTGGTGCGAGGTGTGAGCAGGGAATCCAGATCCTGGAGAAGCAGTTCGCCCGCATCGTTCATGGGGATCACGCGGATGGTGGCGCCGCGCTCTTCGGCCAGCATCTGCCAGGGCACGATGTTCGCGTGGTGTTCCATGGCGCTGAGAAGGATCTCGTCGCCCTCATGCACATTGGCACGGCCAAAGGTCTGGGCCACGAGGTTGATAGCCTCTGTGGTGCCCCGGGTCCAGATGATCTCCTTGTTGGAGGCGGCATTGAGGAAGGACCGCACCTTTTCCCGGGCCTCCTCGAAGCGGTCGGTGGCTTCCTGGCTCAGGGTAGACACGCCGCGATGCACGTTGGTGTGCTCCAGGCGCTGGTAGTGGTCCATGCGTTCGATCACCGGCTGGGGCACCTGCCCGCTGACGGCGCTATCCAGGTAGACCATGGGCTTGCCGTGGAAGGACGTCATCAAAAGCGGGAAGTCCTGGCGGATGGCATCCACGTTCAGAGTTTTGTCTCCCATCTGTGTGTATACATGTGCATCCGTGGACTTCATTTCCTTGGTCATGCCAGAACCTCAAGGTCCACCGAGTTCGTCCGCGCCATGACGGCCTTTCGCAGCTGCCTTCGCAGGCTGGCCACGGGGATGGCGGCGAGGAGATCCGCGGCAAAGCCGTAGGTGAGCAGGTTGCGGGCCGTGTCCAGGTTGAGGCCGCGGCTCTGGAGATAGAAAAGCTCCTCGGGATCGAGCTGGCCGATGGCGGCGCCGTGGGCGCACTTCACGTCGTCCGCGTAGATCTCCAGTTCGGGCTTGGCATCCACTCGCGCATGCTCAGAGAGAAGGAGGCTGCGGGCTTGCTGCTGGGCATCGGTCTGCTGGGCGCCGGGGTGGACATGGATCCGGCCGTTGAAGATGCCCCGGGAGTGGCCGTCCACGATGGTCTTCTGGAGCTGTCGGGTGGTGCACCGAGGCACGGCATGTTCGATGCGGGAGTGGGTATCTGCCACCTGATTGCCCTCCAACAGGGCCAGACCGTTGAGCTCCAGTTCCGCCCCTTCCTCGGCCATGAGAATGCCGGGGGTCTGGCGGCTGAGTCGGGCGCCCAGGCTGAGGGTGCGGCACTCGTAGCGGGCGCCACGATCCACCCGGGCCCCCAGGGTGGAGATGTGGAAGGCCGGCATTCTCGTGGAGGCGGACCTCGGTGACGGCGTTGGTGAGGTACTGCCCTTCGCCCAGATACTCTTCGATGAGCTGGGCCTTGGCGCCGTTTTCCAGCACCACCAGCAGCCTAGGCAGAGAGCAGGTAGCCCCTGCGCCAGTCTGTTTCGACACGAAGATTACATGCAGGGGGGCTTCCACCCGGACACTCTTTGGCACGTACAGGTAGGCGCCGTCCGTGAACCGGGCGTGGTTGAGGTTGGCGAAGACATCACTGGATTCGGGCGTCGCCATGGATCCGAGCCCCGCGGCGGCTTCGGATGCGCTGGCAAGACGGAGCAAGCGCGCCCCCGGCGGCAGGGCGGAGGTGTTGCTGAGGTGCGGTGCGAAGTGGCCGTTCACGAAGACCAGGCGCGTGCCCCGGGCCTCGGGCAGGATGCTTTCCGCGATATCCACTTCCATCGCCGAGCCTGGCGTGAAGGTCGTCTCGCGCAGAAGCTTCAGGTCGGTGTACTTCCAGTCTTCATCCTTGAGGGTGGGAAGGCTCTTGGTTTCGAGGCGCGCTTCCGCGGCCTGACGAAGGGGTGTCCATTCTGCCGGGCGCGCCGACCCCAGCAGATCCAGCAACAGGCTGCATTCCATGAGCGCCGTCATCAGGCCCTCCCGGAGCTAGCCAGGGGTGCGGCGCCTTCGCCTTTGAGCCAGTCGTACCCTCGGGTTTCCAGTTCCACCGCCAGTTCCTTGCCGCCGCGCTTCACGATGCGGCCCCCGGAAAGCACATGAACCTGGTCCGGCTGGATGGTTTCGAGTAGGCGCGGGAAGTGGGTGATGAGCAGCAGGGCGCGTTCGGGCTTCATCTGACGGTTCACGGCCTCGCCCAGCACCCGAAGGGCGTCGATATCCAGGCCCGAGTCCAGCTCGTCAAGGATGGCGAGCTTGGGTTCCAGGGCCGCCATCTGCAGGATCTCGTTGCGCTTCTTCTCGCCGCCGGAGAAGCCCTCGTTGAGACTGCGGTCCAGCAGGGCGGGATCCATCTTCACTTCTTTGATCTTCTCCTGGATGAAGTCGTCGAACTCCAGCGGGTCCAGCTCCTCGCGGCCCTCGGCCTCGGCCTTCTTGTTATAGGCTAGGCGGATGAAACTGGCGTTGCTCACGCCCGGCACCTCGATGGGGTGCTGGAAACCCAGGAAGACACCGGCCCGGGCGCGTTCGTCGGCCTCCATCTCGAAGAGATTCTTCCCCTCGAAGAGCACCTCGCCGCCAGTGACTTCGTAGGCCGGATGCCCCGCGAGCACCTTGCCCAGGGTGGACTTGCCTGAGCCATTGGGCCCCATGATCGCGTGCACTTCGCCCGCCTTGATCTCCAGATCGATGCCTTTGAGGACTTCGTTCTCACCGATGCGGGCCCGCAGGCCACGAATGCTCAGCATGTTCAACTCCAAGAAAGAATTAACCGCGAATTTCGCGAATGCTCACGAATGGGCTTTCCCTTTTTTTATTCGCGCCCATTCGCGTCATTCGCGGTTTCATTTTTTATCCGACCGAACCTTCGAGTTTGAGGGACAACAGTTTCGTGGCTTCCACGGCGAATTCCATGGGGAGCTCGCGGAATACGTCCTTGCAGAAGCCGTTGATGATCATGGAAATGGCGTCCTCGGCGGGGATGCCGCGCTGCTGGAAGTAGAAGAGCTGCTCCTCGCCGATCTTGCTGGTGGTGGCCTCGTGCTCCACCTTGGCGCTCTTGTTCTGCACCTCGATATAGGGAAAGGTGTTGGCGCTGCAGCTCTGGCCGATGAGCATGGAATCGCACTGGCTGAAGTTGCGCGCGCCATCGGCCTTGGGTTGCACTTTGACCAGGCCGCGGTAGCTGTTGGAACTCTCCCCGGCGCTGATGCCCTTGCTGATGATCGTGGACTTGGTGTTGCGTCCGATGTGGATCATCTTGGTGCCGGTGTCGGCCTGCTGCTTGTGGTTGGTGAGGGCCACGGAGTAGAACTCGCCGATGCTGTTTTCCCCCAGCAGCACGCAGCTGGGGTACTTCCAGGTGATGGCGCTGCCGGTCTCCACCTGGGTCCAGCTGATCTTGCTATTGCGGCCTTTGCACAGGCCGCGTTTGGTGACGAAGTTGAAGATGCCGCCCTTGCCGTCCTTGTCGCCCGCGTACCAGTTCTGCACGGTGCTGTACTTGATGTCGGCTTCGTCCAGGGCCACCAGCTCCACCACGGCGGCGTGCAGCTGGTTGGTGTCGAACTGGGGCGCGGTGCAGCCCTCCAGGTAGCTCACGGAGGCGCCTTCCTCCGCCACGATGAGGGTGCGCTCGAACTGGCCGGATTCCTTGTTGTTGATGCGGAAGTAGGTGCTCAGATCCATGGGGCAGGTGACGCCCTTGGGGATGAACACGAAGGAGCCATCGGTGAACACGGCGCTATTGAGGGCCGCGTAGAAGTTGTCGGAGTAGGGCACCACGCTGCTCAGGTATTTCTTAACCAGTTCGGGATGCTCGCGCACGGCCTCGGAGAGCGAGCAGAAGATGATGCCCATCTCGCCCAGGCGCTCCTTGTAGGTGGTGGTGACGGAGACGCTGTCGAAGACCACGTCCACCGCCACGCCCGCCAGGGCCTTGCGCTCGTCCATGGGGACGCCGAGCTTTTCGAAGGTGCGCAGCAGCTCGGGATCGACTTCGTCCAGGCTCTGGTACTTGGCCTCCTTGGGCTTGGGGGCGCTGTAGTAGACGATCTTCTGGAAATCGGGCCGGGTGTAGGTGACGTGGGCCCACTCGGGCTCGGTCATGGTGAGCCAGTGGCGGTAGGCCTTCAGTCGGTACTCGAGCAGCCACTCGGGCTCGCCTTTCTTGGCGCTGATTAGGCGGATGGTGTCTTCGGAGAGCCCCGGCGGGGCGCTTTCCGATTCGATGTCCGTTACGAAGCCGTACTTGTATTCCTGGCTGGTGACCTGCTGAAGGGGCGAGCTCATGGTTTCTCCCGGCCGGTCCCGCGCGAGCGGCGGGGACCATTCTGGTGGGGATGGGGCGGATTATCCGGGCCCGTCTCTTAGATTCTCTAATTCATACCGAATTTGTCAACTATTGATCCTCCGCCCGAAGGCCCATGTGACGGAAGTTGGCGGAAGGATCAGGGGGTCTGTTCCAGTTCCCGGAGCAGGCTCTCCATCTTCTTCTGGACCAGGACGGCCTGATCTTCGGGGAGGTCTCCGGAATCGGCCTCAAGACCTTCCTGAAGGATCTGCATGGCATCCTCACGGTCGCCGAGGGCCGCCATGGCCGTGCCCAGCTGGAAATGGTTGATGACCGTGGGTTCGGTCTTCAGGGCCGGGAGCAGGAGCTCCACGACCTCGGCGGGGCGTTTGAGGTCCAGCAAGTATTGGCCCAACAGCGTGCGCACCCGGGAGGCTTGGCCGGGGAGTGGCTTGGCGTGCAGGCGCTTGACCTCGGCCAGATCTGAGTCGGTGACTTGGCCCGCCATGAGACGGTACGCCTGGCGAATGACGGCGGATTCCCAGGCCCCGCTGCTCTTGGGATGGGCGGCCAGGAAACCCTCAAGAGCCAGTGTCGTGGCGGGCTCGTTCTCCTTCTCCATGTAGTAGTCAATGGCCAGACGCAGGGCCAGGAAACAGAGGCGGGGGTGCCTGGGAGAAAGGGAGAATGCCAGGGCTGCCTGCAGGTTGCGCTTGGGATCCCGATGCCAGGCGATCTGCAGCTCCACCCAGTCGGCCCGTTCGCTTTTGTCCTTGCGGCGGGCCTTGCGAAGGGAGGCCTCGGCCTCGGCGATGTTGCCGTCCTTCAGCCAGCCTTCGGCATCATCCAGCAGGAACCGGGCCTCGGCCTTGCCACCCCGGGCGGAGCGCAGCTGGGCAGGGCTCTCGGCGTCGAGGAGCAGGAGCAGTTCGGGATCGCCCGGGTGCTGCTGGAGTAGATCCTCGAGAATGGCGAAGGCCTTGGCCCGCTCTTCGGCCAGGATGTAGCCCTCGGCCAGCAGCTCCCGCACCATCAGGTCGCCGGGCATGAAGCTGGAGGCCTCCTTGAGGGTGGCGATGGCCTTGGCGGCCTCGCCCCGGGCCAGCAGGACTTCGCCAAGAAGGCTCAGGGTCTCTCCGTCCCGCTGGAGGTTGAGGGCCTCCAGGGCGGCTTCCTGGGCGCCCTGCAGATCTTCCTCATCCAGCAGCAGTTCGCAGAGTTGGATGCGAGGTTCCGATTCGTCTGGGCGGAGTTCGGCGGCGGTGCGCAGGGCCTCGATGGCGCCGTCGGCGTGATCCGGAATGTCCCGGAGCAGCTTGGCCAGCAGCATCCAGGCCTCGTAATGCCGGGGGCTCAGGGCCACCACCTTTCGGACCAGGGCCTCGGCCTCGTCGAATTCCTGCACGACCTCCTTGAGGGCCGCCACGGTGAAGAGCAGCTCGTAGTTCTTGGGATCCAGGGGCAGGGCCTGGGAGAGCCGCTGGGCCGCCTCCATGAGCTGGGCGTTTTCCAGGAAGGCCGCCGTTTCCAGCAGGGCGCGGCGCAGCTGGGAGACGGACTTGGGCCTGGAGATGGGAAGGATCCGCGCCCGATAGCGCGTGAAGAGCTCTCGGGCGCCGATGAGCTGGAGGTTCTCCTCCACCAGCTCTTCCCAGCGGGTGGAGAAGGCTTGGCCGTCGATCCTGCCCTTGGACTCCAGCTCCTGCACCAGGGACATGAGGCCGTTGCGCAGCATGACCTCGGAGCGTTCCAGGCGCCCCAGTTGATCCGAAACGGTTTCGAGGTAGGTCTCCACGCGGCGGAGATTCTCTTCCAGGCCCGTGATGCGCTCCAGCAGGTGCTCGTCGAGGTCTTCGTGCTCTTCGGCTTCTTCGCTCTCGTCCCAGCCCTGGTCGCCGGTGACGATGAGGAGGCGATTGCCGCATTTGCGACAGCTCTCCCGGTCCCCTGGGTTCCAGGTGAAGCAGTTCTGGCAGTAGGTACCTGGGATCTCGTTCGCCATGACACCAGGATAGCCGTGGCGGCATCGGAGAGGGAGCGCGCCTGTCCGACATGAACGAGGGGGGACCGCCCGGCCGCTTCGCGCCCTCTACGTACCCCTCGTGCTCCCCACGGGGCGTCCGGGCCAAGCCTGGACACCACGTCTGATATCCTGGAGCCCGATGAGCAAGAACGAGAAACGACAGGAAGCCATGGAACTGGTGGGCAAGGCCTACCAACACCACATGAAGGGCGAGATGGACCAAGCCATCGCCCTCTACGATCAGAGCCTGGAATGCTTCCCGACTGCCGAGGCCTACACCTTCCGGGGCTGGGCCAAGTCCACCCGCCAGGATTACGACGGGGCCATCGCGGATTGCCACCGGGCCATCGATCTCGATCCGGAGTTCGGAAACCCCTACAACGACATCGGCGCCTACTGCGTGGAGCAGGGCCAGCCCGAGGATGCCATCCCCTGGCTGCGCATGGCCCTGAAGGCCAAGCGCTACGAGAGCTACTGCTTCCCCTATTTCAATCTGGGCCGAGTCTACGAAGGCATGGGGCGCTTGGAACAGGCCCTCGAACACTATCGGAAGGCCCTGGACGAGAACGCCGGGTACGCCGCGGCGGCCCGGGCCATCGAGCGGGTGAAGGAAAAATTGGGAACCCGCGAAAGCGCATCCCCAGGGAGCAGCCAGTGACCCCTTTTACCATCGCCCACAGCCCCGATTCCGACGATGCCTACATGATGGCGCCCCTGGCCCTGGGATGGATGGATGACGATCCAGACCGGGCCGGGTTCGCCTTCGAGTTCGTGCGAAAGGACATCGAGCGGCTGAACGCCGAGGCCACGGAGGCGCGCTACGACGTGACGGCCATCAGCTTCGGCGCCTATCCCAAACTCAAGGACCATTACGAGCTTCTGACGGCGGGCAGCAGCATCCAGGAGGGAACGGGGCCGCTGGTGGTTTCCAAGGTTTCGGTGACTCCCGCAGAACTGGCCGGGCTGACCCTGGCGATCCCAGGGGTGCGCACCAGCGCCTACCTGTCCCTGCGGCGGTGGACGGCCACACTGAGCTTCGAGCCCAAGGTCGAGCTCCTGCCCTTCGACGAGATCATGCCCGCCGTGGCGGAAGGCCGCTATGCCGCCGGGCTGCTCATCCACGAAAGCCAGCTCATGTATCGGGAGTTGGGCCTCAACCTGGTGGTGGATCTGGGGCGGTGGTGGAAGGATGCCTACGATCTGCCCCTGCCCATGGGGGGCAATGCCATCCGGAAATCCCTGCCCACCGAACTGAAGATGCGTTTTGCACGGTTGATGAGAAAAAGCGTTGCAATGGCCCGCGAGCGCCACTGGGAAAGTGTGGACTACGCCCAGTCTTTCGGCCGGGGCATGGACCGAGACATGGTCAGCCGCTACGTGCAGGGCTGGGTCAACGAGTTCACCGAGGATCCCGGCCCCCGGGGCCGGGAGGCCGTGGCCAAGCTGCTGGGCCTCGAGCCGATCTGGCTCCAGGGCTAAAAAAACGGCGCCCACTGGGCGCCGTTTTTTGATTCGAGCAAAGGCCTCAGCTCTTCTTGGTGGCAAGCTTGCCGTTTTCCCAAGTGTGGCAGTTCTTGCACTCGGAT
>JAYREN010000005.1:0-12511 GCA_041908845.1 Holophaga sp. | reverse complement strand
GTACTTTTTCATCCACTCCAGGCTCTTCGCGTTGAGGTTGTCCTTCTTGGCCGGCATGGAAACATGGCAGGCCTTGCAGGATGCGCCCTTGACGGTGGTGGGCTTAGCGTAGCCCGCACCAGCCACGAGCAGGGCGGCGGCGACGAGAACGAAACGACGCATGGGAACTCCTTGGGGTGGGGGCCCAACGGGCCCGAGTGGTTTGCAGATGAGGGAAGAGAACTTCAACGGCACGCACTGGAAAAAGTCTAGGCGTTTGGGACGGATTTACCAGGGGCGCCCGGGAGGGCGGATCCTTCGACAGGTAAGGTAGCAAGGATTCTGCCACTCGGGATCCATATTCGGAGTCAGGGATCGAAAATTGTGACCGGGCTGGCATCCTCGGGGTGTAAAGTGCTGGGCTGTCATGGTTGGAACGGGGTGGACCGCCTCGCGCCTTGACCGCCATCCAAGGCATATTGAAATCGTCGCCTGGAGAATCTCCGATGTCTCAGCCCACCCCTCCCCTGTCTTCCGTTGCATATCACCTCGAGGGATGGCACGACCTTCATCGGGAAGCCCTCCAGCGCATGGAAACCCTTGAAACGGCCCTTGCGGAAGGCGTCTGGACCGCCGTGGACGAGGCCAGTCAGTGGATCTACGAGGTGCTGCGGCCCCACAACGAGGCCGAGGAGCGGGAACTCTTCCCCCTGTTGGAGGAACTGGGGGCCGAACAGCTGGAAGAGCAGCTCCTGAGCGAGCATCGGGAGATGTGGGACCTCAACCTCCAGATCCTCACGGGGATCGCCGAGGGCGGAGCCAAGGAGCCTGCGGTGACCGCCGAGCTGGCCCGCCGTCTGCTCGCCCTGGTCCGTCAGCACATCGATACCGAGGAGCACCTGCTGCTTCCCCTCCTCCGGGGGCGCTCCATCTGGCCCACCGACGAGGTCACCGAAGATGGCTATCTCATCCTGGAAAAGACCCTAGTGGGGCCGGAGACCTGGTCCTTCATCGTGCAGGCGCCCATGGTGGCCCGTGGGCGCAAGCCAGGGCAGTTCATCATGGTGGCGCCCTTTCCCAAGAGCGAGCGGGTACCGCTCACTCTGGTGAACGGCGATGCGCGTAAGGGCTGGATCCGCTTCGTGGTCATGGTCGCCGGGGCCACCACCCGGGCCATGTGTAAACTCTCCGCCGGGGATCGCCTCTATGCGGTGGCGGGGCCCATGGGACAGCCCACGGAGCTGGTGGAAACGGGCACTGTGGTGCTGGTGGCCGGGGGATACGGGGCGGGGGCGGTGCTCACGGCAGCGGAGGTCTTGAACGCCCGGGGCCAGCGTGTGATCAGCGTCCTGGGGGGCCGCAGCCGGGAGCGGGTGCTGCTTACGGAAGAGCTGGGCGCGGTGTCGGACGAACTCATCATCACCACCGATGACGGCTCCTGGGGGCAGAAGGGGCTCGTTACCGAAGCCCTGAAGGCGGTCCTCGACCGCGAGAAGGTCGCCGAGGTGATCGCTGTGGGCCCCATGCCCATGATGCAGGCGGTGGCTGAGCTGACCCGCCCCTACGGCATCTTCACGCTGGTGAGCCTCAACGCGTTGATGGTGGATGGCACCGGCATGTGCGGCGGCTGCCGGGTGACCGTGGGGGGCGAGTTCAAGTTCGCCTGCTTCGACGGCCCCGATTTCGACGGCCACAAGGTGGACTTCCAGATGCTGCGCATGCGGCAGAACTGGTACCACGAAGACGAGAAGCATGTCGGCGAGGGTGCCCACACCTGCCGGGTGGGGCGCAACACTGTGGCCCCGGTGACCGATGCCGACCTGCCGGTGATCGAGCCTGTGGCCGACTTCGACTGGAAGATGGCGGATCTGCCGACCTTCAAGGCGCCCCAGCGCATGAAGATCCCCCGCCAGGAGATGGCCTGCCAGGATCCTTCGGTGCGCATCACCAACTTCCTAGAGGTTTCTCTCGGTCTCAACGCCGAGCAGGCGCGCCTGGAGGCCGCCCGGTGCCTGCAGTGCAAGAAGCCCACCTGCATCGATGGCTGTCCCGTGGGGATCGACATTCCGGGCTTCCTCAAGCAGATCGAGGCGGGCCATCCCCAGGAGGCTGGGCTCATCCTCAAGCGGTACTCGGCGCTGCCCTCCGTGTGTGGTCGCGTCTGCCCCCAGGAGAAGCAGTGCGAGGCCCACTGCGTGGTGGGCCTTAAGGGCCATGCCGTGTCCATTGGCCGTCTGGAGCGATTTGCCGCCGACAGCTTGCTGGAGGGTGAATCCAGGCTGCCGGAGGTGGCGCCTGCCACTGGGAAGAAAGTCGCCATTGTGGGCGCCGGTCCTGCCGGTCTGGCCACCGCCGGGGAGTTGATCCAGAAGGGGCACGAGGTGACGGTCTTCGATGCCCTGCACAAGCCGGGTGGCGTGCTGCTCTACGGCATCCCTGAATTCCGCCTGCCCAACGCCATCGTGGATTCCGAGGTCCAGGCCCTGCGGCGTCTGGGAGTGAAGTTCGTGATGAATACCCTCATCGGCCGGGCCATGACCCTGGAAGAGTTGCGCCAGGAATACGATGCCGTCTTCCTCGGCACCGGCGCGGGACTGCCGCGGATGCTGGGGGTGCCCGGCGAGGAGTTCAAGGGCGTCTACACCGCCAACGAATTCCTGACCCGCGTGAACCTCATGCGGGCCGATCTCTTCCCCGAGCACGGCACTCCCATCACCGTGGGCAAGCATGTGGTGGTCGTGGGCTGCGGCAACACGGCCATGGATGCCGCCCGCTGCTCCAAGCGCCTGGGGGCCGAGGTGACGGTGGTCTACCGCCGCTCCGTGGCCGAGAGCACCGCCCGCAAGGAAGAACTGGAGCATGCCATGGAGGAAGGCATTGTCTTCCGCTGGCTCACCACACCGGTGGAACTCAAGGGCAACGACCAGGGCTGGATCACCGAGGCCGCGTGCGCCGTGATGGAACTCACGGAACCCGGCGCCGATGGTCGTCGGGGCGTGCGCGACACCGGCCAGCGGGAAGTCCTCCCCTGCGACACCCTGGTGGTGGCCCTGGGGTGTGCCGTGAATCCCCTCATCGCCCAGACGGAAAAGGGCCTCAAGACCCTGCGGGGCGGCGTAGTTGTGGTGGATGAAACCACCGGCGAGACCACCGTGCCCAACGTCTACGCTGGGGGCGATGTCATCACCGGCGGCGCCACCGTGATCCTGGCCATGGGCCAGGGGCACCGAGCGGCTGAGGCCATCCACGCGCGGCTGATGGGGGCATAGCCCAGAGACGGTCTTGGACCTCAAAAGGCTGAACCACAGAGGCCACCGAGAAAAACACGAAGACACAGAGAAGAGCAAAACCGCACAGACATGATGTCCGAGCTTTGTCTGGGCATCACATAGGGGTCAAAGGAAGCAGGCAGTCCTCCGTTGCGTGGCCGGAAACCTTCAGATCCTTCCCCTGCGCCCTCGATTGCTTTTCTCTGTGAACTCTGTGGTTCATCCGTTCTTTTGGATCATTCGCGGCGTCCAGTTTCAGTGCCCGAAGACCATTTCCTTGACCTCGATGCCCTCGATGGCGTTGAGCTTCTTGGCCATCTCCTTCCAGGTCTTCGACTCGCCCACGATCTCCAGCAGCACTACGCCCTCGGGCGAGCTGCCGATCTCGTGCAGGCCTAGGCGCGTCTTGATCTGGCTGCCGTAGTGGGTGAAGACCTTCTGCACCTCCACGGCCTCCTTCAGCCGGTCGGTGACGTGCACACCGAGGATGACGTGGTCGGGCTTCATAGGAACCTCCGGGATGTGGGATGGAATGCGCCCATGCTAGGGCCGATGGGGACGGCATGCAAGCTGACGCCAACCCGATCCCCGCGCCGAGGGCGTTAAGGTTATGTGATCCTAAGCCGATTCAGGCGCCGAGCTCGTTGAGGTTATGTGATCCTAAGCCGATCCACGAAAAAGGAGGCTCCATTGGAGCCTCCTTTTTCGGGACGGCTAAGGATCACCCCCGTGCGTATCGCTGAAGTTTCTGAACGTCCAGGATGCGCACAACGGGGAAGGTGCTCTGGATGAGGCCGAGGTCGGCCAGCAGGCGCAGAGCGCGGCTGAAGGCTTCGCGGCTGGCGCCGATGCACTGGGCCAAGTCCTCCTGGGTTTCCTGGAATTCCACCAAGGTGCGGGAGGGGTTGCGGCTCTGGTAGTCGAGCACGAGCTGGGCCACACGCTCGGGCACGCTGTGGAGGCTGAGGGTTTCCACGAGTTGGATGAGGTGGCGCACCTTGCCCGCGAAATGGCGGATGATCACATCGCCCACGGCGGGATTACGCTGCACCATGCGCTTGAGGGCGGGACCAGGGATGAGCCAGCATTCCGTCTCGCCGTGGGCCTCGGCACCGCTGGCGATGGGGCCGCCATCGAAGACCTGCACCTCGCCCACGCAGGTGCCGGGCTGGAGCATGTCCAGCACCTGGATCTTGCCGCGACCGTCGGTGCGGAAGACCTTGAGCGAGCCCTGGACCACCACGAAGATGCCGGGAATCATTTCGCCCTGGTTGAAGACGGTAGCGCCATCCGAATAGCGCCGCAGCTCGCTGACCGAGGCCAATTCTTCGGCCTCTGCCTGGGGGAGGCCCGCGAGATAGTCCACGCGCCTGAGGTTGATGACGGCCTGACCCATAGAGTTCCCACCCGCTCCTTCAGTGATTTGTATCACAGGTGGCTCCGAATCTGGAATGCAATCGCGGGGGTGAGGGGGAAGGGGTCTGCGAAACCCGGGAGAGGCGTGGAAATCCTGCACATATCGTCAAGGTTCCGGGGCGGTTTGTGCCTGTAGCTCCCTTGGGATAGGCATGAAACCATGCGAATAACCATTCTCACATTATCCATGTTTGCCGCCCTGGTCATGCGAGCAGAGTCCTGGTTCGGGCCCCGCCTCGTGTTCCTTTCTGCCGCCGTGGATGCGCGCCTTGCCCATGTGGACTTCGCTCCTGTGAATGGCAGCACCGTGGTGGGCAGTGGCAGCAACCGCCTGCCGCAGACCTGGGCCCGGGTCGGGGTGGGCGCTCGGATCTGGTTCTTCGGCCTAGCCGATCTGGGGCGGGATCGGGATTCCTCCTGGTATCCGTTCCTGCGTCTGGAATGGGCGGCGGCTGTGAGCCCCAAGGGGCGAGGTACGGCCGCTGAACTCCTGCCGAGGCAGGAGTTCACGTTCAGCGCCGGGTTCCGGTTTTGAGACGCGGTTCGCTGTTCCGGCGCTACCAGACCGAGGGCCGCTCCTTTTCGGGTCGCTTCATGGCGTCCCCATCCTTGCAGCCAAAGGCCTCGAAGAACTCCGCCATGTTGGCCAGGGGGCCCAGGATGCGGTACTTGGCCGGGGAGTGGACATCGGTCATCAGGCGGGCACGCAGGGCCTCTTCCCGGTGCTTGAGGCGCCAGGTCTCGGCGTAGCCCAGGAAGAACCGTTGCTCGGGGGTGAAGCCCTCGATGAGCCCCACGGGGGGCTTGCCCTGCTGGCTCAGCTTGTAGGCGTCGAAGGCGATCTTGAGGCCACCCAGGTCGGCGAGGTTCTCCCCCAGGGTTATCTTGCCGTTGATGCGCAGGCCCGGCAGGGGCTCGAATGCGTCGAACTGCTTCACCACCAGCTCCGCGCGGGCGTCGAAGGCCTTGGCGTCCTCCGCGGTCCACCAGTCCTTGAGGTTGCCCTGGGCGTCGAACTGGCGGCCCTGGTCATCGAAGCCATGGGTAAGCTCGTGGCCGATGGTGGCGCCGATGTTGCCGTAGTTCACCGCATCGTCGGCCTCTAGGTCGAAGTAGGGCGGCTGCAGGATGCCGGCGGGGAAGCAGATCTCGTTGAGGGTGGGCTCGTAGTAGGCGTTGTTGGTGGGCGGAGTCATCAGCCATTCGCTGCGATCCAGGGGTTTGCCCAGGCGGTTCAGGTTGCGCTGGAACTCGAAACGGCGCGCCGCAAGGGCGTTCAGCACGAAGGAACCCCGGTTGATCTGGAGCTTGGAGTAGTCGCGCCACACCTCGGGGTAGCCGATCTTCACCCGGATGGTGCCCACCTTGGTGAGGGCCTGCTGCTTGGTGGCCTCGCTCATCCATTCGAGTTTCTGGATGCGCCCCCGCAGGGCCGTGAGGATGTTCTTTACCAGTTCGTCCATCCTGGCCTTGGCCTGGGGCGGGAAGGCCCGTTCCACGTATAGCTTGCCCAGGGCCTCGCCCAGGGCATCATCCGTGTGGGCCAACACCCGCTTCCAGCGAGGCTTCTGCGCTTCCGTGCCCTGCATGGTCCGGCCATAGAAGGCGAAATCCTCCCCCTCGATGGCTGCATTCAGGTAATCGGCGGTGCCCCGGATGAGGTTCCAGCGGAGGTAGGCCTGCCATTGGGTGGCCGGAACCTGCTGGGCCATGCGGCCCAGTTCCGTGAAGAACTTCGGCTGTCGCACCAGCAACTGGTCCACGGGACCAAGGCCGAGGGCTTTGAAGTAGGCATTCCAGGCCAGGCCCGGCGCCAGCTGGGCCAGGGCCGCCGGGGTCATCTTGTGGTAGACGGCGTTGGGATTGCGGAGTTCCTCCATGCTCATGGAAGCCTTGGCCAGACGCGTCTCCAGGGCCAGAACGGCCTGGGCATGGGTCTTGGCCAGGGCGGGCTTGTCGCCCAGGAACTCGAAATTCTTGGCGAGGTGGGTCAGATACTTGCCACGGAGTTCCGCGGACTTGGCATCCGTCTTCAGGTAGTACTCCCGCTCGGGAAGGCCTAGGCCCCCCTGGGCGAGCTGAACGATGTAGTGCTGGCTGTCCTTGTCGTCCTGATCCACCCGGAACCGGAAGGCGGGGGAAAACTGTTCCTGGTGCATGGCGGCCAGTGTTTCCGCCAGGTTTCGCCCGCCCTTAGTCCTCTGGATGCGGGCCAGATGAGCCGTCAGGGGCTTCAGCCCGTCCTCCTCGATGCGGGTCACGTCCATGCCGGAAGCAAAGTAGTCGCCCACTTTCTTCCGCTCGGAGCCCGGCGTGGCGGTCTTGTCCGCGGCGGCGGACTGGAGGATCTCCTTCAGGATGGCGAAGGAGCGTTCCTCGATCTCCTGGTCCACCCCGTACGAGGCGTACTCCGCGGGGATCACGGTGTTCTTCTCCCAGGCGCCCAGGGCATAGCGGTAGAAGTCGTCGCAGGGGCGCACGGAGGTGTCCATGTTTTTGGGATTGAAGCCGTGGTAGCGCTGGGCGGCCAGAGGGCTCGCAGCAAGCACAAGGGCGACAGATGGAAGGAGGATGCGGCGGATCATGGGGACTCCCTGCTCAGAACGTTTGCGGGTGGGGCGAAAAGCTTAACCACAGAGGGCACAGAATAAGAAAGAGAACGCAGAGAAAAAGCAGAGAAAGACAATGGGATGTTGCGGCTCTGCTTGATCAGTTCTCTGTGTTCTCCTTCTTTTCTCTGTGTTCTCCGTGGTGAATCTTCTTGTTTTTTGTGATGCCGAACCCTACCAGATGGTGGGGCGCAGGGCGGCGGGGCGGGCCATGGGAGTGCCCTCGGGCACGCTGAAGGCCTGGAAGAACTCCGGCAGGTTGGCCAGAGGGCCGTTCACCCGGAAGCGGGCGGCGCTGTGGGGATCGCCCATCACGAGCATGCGGGCGGTCTCGGGCCGGGCGTGGAAGCGCCAGGACTGGGCGTAGCCCAGGAAGAATCGCTGTTCGGGGGTGAAGCCGTCGATGTTGCCCGGCTTGCCCGTCTTGGTCCACTGCATCTTCAGCGCCTCGAAGGCGATCTTCAGGCCGCCCAGGTCGGCGATGTTTTCGCCCAGGGTGAGCTTGCCGTTGAGGTTGAGGCCCGGCAGCACCTCGAAGGCATTGGCCTGCTCCACCACCAGATCCGTGCGCGAGGCATAGGCCTCGGTGTCCTCGGCGGTCCACCAGTTCTTCAGGTTGCCCTGGGCGTCGTACTGGCAGCCCTGGTCGTCGAAGCCGTGGGTCATTTCGTGGCCGATCACCATGCCGATGCCGCCGTAGTTCACCGCATCGTCGGCCTTCACATCGAAGAAGGGAGGCTGCAGGATGCCCGCCGGGAACACGATCTCGTTCATGCTGGGATCGTAGTACGCGTTCACGGTCTGGGGCGTCATTCCCCACTCGGCGCGGTCGATGGGCTTGCCGAGCTTGGCCAAGCCCCGCTGGAACTCGAAGCGGGCCGCGGCCAGGCCGTTGGCCAGGTAGGCACCCTTCTTGACTTCCAGCTTGCTGTAATCCCGCCAGGTGTCCGGGTAGCCGATCTTCACCTTGAAGGCGGCGAGTTTCTCCTTGGCCTTCTGCTTGGTGGGCTCGCTCATCCAGGTGAGCTTCTCGATGCGATCCTTGAGGGCCGCCCGCAGATTGCCCACCAGCTCCAGCATCTTGGCCTTGGCCTCGGGACTGAATGCCTTCTTGACGTAGAGCTGGCCCACCACTTCGCCCAGGGCGCCATCGGTGGCGGCCTGCACGCGCTTCCAGCGGGCCTGACGCTCCTTGGCGCCGGAGAGCACCTTGCCGTAGAAGGCGAAGCTCTCGTTGCCGAAGGCTTCGGGCAGTTCATTGGCGGTGCCGCGCACCAGGTTCCACCGCAGATAGGTCTTCCACTGAGTCAGAGGCAGTTCCTTGGCCATGCGGCCCAGCTCGGCGAAGAAGGCGGGCTGGCGCACCAGGAGGGCCTGCTGCTCCGGCAGGCCGATGGCCTTGAAGTAGCTGGCCCAGGGAAAATCCGGCGCGAGCTTGACCAGCTCGGCGGGGCTCAGCTTGTGGTAGATCGCGTGGGGATCCCGCTGCTCCACCTGGGTCATGGAGGCCTTGGCTAGGCGCGTCTCCATGCCCATCACTACCCCCGCGTGGGCCTTGGCCAGGAGCTTGGATTCGCCGAGCAGCTCGAACATCCTGGTCAGGTGCTCCAGATACTTGGCGCGGATGTCCTGGGACTTGGCGTCTTCCAAGGTGTAGTAGTCGCGGTCGGGCAGCCCCAGGCCGCCCTGGAAGAACTGGGCGATGTAGCGGCTGCTGTCCTTGTCGTCCTGGCCCACGTAGAAGCCGAAGGCGGGATTGGCGATTCCCGTGTGCATGTGGCCGATCTCGCTTGCGAGACCCTTGGCATCCTTGATGGCCTCGACGCGTGCCAGGAAGGGCTTCAGGGGCGTGAGGCCGGCCTTCTCGATGGCCGCGACATCCATGCCCGCTGCATAGAAATCGCCCACCTTCTGCAGGGCGGAACCCTTGGGGGCCTTGGCGGCCACAGCCTCTTCCATGATCTCGCGCAGGGTCTTGCGGTTGCCTTCCCGCAGCTCGTTGAAGGCGCCCCAGGTGGTCTGGTCGGCGGGAATGGGGTTGGCCTTCAGCCAGCCGCCGTTGGCGTAGTGGAAGAAGTCCACGGAGGGCTTCACGGTGGTGTCGAGGAGGGCGGGTTGGATGCCGTGGCCGGGTTCAGGGCCCCCGCTGGCGAGAAGGCCCGAGGCCAGACAGAAGGAGAGGGCGGTGTTGCGCAGTTTCAAGGGAACCTCAGGAAAATCGGGAGAGCGTCTCCGGGATCCGTGGACAAAGTCAGTTTGAAGGAAAGGGGGGCGAGGGGCGGTGATGCGGGGCACTCTTTCGGGGTACGGGCCTGCCCGAAAAGCTGAACCGCAGAGGACGCAGAGGAAGAGGGGAGAATGCAGAGAAAAGCCGAGGGAAAACAACGGGATGTTGCGGCTCTGCTTGATCAGTTCTCTGTGTCCTCGGTCATTTCTCTGCGCTCTCTGTGGTTCATTCGTTGCGTCCTTGGGTGATGCCAGTACCTACCAGATGGCGGGCCGCTCGGCGGCGGGGCGCATCATGGGGCTGCCTTCGCCGCACCCGAAGGCCTCGTAGAACTCCGGCAGGTTGGAGAGGGGGCCGATGACCCGCTGACGGCCGGGGCTGTGGGGATCGGTCTTGAGGCGCATGGAGAGGGCCTCGGGGCGGATGTGGTTGCGCCACACCTGGGCGGCCCCCAGGAAGAAGCGCTGCTCGCCAGTGAAGCCGTCGATGGCGGGGGCGGGCTTGCCGCCCAGGCTCTTCTTCCAGGCCGCGAAGGCGATCTTGAGGCCGCCGAGATCGGCGATGTTCTCTCCCACCGTCAGCTTGCCGTTGACGTGTTCGCCCGGCAGCGGTTCGTAGGCGTCGTACTGCTTCACGATGAGATCGGTGCGGGACTGGTAGGCCTTCTTGTCGGCCTCGGTCCACCAGTTCTTCAGGTTGCCGTCCGCATCGAACTGGCTGCCGCTATCGTCGAAGCCGTGGGTCATCTCGTGGCCGATCACCCAGCCGATGGCGCCGTAGTTCACCGCGTCGTCGGCCTTCGGATCGAAGAAGGGCGGCTGCAGGATGCCCGCCGGGAAGGCGATCTCGTTCATGGTGGGGCTGTAGTAGGCGTTGACGGTGGGGGGCGTCATGCCCCACTCCGTGCGGTCGATGGCCTTGCCGAGCTTGGCCAGGTTCTCCTTCACGCGCCAGGCCGAGGCCCGGCGCACGTTGCCGAAATAGTCATCCCGCTTCACAGCGAAGGCGTAGGTCTTCCATTTGTCGGGGTAGCCCATCTTCACGCCGAAGGCCTCCAGCTTGCGGATGGCCTGCTGCTTGGTTTCCTCGCCCATCCAGTCCAGGCCAACGATGCGCTCCTTCAGGGCCGCCCGCAGGTTCTCGACCATCTCCAGCACCTTCTTCTTGGCCTCGGGACTGAAGGCCTTGGCCACGTAGAGCTGGCCCAGGGCCTCGCCCACGGTGCGGTCCGTGGCGGCCTGGATGCGCTTCCAGCGCTCCTCCTGGGCGGGCACACCGTTGAGAACCTTGCCGTTGAAGGCGAAGGCTTCATCACCGAAGGCCTTGGGCAGCTGGCTGGCGGTGCCGCTCACCAGATGCCAGCGCAGGTAGGTGCGCCACTGGGCCACGGGCACTTCCTGGCTGAGCTTGGCGAAGGCCTGGAAGAACGAGGGCGTGCTGAGGTTGAGGTCTTCCACCTTGCCGCTGCGGGCGGCGAAGTAGGCCTTCCAGTCGAAGCCCGGAGCCTCCGCCTGCACCTGGTCCGGGGTGCGCTTGTTGTAGCGTTTCACCGGGTCGCGCAGCTCCACACGGCTCCACTGGGCCTGGGCCAGCCTGGTCTCCAGGGCCAGCACCGTGGCGGCATCGGCCTTGGCCTGGGCGGGTTTCTCGCCCAGCAGCTCGAACATCCGGGCCACATGACCTTCATACTTCTCGCGGATGCCCTTCGAGCGGGCATCGTCCTTCAGGTAGTAGTCGCGGTCGGGCAGGCCCGTGCCGCCCTGGCCCAGGCTGGCCATGTAGCGGGTGCTGTTCTTGGCATCCTGGCCCACATAGAACCCGAAGCCGCCTCCTAGTCCCTCGTTGTGCCACTGGGCGAGGAAGGCGGGCAGCTCCTTGCTCTCCTTGAGGGCCGCGATGCGGGCGAGGTAGGGCTTCAGCGGCTGGATGCCCCGCTTCTCGATGGCGGATTCACCCATGCCGCTGGCGTAGAAGTCGGCCACCTTCTGCTCCACGCTGCCGGGCTTCCAGTCTTTTCGCTGCGAGGTCTCCGCGAGGATCCGGCGCAGCACGTCGCGGTTGAAGTCGGCGACCTCCTCGAAGGCGCCGTAGCGGCTCTTGTCCGCGGGCAGCGTGTGAGCCTTGAGCCAGCCGCCGTTGGCGAACTGATAGAAGTCCTCGCAGGCCTTCGCCGAGGTGTCGAGGTTGATGGGGTCCACGCCCGGCTTGGTCTTGGCCGTTTCCGGGCCCGCCGCCACCAAGGCGCTCGCCACCAGGCCTAGGGTGAGAAGAAGAGAGGATCGTCGGATCATGTTGAGCCTCGTAATGTGAGGCTATAGGATCGCGCCGTATCGGAGGGTGTCAAGGGTGCGCTGCTCGTGGGAGGCGTGATGTCTGGGCTTCGCCTGGACATCACGTGGGGGAGCACGAGGGGGGACGCAGAGGTTGCGAAGCCACCGGACGGTCCCCCCTCGTCCATGTCAGGCTGGAGATGGTCCTTCCGGAAGCCTCCATGGAACCCTCCTCCACTCCGCCGATCTATGCCCTGGCGAACGCCCACTTCCTGCTGGCGGGGCCCCTGCTGGGCCTGGTGGGGGCGGCCCTGCTGAGGCTGCGGGGCGCCCGGAGCTGGCGGCCCCTGCTGTGGGCCGTCCTGGCCAAGGCCCTCTCCACCCTGGCGCTGGTCTTTCCCCTCTCGGTGGCCTTCGCGGGGGTGCTGCCGAACCTGCTGGGCGATCACCCCCTGGCGCGCCTTCCCTGGCTCGTCCTGGCCTTCCTCGGGGTGCTCCTGCTGCTCTCCACGCTCCTGGAGTGGCCCTTTTTCCACCGGGCGTCACCTGGCGGCGGCAGGAGCGCCCTGGCCTTATCGCTGCGGGCCAATGCGGTCTGCCTCCTGCTGCTGGTGGCGGCCTATCTGCCCTTCTGCGAACTGAGCCTGCTGAGGGCGAGGGCCTCGGATCCTGGCCCCAGCGACTCCCATCTCCAAGTCTTCTATCTGCGGGAGGGGGCGCTCTTCCAGGGGAGCCTCGGCG
>JAYREN010000004.1:0-43755 GCA_041908845.1 Holophaga sp. | reverse complement strand
CCTGTCCCACCTGCGGCGGCGATCTGAGCCCCCGCAAGAGCCGTTTCGGCAAGGTCTTCTACGGCTGCACCAACTACCCCAAGTGCGACTTCACCGCCTGGGACAAGCCCGTGCCCATGACCTGCCCCAAGTGCAAGGCCAAGTACATGACGGAGAAGACCCGCAAGCCTCGCGGCAAGGATCCCGTCACCGTGCTGCTCTGCCCCGCCTGCAAACACGAAGAGCCGATGGGGTGAAACCGATGCGGGGCCCCATTTCAGGCTCCAATGGAGCCTGAAATGAGTGTCTCCGCGCGGATTCACGTAACCTGGAAGAGTCCTTCCTCCGTGTTCTTTTCTCCGTGTCCTTGGTGCGCTCCGTAGTGGATCATTTTGTTCACTCACGTTTTCGCGGCGCGTAGGCCTTGCCAGGATCCATCCGTGCGCAGAATCGACTGTTCCAGAGGCGCTCGAAGATGCCGTCAGCCTGCACGGCCAGGGCCTTGTCCCGGGCGATGATCTCCACGTTGCGGGAGGAGGTGAAGTAGTCCCGGCTCCAGTTGCTGGTGCCCAGCCACAGGACCTCGCCGTCCACAGTCATGTACTTGCTGTGGATCACCCGGGCGAAGGGGATGGGGCCCGCTGCGAGGTCCGGGATGGAGGCGATCCGGACCTCCAGATTGGGGAGCGGGATCAGGGACTTGAGATGCTCCACGGCGGGCGACTCCAAGTTCCAGTCGGATACCAGCAGTTCCACGCGAACGCCGCGCACGGCGGCGGCGCGCACGGCGTTGTCGAGAATGGGCCAGTGGTTCACGCGCCCCGCCACCGGGGAATAGGTGAGCAACTGCACCCGGATGCGCGTCTTGGCGAGGCCCAGCAGTTCCTCCAGAGCCGACAGAGCGGGGCGCACCTCGGGTGGGTTGAGGAAGGCGGGGCTGGCGACCAGTTCGTAGGCGGGACGAGCCGGGGTTGTCGCGGTCATCGGGCGTTCGGGCCGAATGTGGGTGGCGGCAAAGGCCCAGTCCGTTTCGAAGATCGCCGTCAGGGGCTTCACGAGGGCCGGAGTGCTGAAGCGCAACCCCGTCTCATGGATGTGCTCCAGGGCCCGCCAGTCCAGGTTCTGGCTGCCCACGAAGGCTTCGCGGCCATCCACCAGGAAGTACTTGGCGTGGAGGATGCCGCGGTTCTCGGCGCCGAAATCGAAGGCTCTGAACTGGACGCCTGGGATTCTCTGGAGCCGGGCCACCGAGGCAGGATCCTGGTCCAGCATGCGGGTGGCGAGCAGAATGCGGATCTTGACGCCCCGCGCCCCCGCCGCCTCCAGAGCCGCGAGGGTCGGCTCCAAAGGGCTGGTCCTCGGATCCGGCCCGTTGGTGACGTAGAAGTGGGCCAGGTCGATCGTGTGCTCGGCTTCCCGGATCATTTCCGGCCAGACATTCCGGGCCAGGGGCAGCCTGGGGTCCTCCAGGCCCGTTTCTGCGGGCACGGACTGGACCAGGGCTGGACGGCTCCCCTGGGCGAAGGCGAGGGCTCCTGAGAGCAGCAGCGCCCCGAAGCGGGATGAAGGCAGTCGTGACATGGAAAACCCCGATCCGTCGAGGATAGCGCGGCGGATCGGGGTGGATGTCCGAGAGCTTCGCGAAGGTGCTACGTGGGGAATTCCCGCACGGCGATGTAGTTCTCCAGGCCGCGGATGACGCCCTCGCGCTCGGCCACCAGTTCCTTCACCACATCGCCGATGGAGACGATGCCGACGACCATCTTGCCGTCCATCACCGGGACGTGGCGGATGCGGCGCTCGGTCATCAGGGCCATGCACTCGTCCACGGTGGTGTCGAGCTTCACGAAGTAGACCTGGCTCGTCATCACCTCGCTCACCGCGAGATCGGGCGAGAAACTGCCGGTCTTCATGGCGAGACGCACGAAATCGCGCTCGGAGAAGATGCCCCAGAGGCGCTCGCCGTCCATCACCAGCACCACGCCGATGCGCTTCTCCGTGAGCATCTTGAGGGCCTCGCCGACCTTGGCGTTGGGGGCGACAAACCAGAACGTATAGCCTTTGCCCTCCAGGATGTTCTTCATCGTGGCCATGGGACCTCCTTGGGAAGTGGGTGATTATGGATGTTGGATGCTGGATTGAAGGGATTCTGCCCACGGTTTTGAACTGAAGGGTGGACTTTCTTCACTCGAAATCAAGGGGTAGGCCCTAAGCTCATGTTCGATCCACGGGAGAACCCATGGCCATTGCCCGGCAACCCCTTCCATAGATGGTCGCGGTTAATCTTCCCTCGCAGGCTTCGCGGCGCCTCTTTCTCGGGGCCCAGGGCCTGCTCGAGAATCCAGCTCGAAGGGCCACCCGGCCCGCCCTGCTTCGCCTGGTCCAGGGGCTGGGCTTCGTGCAGATGGACACCATCAATGTGGCGGGCCGGGCCCATGACCTCACCCTCTTCTCGCGCCTCTCGGGCTACAGGCCGAGGCAGCTCCAGACCCTCCTGGAAGCAGACCGTTCGCTTTTCGAGGGATGGACCCACGATGCCTCGGCGGTTCCCACCCCGTGGTACCCCCACTGGAAAAGGCGCTTCGCCCTGGATCGAGACCGGATCCAGCGCCATGCCTGGTGGCAGAACCTCCTGGGACCGGAGACGGAGCGGGTCTGTGCCCATGTCCTGGCGCGGATTTCGGCCGAAGGTCCCCTGGGCAGCGCTGACTTCGATCATCCCGAGAAGCGCGGCCCCTGGTGGGGCTGGAAGCCCCAGAAGGCGGCCCTGGACTACCTCTGGCGCACGGGTGTTCTGGCCATCGCGGCGCGCGTGAACTTCCACAAGCGCTACGATCTGGCCGAGCGCGTCCTGCCCGAGGCTCATGCGCGGCCGGAGCCCGATCCGGAGGCTCACCTGGAGTGGGCCTGCGCCACTGCCATGGAGCGCCTGGGCGTCTTCACAGCCAAGGAACTGGCGGGCTTCTGGGGCGCCATCGAGGCCTCGGAGGCACGGCGCTGGTGCCAGGACGCCCTGAAGGACGGGCGCATCGTTTCGGTAAGGCTGGAGGGCGCGGATGGCTCCGAACCCCAGCCCGCCTTCGCCCTCGCGGACTGGCAACAGCGCCTAGCGAACCTGCCCGAGGCCCCCGAAGGCATCCGATTGCTGTGCCCCTTCGATCCGGTGTTGCGGGATCGAAGTCGGGCCCTCCGACGCTTCGGGTTCGACTACCGCTTCGAGGCCTTCACGCCTTCGTCCAAGCGGATCTACGGCTACTACGTGATGCCCCTGCTGGAGGGCGAGCGGCTGGTGGGTCGCCTGGAC
The DNA here is from genome assembly GCA_041908845.1 of Holophaga sp. Taxonomy (GTDB): domain Bacteria; phylum Acidobacteriota; class Holophagae; order Holophagales; family Holophagaceae; genus JAYREN01. The sequence goes on along the minus strand of JAYREN010000004.1, from coordinate 40,472 downwards.
CCCAAGCTGCACAGGGATCGGGGCGTGCTGGAGGTGCGAGGGCTCTGGTGGGAACCCGGCATCAAGCCCAAAAAGCTCCGCCTGAAGCGACTACGGGAGACTTTGGAGGGGCTGGCTCGATTCCTGGGCGCAACAGGCATTTCTGGTTTTTGATCAAGCGCAAACAGGCCCCGGGAACCCGGGGCCTGTTTAAACGGATTGAAACCAGAATCAGATCTGATTACCCATGAGCTTGTTGAAGCCGGCGACCTTCACCCACCAGATGATCATGCAAACAAGGCCGACGGGCCCGGCGATGAAGTTGACAAAGGGAATTATCCCGCAGCAGTGAGCGATGCAGGCGATCAAGCCCACTGTGTAGCCCGCGTCATCCACGTTTTTCCCATTCGCAGCCGCCCAGCTTTTGACGGATTCAGAAACATTCTTGACGACGAAGAAGTGCCAGACGAGGTTGAAAAGCGGGATGAGGAGCAGCCAGACCATGCCCGGCTCCATTTTTCGGTGCTGATCGCCCGCCAGTTTCAGGGCCTTCTGCATAGTCAAGATGTAGAAGACCGCGATGGCGATGCCAATGGCCAACATCAGCAAAACAGCAATCAGGCAGCCTCCGCCAAACATGGCGGCAAGGGCGTCGTTATCAGACATGAAACCTCCAAGAAAGAGACCAGACGAAACCCTCTGAAGAGGCGGCTGGGCGAAGTGGCAAAGATTGGTTCCGCGCCAGAATAAGTGGGGATCTCCGATCACGCAAGACACTCCAAAAAGCCCCTCAAGGCAGAAGGGGCAGGCGCTACAAGGCGTGCCCATCAGGGTCACTACCGCGCTAGACTGTTCCCATGGTGAAGTCCTATTACGCAGGCATGGATATCGACGCTCCCTGCGGGCGGTGCAAGGAGGAGACGCGGCATCGGATCCTCTCCATCACCGACGGCACGCCGGAGAAACTCATCTGCACGAGCTGCAATTCCGTGCACAAATTCCGGGCAGAAAAGCCCCCGAAGGCGGCCCCCGTCGCCCGGACGCCGCGCATGGCCACCGCCTCCGCGCCCAAACCGACCGCCAGCCCCAATCGTTTCCAGGAGCTGATGATCACGGAACAGGCGGGCACCAAGGCCCAGCCCTACAGCCCCGCCGTCCGGTGGGACGAGGGTCTGTGGATGGACCATCCCAGCTTCGGCCTGGGCAAGGTGCAGCGCAAGGCGGGGCGCAAGGCGGAGGTCCTCTTCCGCGATGGTTTGAAGACGCTCATCAGCGGCTGAATCCGCTCGTATGGTGCCGCTACTCCCCGATCCAGACTGCGAGCTGAGGGGACTTCGGTTCGCCGTCATCGATCTGGAAACCACCGGCGGACGCCCCAGGGCGGGATGGACCCGGGACGAGCGGTTCGTGCCCGCGGCGGAGATCACGGAAGTGGGCGTGGTATCCATGAGCGGCCCCGTCCTGGCGGGCAGTTTTACTTCACTCTGCGCGGTGGAGGGTGGGATTCCCACCGGCATCCAGCGTCTCACCGGGATCACGCCCGGGATGGTGGCCGAGGCACCGCCCTGGGAACGGGTGGCCCTGAGTCTCGCCGAGATCCTGGAGGGCCGCCTGTGGGTCGCCCATCATGCGCCCTTCGATGGCGCCTTCCTCAAGGCCTACCTGCCGGAAGGCCTCTGGCGTCGCCACACCCTGCTCTGCACCCGCCGCCTGGCCAGGGCCCTGATCCCCGAAGCGGAAAGCTGCTCTCTGGCCTCTCTCTGCGAACGGCTGGAGCTGCACAATCGCCGCCCCCACCGGGCCCTGCCGGATGCCGAAGCCACCGCCGAACTCCTGCGGATCCTGCTGGAGCGAGCCCAGGCGAGAGGCTGGAGCGGCGCCACCTTCCTGGACAAGGGCGGAGTCGCCTGGGAAAAGCTCTGATCCGTACACGTAAAGACCGCGCTGCAGCGCGGTCTTTACGTTGATTCTAGGGGCTAGAACCGGTAGGAGGCGAGCACCTGGATGGCGTTGGCCTGGCCGTTGGTGGACTGGAACTGAGCGGTGGTGAAGCGGGCTTCGGCGGAAAGGTTCCGGCTGAAGCGATAACCGGCGCCTGCAGCCAGAGAGATGGAGGTCTTGGAATGGCTAGGGTAGTGGTCGGGGTCCACGGTCCAGCCCTGCACGCCCAGACCCATGGTCAGGTAGATGCCCTGGGGGCGAGTCTCTGTGTAGTAAAGATAGTCGGCGCCCAGGCCCCAGGCGGAAACGGTGGCCTTGCCGCCGCCATCCACTGGCGTCCAACCGCCGTCGTAGTAGGTGTAGTCCACCCGGGGGCGCACCTCGTGGCCATTGCCGAAGTAGAGGCCCATGTGGCCGCCCAGGGTGACGCCAGGACGCCCGTCCAGGGCCTTGTCGAGATCCCCCAGGGGCACGTTGAGACCGCCGTGGATACCGAACTGGATCTCCTGGGCATTCGCAGAAACACCCGCCAGTGACAGGGCGGCAACGAGATATCCGATACGACTGAAAGTCATGGAGACTCCTTGGGAAGGTTCAGCCCCAGACTAGCCCGCCCCTGCCACAGGATTGTCACCGGACGCAAAAAAGCGCCCCGAAGGGCGCTCTCGTTGGATTGCTGTCGTCTATTCGGCGGCGGGTGTCTCGACGCGGCGCACTTCCTTGAGGCGACCCTTCTTGCCCAGCTTCTCGCGCAGGAAGTAGAGCTTGGCACGGCGCACCTTGCCGCTGCGGACCACTTCCAGCTTGTCGATGGAGGGGCTGTGCAGGGGGAACACGCGCTCCACGCCCACGCCGTTCGAGATCTTGCGAACGGTGAAGGAGGTGCGAATGCCGCCGCCCTTGATGCCGATGACGACACCCTGGTAGATCTGGATGCGCTCCTTCTCGCCTTCCTTCACCTTCACGTGCACCTTGACGGTGTCGCCGGGGTTGACGCGGGGCAGGTCGTGGCGGAGCAGACCGGCTTCGAGCTTGTCGATGATGTTCATGGTTTCCTCTGGGGCCAGCGGTCCTTCGCGGCATGAGGATTCAGGGGCCGGGGACTTAGCACACGAAAAGCCCCACACGGGGGGTTGATCAGTCTATCGGAATGGCCTTGAAAGACAAGGCGGAATTCCTGGCCGCGCCTCAACAGAACATCCCGCAGGGCGACTGGGCTGGATCACCCGTCCCTTCGGCCACCTGGGCGACATCCTTGTCGCCCCGGCCGCTGAGGTTCACCAGGATCATCGCCCCATCCTCCAGTTCCTGGGCCAGCCGCGCGGCCCCCGCGAGGGCATGGCTGGATTCCAGGGCGGGGATGATGCCTTCGAGACGGGCCAGCCGATGGAATTCCCGCAGGGCCTCTTCGTCTGTGGCGAAGCCGTACTCGGCGCGGCCGAGGGCCTTTAGGTGGGCGTGCTGGGGGCCCACGCCGGGGTAGTCGAGTCCGGCGGAGATCGAGTGGGTGGGCTGGATCCGGTCCTGCTCGTCCAGCAGTACGACGGTGGCCATGCCATGAATGACGCCTGGGCGGCCCGTGGCAAAGCGCGCGGCGTGCTCCCCTGCATCCAGGCTGCGGCCACCGCCCTCGATGCCCACGAGACGGACGCCTTCGTCCGGCAGGTAGGCGTTGAAGGCCCCGATGGCGTTGCTGCCGCCGCCCACGCAGGCGATGACGGCATCCGGCAGGCAGCCCGTCTGGTGCAGCATCTGGGCACGGCTCTCCAGGCTGATGACCTTCTGGAATTCCCGCACGATGGAAGGGTAGGGATGAGGCCCCACGGCGCTGCCCAGCAGGTAGAAGGTGTCGCGGGCATGGGTCACGTAGTAGCCCAGGGCCTCGTCCACGGCATCCTTCAGGGTGCGGTTGCCGCCCTGGACCTCGATGACTTTGGCCCCCAGCATCTTCATGCGGAAGACATTCAGCCGCTGGCGGGCGGCGTCCACGGCGCCCATGAAGATGGTGCAGCGCAGGCCCAGGCGCGCCGCCGCCGTGGCGGTGGCCACGCCGTGCTGGCCTGCGCCGGTCTCGGCCACCACATGCTGCTTGCCCATGCGCTTGGCCAGCAGGGCCTGCCCCAGGGCGTTGTTCAGCTTGTGGGCCCCGGTGTGGAGCAGATCCTCGCGTTTGAGAAAGACCCGGCAGCGGCCCAGCTCCGTGGCATAGCGGGGGACTTCCGTGAGGGGCGTGGGTCGTCCGGCGTAGTCCCGGAGCAGATCGGAGAGTTCCTGGGCCAGGGCGCCCTCCCGGGCGGCCCGGTCGAAGGCTTCCGCCAGCTCCTGGAGCGGCTGCACGAGAGGCGGCGGCACATAGGCGCCGCCGAAGTCGCCGAAGTGGCCCTGGCCCTCCAGGACGTTGAGCTCGAAGGCGGGGTGGGTGAGGGTAGTCATGGAATCTCCTTGGGAGAAAGGGAATGGGGAAAAAGAAAAAGCCCACCGCAAGGGGTGGGCTTCCTGGGAAATGCCTGAATTCAGGCGCGCGGAATCCACCCGGAGGGGTCGGGCCAGGGCCACCAGGCGGTGAGAGCGAGATTGCGGCGAAGGTTCATGGCTTCAGTTCCATAAAGGTGGTAAACGAAACAGACCCGCCGAAGCGGGTCCTGGGATCTGTGCATGGGAATGCGCCCTGGGCCCGCCGCTAGGGGAGACGCCACCACCAGGCCTGGGCCTGGGTGCGGGGGGCGGGGAGGGAAATGCGCATGGGGCAATCCTAAATGAGATCCACTCGGTGTGTCATCCCCCTTTTCCTCGACCCGTTGTTCAGGCGAGTGGTCGCGTCGAATGGGCGCCGGTGCGTTCGTCGTGCTGCTTCACCAAGGGGGGAGTGGCGTCATGGCCAAAGCGGCCGAGGAATCGGCAAACACTAAAGGTCTGGGCGCGGCCCTGGATCGATGCTTCCCAGGCATCCACGGTCTCGATGGACTCAGGGGTTGGAGGGAAGGGCACCTTGATGGTCGGGACTTTGATACGAAAGGGTTTCGGGGTCAGGCGAGCACGATAGCACCCCTGCTTGAGGCAGAGACGCCAGTACAGTGGATCGGTGTTGAGCGAATGAGCCAGTTTGTGGGCCAACGCGTGGCGGGGCTCCATTTCCATTCCCACCACGACGACCCGAAAGCCCTTGGCCGTGGCATACAACCTGAACCCAAGGCCGTCTTGGTGGTGGTGTTCTGCCAGGGCGGCAACTGCCTTCTGCATTTGAGCGAGGCGCCACGCATCTGTTCTGCGTGCAAACATCTGCCACCAGGCGGAGGGAGGGGTGTCTACATCAAGGATGGGCAGGACCTCACAATTCAGGACCCGAGCGCCGTAACGATTCCGGGTGACCACAGCCTTGTCGGATAGGGTTTCCAGCACTTGTTCGCGAATCTCTGCCTCATAGGCTTCCGGGGGCTGCTCTTCGCCCATTACCTTTCGACGGAGCCAGATGAGGCGCCGTTCGGCTTCTTCCCGGGCGTCGGCCTCAGAAACGTTGGATCCTGCAACCACTTTGACCCTAGATTGAGGATCATCCGTGGGCAGGATTCCTTCGATCTGCACCCAATGACGACTCGTCCTCATTCCGATACTCCCTGAATGCGGCCCGGCCACCCCTTCCACCCCTTCCACCCCTTCGGCTTGGGCTGGTCCCAACTCTCCGGGTGCTCTACCTGCCAGGCGCACCACTGCTCCATGCGGGGCAACTGTCCCACGCGATCCCGAAGGAAGGCCGCCCAGAGATCGGGCCGCAGGCGCTTGGTGCGGGCCATGGCTTCCCGCAGGCGCCAGAGGGCGATGGCGCCGTGATTGCCGCCCCGCAGCACCTCCGGGACGGGGCGCCCCTCGAAGACCTCGGGTCGGGTGTAGTGGGGATGGTCCAGCAGGCCCGTGGCAAAGCTGTCCTGGGCGGCGCTCTCCCCGTTGCCCAGCACCCCCGGCAGCCAACGGCAGACGGCGTCGATGAGGAACAGGGCAGGCAGTTCGCCCCCCGAGAGTACCGCCTCCCCGATGCTGAATTCCTCGTCCACCAGGCATTCCACGCCCCGCTGATCCAGGCCTTCGTAGCGGGTGCACACGAGGATGGCCTGGTCGAGGCGCGCCAGTTCCAGCACCTTGTCATGGGTCAGGGGCGGCGCCGCAGGGGTGAAGTGGATCACTCGATAGAGGGGCCTTCGCGGCAGGGAGGCCAACGCATCCCGCAGCACCTCCGGGCGCAGCACCATGCCGGGACCGCCGCCAAAGGGCGTGTCATCCACGTGGCCGAAGGCATTGCCGGCAAAGGTGCGGAAGGAGTGGGTGTGGAGTTCGTGGCCCAGGTCTCGAAAGGCGCGCCCGGTCACGCCGAGTCGCGCGACCTCGAAGAATTCAGGGAAAAGGGTCAGGCAATCGAAGCGCATCACATCATTCCATCACGCCGCGCAGCATGGCCTGAAGGGCGCGCCATGCGAGATCGAAGGAGAAGGCGAAGTAGACCGTGGTCGTGAGGGTCGCCGTGGATCCGATCCAGGCCAGGGCGGGCCACTCCTCCAGCAGAGCCACGCCGTAGAGAACCAGGGCGATCGCCGGAAGCACATTGGCGAAGGGCAAGGGGATGGGAAGGGCCGCGAGCAGGGCCGTCCAGGCGATGAGCAGGCCCAGCAGCCGCTGGCTGGGCGCTCTGCGCGTGCCTCGTCGCTTGGCGAGCCACGCCAGACGCCGTTCGAGGGTGGCCAGGAGGCTCTTGATTCGGCCCTGATGGATGGCCATGTTCTGGAGGACCCTGGGAAGCCAGGGATGTGGAGAACCCCAGAACATCCGCAGGCCCACCAGCAGGGTGGCCAGGCTCAGCACATTGGCAACCCCGGGAATGAAGGTAAGGAGGGCCAGCAGGAGGACCGTGAGCCCCCAGGTCTGCTCCCCGGCCTCGTCCAAGAGTTGGCCGAGGGTGAGGGTCGGGTGCCGGTCCAGCAGATCGTGCAGGGCGCTGAAGAAGGGGCGCGCCTTGGGGGGCAGTCTCAGCAGGGGAACTCGCCAGGCGGGGGACTTGGGGAAGGCGGGCCGCGCCCGTTTAAGCCGGAGGCGCGAGCGGGTGAGGATCTTGGAAAAGGGCTGCACGGGAACAGTTTGCCTCAGAACCCGGGGAAGCCTGTTCCCTCAGTGCTCCGATTCATCCGAGGCCTCCCAGGGGCCGTCCTCCTCGACCACGGGGATCCGGTAGCTCTCCGAACTCCAGGCGCCCAGATCGAGGATGCGACAGCGCTCCGAACAGAAGGGGCGGGTGGAGGTATGTTCCCAGTCCACGGGTTTTCGGCAGGTCGGGCAGGGGCGAACAGGCATCCTGCGATCTTAACGGCCTGGAAGCCGCATGCGTAAGTGGAACAGGATCCTTAGCAGCACGAATACTGATAGTGTTTAAAATAGAAAATGTGAGTCAAAAATTTTAGATTGTGTTGACGGCTCGATTCTCCGGCGTAAACTGGGGTCAAGGCGGCCATCCGGTCGCCACTCCCGCGAAAAGGAAGGAACCCATGTCCAAGATCATCGGAATCGACCTCGGCACCACCAACAGCTGTGTCGCCGTCATGGAGGGCGGTCAGCCCAAGGTGATCCCCAATGCCGAGGGCACCAACACCACGCCTTCGGTCATTGGCTTCAACCCCAAGACCAGCGAACGCCTGGTGGGCAGCACCGCCAAGCGCCAGGCCGTGGCCCAGCCCAAGAGCACGGTGAACTCCATCAAGCGCTTCATGGGCCTGCCCTTCGGGGACAGCGAGAAGGAACAGCGCCTCGTCAACTACGTGGTGGAGCGCTCCGAGAAGGGCGGTTGCGCCGTGAACATCGGCGGCAAGCAGTACAGCCCCGAAGAACTCAGCGCCATGGTGCTCACCAAGATGAAGGAGAGCGCCGAGGCCTATCTGGGCGAGAAGGTGACCAAGGCCGTGATCACCGTGCCGGCCTACTTCAACGACGCCCAGCGCCAGGCCACCAAGGATGCCGGCGCCATCGCGGGCCTCGAGGTCATGCGCATCATCAACGAGCCCACGGCCGCGGCCCTGGCCTACGGCCTGGACAAGAAGAAGGACGGCACCATCGCTGTCTTCGACTTCGGCGGCGGCACCTTTGATATCTCCATCCTGGAGGTGAGCGAAGGCGTGGTGGAGGTGAAGTCCACCAACGGCGACACCCACCTGGGCGGCGATAACGTCGACCAGCTCATCATCGACTGGCTCATCGAGGAGTTCCAGAAGGCCGAGGGCATCGATCTGCGCAAGCAGGCCGAGGCCATGCAGCGCCTGAAGGAGGCCGCCGAAAAGGCCAAGTGCGAGCTCTCCACCACCACTCAGACCGACATCAGCCTGCCCTACATCACGGCGGACGCCAGCGGCCCCAAGCACCTCACCCAGACCCTCACCCGCGCCCGCTTCGAGGCCATGCTAGAGCCCATCCTCCAGAAGCTGAAGGTGCCCTGCGAGAACGCCGTGAAGGACGCCAAGCTCAGCCACCACGAGATCAACGAGGTGGTGCTGGTGGGCGGCTCCACCCGCATCCCCAAGGTGCAGGAGCTGGTGAAGCAGGTCTTCGGCAAGGAGCCGAACAAGAGCGTGAACCCCGATGAGGTCGTGGCTGTGGGCGCAGGCGTCCAGGGCGGCGTGCTCACGGGTGACGTCAAGGGCGTGCTGCTCCTGGATGTCACCCCGCTCAGCCTGGGCATCAACGCCAACGGCGGCCAGATGTCCGTGATCATCCCCCGCAACACCACCATCCCCACCCGCAAGAGCGAGGTCTACACCACCGCCGTGGACAACCAGCCCGGCGTGGATATCGAGGTATTCCAGGGCGAGCGTCCGCTGGTGGAGGGCAACAAGCTGCTGGGCCACTTCCATCTGGCGGGCATCCCCCCCGCACCCCGGGGCATCCCCCAGATCGAGGTGATCTTCGACATCGACGCCAACGGCATCGTGCACGTGACCGCCAAGGACAAGGGCACCGGCAAGGATTCGAGCATCACCCTCACCGGCACCACGGGGCTTTCCAAGGAGGAGATCGACGCCAAGGTCGCGGAGGCCGAGGCGCACAAGTCCGAGGACGAGAACCGCAAGAAGCTGTTGGAGGACAAGAACATCCTGGACCAGACCATCTACCAGCTGGAGAAGCTCCTCAAGGAGAACGGCGACAAGCTGCCGGAAGCCGACAAGGCCGAAGTGGAAGCCGCCATCACCGAGGGCAAGGAAGCCCTCAGCTCCCTGGACGCCGACCGCATCAAGAAGGCCCTGGAATCCATCCAGGCCAAGTCCCACAAGATGGCCGAGCATATGTACAAGCAGCCCGAGGGCGCTCCAGAGGGTGCCGCGCCTGCCCCCGGCGGGGAGAAGAAGAAGGACGACGATGTCATCGACGCCGAGGTTGTGAACTAAGAAAAAGCCCAACCGCCAGGCACCCGCATTACTCGGGTGACTGGCGGTTTTTTTTGAAAGATGAAAATCTTAGTCGAAACCGCTAAGGTATCCCCATGGCCGTCCCCGACTACTACAAGATCCTGGGAGTTCCCAAGAGTGCCTCGGATGAGGACATCAAGAAGGCGTACCGCAAGCTGGCCCGGAAGTACCACCCGGACCTGAATCCGGGCAACAAGGAGGCCGAGGCCAAGTTCAAGGATCTGAGCACGGCCAACGATGTGCTTTCGGATCCCGAGAAGCGTCGCAATTATGACCAGTTCGGGGATCCCAACGGCCCCGTAGCCCAGATGGGCGGCGGGCAGGGCTTCGATTTCGGAGACATGGGCGGAGCCTTCTCGGACATCTTCCAGGGCTTTGGTGGCAGCCGGCGCCCCCGGCGGGCCGGACCGCGCCCCGGCGAGGATCTCCAGCACGCCGTGCGCATCGGCTTCAACGACGCCTTCACTGGCACGCGACTGCCCATCAATGTGACCCGCACGGAAACCTGCCGGACCTGCCAGGGCAGCGGCGAGGCGGCGGGTGCTCCCAAGGCCACCTGCCAGGCCTGTCATGGCCGGGGTTTCCATGAGCAGGGATCGGGTTTCTTCAAGAGCCGCTTGGAATGTGACGAATGCGGCGGCACAGGCAAGAAGGCGCCCGCCTGCACCGACTGCCAGGGGCGGGGGCGCAATCCCAAGCGGGAAACAGTCACCATCGCCATTCCCGCCGGAGTGGAAGACGGCACTCGCCTGCGGGTTACAGGCAAGGGCGAGGCCGGACGCCGGGGCGGCGGCGCGGGCGATCTCTACCTTCAGATACAGGTGGAGGTAGATCCCCGCTTCGAGCGCCGGGGGGCCAACCTGTACCTGAAGCTCCCCATCAGCTTCACCGAGGCCGCCATGGGGGCCAAGGTGGAGATCCCCACCCCCGAAGGCCATACCACGATCAAGATCCCACCCGGGACCCAGAGCGGCTCCAAGCTGCGCCTCAAGGGCCAGGGCATGCCCGTGCCCCGCTCGGAACAGCGCGGCGATCTCTTCGCCGAGATCCAGGTGGTGACACCCCAGATCCAGGACGAACGGAGCAAGGAGCTGCTGCGGGAGCTGGGCGAACTCAACGACGCGAACATCCGGGCGAAGTGAAGGGCTGTGTCCTCCGTGGTGAATCCTTTTTTGATCTGGAGTTGACCCATGCGGCGTGATTCCAAGGCCGGGTGTTACATGATTGGCGTGGTGGCGGTGCGCTACCAGATCCATCCCCAGACGCTTCGGCTCTACGAGCGGGAGGGCCTGCTGCTGCCCAGCCGCACCGAAGGTAAGACCCGCCTCTACTCGGAGGAGGACCTGGAGCGCCTGGAGTTCATCCTCAGCCTTACCCGGGATCTAGGCGTGAATCTGGCGGGAGTCGAAGTGGTGATGAGCCTTCGGGATCGCATGGAAAAGATGCAGGACGAGATGCAGCGGCTCATCGACGGCTACGAGGGCAAGCTACGGGCAGCGGGGATCGAGGTGGAGCGCCCCAGCTTCGACAAACCCCTCAAGCCCACGGGCTTGGTGAAGCTGAGCCCCCAGGGCCTGAGGAAGCGCGATTAGGCGCGACAGCTCCGTCGCCCTTGCTATGCTGGAGCCCCCAACCAAGGTGAACCGTGCCCCAAAGGCATCTGGAAGAGCGCAGTCTCGACAAGTATTTTGATTCCATCCGCGATCTGCCCCTGCTGAAGGCGGACGAGGAGCGGAAGTACGGCCGCATGTGGCAGAACGACGGCAACCCCGAGGGCCTGCGCTACCTGGTGGAAGGCAACCTCCGCTTCGTGGTGAAGGAGGCGAGGAAGTTCCAGGGCATGGGCCTGGATCTGCTCGACCTCATCAGCGAGGGCAATCTGGGCCTCATCGAGGCCGCCAAGCGCTTCGATCCCGAACGGGAGAACAAGTTTCTCACCTACGCGTCCTGGTGGGTGCGCCAGGCGATCTTCCACGCCCTTGCAGAGCACGGCAGCAAGATCCGCCTGCCCCAGAAGGTGGCGGGCCATCTCGTGCAGCTCAACCGCATCACCCATCGCCTGGGCCAGGATCTGGGCCGCCCGCCCACGGTGGCCGATATCGTGGCCGCCGCGCCCCAGTTCACCGTGGAAGAGGTGGAGCGGTTGCAGCTTCTCCAGCAGACCACCACGACGGTTTCCACCGAGCAGGGCATGGGCGAGAGCGACCTCACCCTGGGCGACAGCCTGGAACAGACCATCGAACCCAGCCCCATGGAGGCCATGGACCACGAGGCCTTTCAGGAGCAAGTGCGCCAGAGTCTCGCCATGCTCAGCGAGAAGGAGCGCCGCATCCTCACGCTCCATTTCGGGTTGGACGGCAACGACCCCATGACCCTGGAAAAGATCGGCCAGAGCTTCGATCCCGGCATCAGCCGCGAGCGGGTGCGCCAGATCGAAGAGCGGGCCTTTGGCAAGATCCGGGATCGCCGCAGGGTGCTGCTGGGTCAGTTCCTCAAGGGGGATTACCCGTGAGTGCGAAGCAGGGAGGCTCCATTGCCGCGTGTTTAACGAGCGGGAGTCCGGCCCAGTGGGCCGGGCGATCGATGGAGCGAAGCACCACATTGCCGCAGGCGAAGCCCGAAGGGCGACGCGCAGGGAGGCTCCGCCTCCGCGAGGCCATCGAGCGGGAGCGCGCGCCGCGCGCGATAGACGGAGGTGCGTCGTGACCGCGAAGCATGGCGCGTCCCGTGGCTAAGGGTCGCCCCAACTGCCCCATTTGCCATGGCCGCGGCGTGGTGCTGGATCCGGATCCCTCGGTTCCAGCCCGGCCCTGTACCTGTGCTCAGGATGTGGTCGCCGATGGCTCGGTCCTGGGGATTCCCTCGCGGTATCGTGGCGCCTCCTTCGAGAGTTTCTGGGAATGGTGGAAGATCCAGCACCCAAGGGAGAAGGTCATTGCGGGGCTGGAGTCGGCCCAGCAGCTGCTGGAGCATGAGGCGAGCCGCAGCACCCTCAGCGAGGACCTGCGCTCCAAGCTGGATCACATCCTCCACAAGTGTGGCGGCAGGGGCGGCGAGTCTGTCTGGAAGGATCTCAAGCCCGCCCAGGAGCCCCAGGGCTATCGCACCCTCTTCAACTGGGCGCGGCGGGATCGGGATCGGGTGGATCTCTGGTGGATTGATGGCCCGCCCGGCAGCGGGCGGAGCACTCTGGCGGCGGCGGCGCTGAAGGCCTGCTGCACCCGGGAGGGCAATGCCGGGCTCTTCGTCTCGGTGCGCACCTTCAGCCAGGAGCTGAAGGATGTCTACTACGACACCCGGAGCTTTCTGAACAAGGGCTTCCAGAGCGAGCGGGACCGCATGGAGCCGCTGCTCAAGGCGCCCTGTCTGGTGCTGGATGACTTCGACCGCATGGATTCGGATATTCGTGTGGTGCGTGCCCTGGCGCAGCTTCTGGACCACCGCTACGCGGAGGAACGCCCGACCATCCTCACCGCCAGCCGCTGGGCCGAAGTGCTGCAGAGTGGCGGCCCCGAGAGCTATCCGCTGCTCAAGCTGGAAGACCCTAATCTCATGCGCCGTCTGGCCCAGTCTCGGCGCGTGGTGCTGCATCCCGTGCTGGAACGGCTCATGGATGCGTTGAATGGCTAGGGCATGAAGCGGCTGCTGAGAGCGCTCTACCTGCTGCACCTGCGCCGCCCCGCAGGGCTGTGGATCATTCTCGGCGTCATCACCCTGCTCCTGGGCGCGGGAGCGCTGCGGGTGGAGCGGCGGTTGGATCTGATGAGCCTTCTGCCCACGGAACACCCTGTGGTGCGGGCGAGCCTGGAAGCGGGCGTGGGTCAGCAGGAGGTCCTCTGGCTGGCGGCGGAGGGCAGCGCCAGTGACCTGGAGGCGCGGGAAGCCTGGGCCCAAACCCTGGTGGAGCGCCTCGTCACCTTGGATGGCGTGCCCGATAACGGCATGGGCGGGGAAGGGCGGCTCTCCCCGCCAGTGCCCGTGGCCGGTCCCAAGGGCCCCTCGCTCTGGCCCGCGCTGCTCGCGGCCGGCAGCTTCCTCGAGGGCGATCCCGTGGTGGGTCGACTGATCACGGAACAGTTCTACGGCCTGGCGCCCCTGATGCTGGGGAATCGCCTAGAACCCCTGGCAGACGGGGCGGATCTCCGTGCGCGGTTTCGGGAAACCGCCCAGATGCTGGGTTCTCCCGATCCCATCAAGGCTCGTGTCGCTCAACTGGATCCTCTGGGCCTCCGAACCCTGCTGCCCGAAGGGGATCAGGCCGTGGCCCGGGCCCGGCAGAGCGCGAAGGCCTTTCCCGTGAAGCTGCGGGCTGGTTTTCTCGAAACCGCAGATGGCCGCTTCGTGCTCGTGCCGCTGCTATTAGACTTCCCCAGCGGCGAATCCGCCTCCACGGCGCGGGTGCTGACCTGGCTGGGGCGGGGCGCCGAAGGCCCACTACCCCCCAAGGCGGACTTTCGGGAAGTGGAAGGCGCCCTGGCGGCTTCCGCCGACCGTCCCTTCGGCCTTCAGCCCACGGGGGCCCACGCCATCGCCTACTGGGAGACTCAGCGCCTGGGATTCGAGGTGGCTCTCAGCCTGGGGCTCTCCTTCATCCTGATCGGTGTCGTCTACTGGGTGGGTTTCCGCACCCTGGCGGGCTATGGCTTCGTGGTGATTCCGTTGCTCCTGGGCATGTTCTGGGCGCTGGGTTCCGTGGGCTGGATTCTGGGGCGCCTCAATCTCATGGCGGCGGCCTTCGGGGCCGTGCTGCTGGGGGTCGGCGACGATGTGGGCATCCTTCTCTTCAGCCGCTACCGCGAGGAGCGTCAGCAGGGGCGGCCCAAGAGCCTCGCGCTGCGGGCGGCCCTGTTGGGCACGGGCCCAGGTGTGGTGGCCGCCTCGCTGGCGACCTCTCTGGCCTTCCTGGCCTGCATTGCGGCCCCCTTTCCGGGCTTCCGTGATCTGGGGCTGACGGCGGGCCTGGGGCTGCTGGCCTGTCTGGCCACCAGTTTCCTGGTGCTTCCCGCACTCCTCCTCGCCTTTGATCGAGGGCGCGGAGTCTTTGCGCCCGTTCATACCCCACAGCCCCAGCCCCGGCCTGCCCGCCCCTGGAAGGCCCTCGTGGCGGCGGGTTTGCTGATCGTCGGGGTTGTTGGCAGTTTCCGCCTCCAGTGGGAAGAGGATCTGCGGCGCTTCCGCCAGAAGGGCAACCCAGCCTTGGCCCTTCAGGAAACGCTCGGGAAGGTCCTGGGGGCGGGGCTTCAACCCCTGGCCATCCAGATTCCTTTGGACGAACCCGAACGGGTGAGCCGACGTTGGAATACCATCGCCGAGGCCCTGGCCACCGAGGGACTGCCCATGCCGCTGTGGCGTACGGCGGATCCCGAGCTCCGCCGGGTGCTGGGTTCCGAAACCTGGTACCGCAAGGCCCTGGCCATCGCCGCCGAGGAAGGATTGGACCCCGTGGTTCTGGAACGCCCCCTCACGGCGCTGCGGGCCTCTGCCGAGAACCCCCTCGCGGCGCCGCGCTCGCTCCAGGCCATCCTCTCTCAGCCTCGACCCGCAGAAGGGAAGCACCGCTGGTCCCTGGCGAACTGGCTCAAACCCAGCGAGCCCCCGGTCGCGGTCACGGAGCGCTTCACATTGCCCGTGCGCTTGTCCGAAGCCTCCCAGGACCGGGTCGAGGCCGTGGTGGAGGGCACGGGATCCCGGATGGTGGGCACCCGCCCGCTCTTCCGGGCCATCAAGACCGTGGCCAAGGAGGCCTTGCGGGACGTGGTGCTCCTGGCCGTGGTGGCCGTGCTCGGCGTGGTGGCCTTCTTCGGGCGGCGGTTGCGTTTCGTGTTCCTGGCCCTGGTGCCTCTGGCCGCCAGTCAGATCGGCGCGCTGGGGATTCTGGGCTGGGCCCGGGAACCCTTGACGTTCCTCAGTCTGGTGGCCGTTCCCATCGCCCTGGGGGTCAGTGTGGATACGGCCCTGAACCTGCTTCACCGCGCGCGCCTCGAGCCCGGCGCCGCCGAAAAGGTGTCCCGGGTCAACGCCGTGTGCGCCGGAACCACCCTGGCGGGATTTGGGGGCCTGGTCTTCAGCGGCTATCGCGGCCTGCGGGGCCTGGGCCTGGCCTGCCTCGGTGGCACGGCGCTGGCCCTCCTCGTCACCCAGTGGCTGCTGCCCTGGCTGATCGAGAAGTGGCCGCTGCGGAAGGAGCGGGGATGAGCGCCACCCTGGCGGAACTGATTGCCGCCCGCCTCGCCTCTGGCCCCATTCCCGCAGCCGAGGTCATGGCCCTGGCGTTGTATCACCCGGAGCATGGCTACTACCGGCGGGCGACAGGCCCCTGGGGTTTCGAAGGCAAGGACTACTACACGGCCCTGGATTGTGGGCCGCTACTGGGCGAGGCGGTGGCGCTTCGGCTGGAGAGGGTCTGGGAGGAACTGGGCCGCCCCGCGCGTTTCACGGTGTTGGAAGCTGGTGCGGGTCGGGGCTGGCTGGGGCGGGACCTCCTGGCGACGGCCCGTGGGGCCTTCGCCTCGGCACTGATGTACCTCCACCGGGATGACAATCCCGCGGCCCGGCGGGCGGCGGAGGAGGCCCTGACCCCCTGGCTGGCCACGGGGCAGGCGCGTTTGGTGGGGGAGGCCGAGACGTTGGAACCCTTCGTTGGTGCCGTGATTTCCAATGAACTGTTCGATGCCCTTCCGGCCCAACCCTGGCGCTGGAGCGGCGAGAGCTGGGAGCGCGAGGTGCTTACGTCCGAGGGGTCCGCCTGGCAGGCGGTGGAACCCGGCGAGGCCGGAGCCTGGTTTTCGGCCCATGGCTCGCTGGAACCAGGGGACGGCAGCGTGTGGGCCGAGGGGTTGCTCGCCCTGGCGGGAGGCTTGGCGGGTTGTCTGGCCCAGGGGGTGTTCCTGGCCATCGACTACGGGGACTCGGCGGCCCGGCTCCTGGCCAAGGGGGCCGATCTGCGCCGGTACCGGGGCCACACGGTGGATGGCGACTGGTGGGAGGGCCTGGGCGAGGCGGATCTCACGGCGGATGTGGATTTCACCCGCCTCGGAGCCGCCCTGGAATCCCAGGGGCTGAAGGATGTCTCCACCCGGAGCCTGGGGCGGTGGATCCGGGAGCATGGCCCCTTGGCCCGGTGGGAGGCTCAGTGGCAGGAACTGGACGCCACCTTGAGGATGCGGCGCATGGAGAACCTCCTGGCCCTGACCCTGCCCGGCATGATGGGGGATCGGTTCAAAGTCCTGGAAGCCTGGCGCTGACATGAGCGAGGGGGACCGCCCGGTCGCTTCGCGCCCTCTGCGTCCCCCTCTTACTCCCCACGCGGTGTCCGGGTAGAGCCCGGCCACCGCCTCTGAAGCGCCTCCGTGGGAATTTTTCCTTGTCGGTAAAGGGTTTCTTCGGCACACTGGAGAGCCTTGTCTCGGGCCCCCCAAGTGCGCCGTTCCCGGTTGCCGCCCCAGACTCACCCCAGCGAGGATGTCATGTACGCAGTAATCCAGACCGGCGGCAAGCAGTACCGCGTCAGCGAAGGCGATATCCTTCGCGTCGAACTGCTCGAGAAAGACCCCAAGCAGGCTGTCACCTTTGATCAGGTGCTGCTGGTGGCCAACGATAGCGACCTGAAGGTGGGCCAGCCCACGCTGAAGGGTGCCACTGTGGAAGCCGAGGTCATCCGCCACGGCCGCGCCAAGAAGGTGACCATCTTCAAGAAGAAGCGGACCACCACCTACCAGCGCACCCAGGGCCATCGCCAGGGCTTCACCGAAGTCCGCATCAAGGGCATCAAGGGATAAAGGCTTTCCGGGGATCCGGGCTATCGCCCTGCACCCCCGGACCCCCGCGCCCTCGCAAGCTGCGCTTGTTCGGGCTAAACCAGATCTGATCATTCAAGAGGTTCTGTCATGGCACATAAAAAAGGCGTAGGTTCTACCCGCAACGGTCGCGATTCCAATTCCCAGCGTCTCGGCGTCAAGGTCTTCGGTGGCCAGGTCGTCACCGGTGGCTCCATCATCGTTCGTCAGCGCGGCACCAAGTTCAAGCCCGGCACGGGCGTGGGCATCGGTGTGGACCACACGATCTTCGCCACGGTCGACGGCCAGGTGCGTTTCCAGGATAAGGGCCAGCGCGGCCGCTTCATCCACGTCGATCCCATCGAGGCCTAGTCGCCTCAGCTAGAATCACCACGGAGCAACCGCGTCGCACGCGGCGAGGTTGCTCCGTGGTGATTCTGTATTGGACTTCCAATGTTCCTTGATCATGTAACCCTCCATCTCGAAGCAGGCCACGGCGGCGCTGGGGCGGTGAGCTTTCGCCGCGAAAAATTCGCCGAGCGGGGCGGCCCCAACGGCGGGGATGGGGGCCTGGGTGGCTCGGTGTTCGTTCGCGCTACCCGTGCCTTGAATACCCTCAACCCCTACCGCAACGCGCGCACCTTCGCGGCGGGCCGGGGCAGACCGGGCGAAGGCAGCTTGTGTCACGGAAGCGATGGCGAGAATGTCGTGCTGGAAGTGCCCCTGGGCACCCTGCTTCGGGATGCCGCCAGTGGCGAAGTGCTCGCCGAGCTCATGGAGGATGGCCAGCAGGTCTGTGTGTGCCGGGGCGGCCGTGGCGGCCTGGGCAACAACAACTTCAAGAGCAGCACCAATCGCACGCCTCGCCATGCCCAGCCCGGCGAGGAGGGCGAGATCCGGGATGTGGAGTTCGAGCTCAAGCTGATTGCCGACGTGGGGCTGGCGGGCTTCCCCAACGCGGGCAAGAGCACCCTGGTGAGCCGCGTGAGCGCGGCCCGCCCCAAGATCGCCAACTATCCCTTCACCACGCTGGAACCGCAGTTGGGCGTGGTCTCCCTGGCGGATTTCGGCGGCAGCGAGATGGACAGCTTCGTCATCGCGGACATCCCCGGCCTCATCGAGGGGGCCGCCCAGGGTGCTGGTCTGGGCATCCAGTTCCTGCGGCACGTGGAGCGCACCCGCATGCTGCTGCACCTGGTCGATCTGGCGGATCCCATGCAGGAGCCCGAGCAGGCCATCGCCGTGATCGAGGGCGAACTGAAGGCCTTTTCCGAAGTGCTCTACCTCAAGCCTCGATGGCTCGTGGCCACCAAGCTGGACGCCCTCCAGGACGAGGAGCGCCGCACCCGCTTCGAGGCTATCTGCCGAGAGCGTGGCCAGGAACCGATCTTCATCTCCGGCGTCAGCGGCGAGGGCATCCGGGAGCTGGTCTTCCGCCTGGGCGCGGCCTTGGCCGAACTCCCTAGATGACCAGTCCCGAACGGCGGGTCGGACTCCTGGGGGGTGCCTTCGACCCGCCCCACCGGGGACATCTCCGCCTGGCGACCCTGGCCCTGGAGCATCTCGCCCTAAATGAACTGCGTTTCGTGCCTGCGGCCCATTCGCCCCGCAAACCCGCCCAGGGGGAGGACGGCGCCACCAGGCTCCGCCTGCTCCAGGCCGCGGTGGAGGGCCTGGATGGCCCCGTTTCCGTGGAGTTCCTCGAACTGGACCGGGGCGGCATCAGCTACACCGTGGACACCCTGGAGGCCCTGACGGCCCGGGAACCCGGCAATGCCTGGATCTGGCTGCTGGGCAGCGACCAGTTGGCCCAGTTCGATGCCTGGAAGAACGGGGCCCGAATCCTGGAGTTGGCCTCCCTGGCCGTGGCCCTTCGGCCCGGCTGTGCGGAGGATGTCCCGGAGACCCTCGCGGGGCACCTGCGGGAGTCCTGGTCGGGCGGCCCCGGCGAGGTGGTGTGGTTGCCCTCCACGGAGCTGGAGCTCTCCAGTTCCGAGTTCCGTCAGGGAATAGCCCAGGGTCGGGTGCCGGATGGCCTCCCGATTCAAGTTCAGGCTGCTATTGAACGAGAAAACTTGTACCGTTAGTTAGTTCTTGGAGAAGGAATGACCTTAGACCCCAGGCTCGCGATCGTGGTGGAAGCCGCACGTTCCAAGAAGGCCTTCCGGATCCGGCTCATCGACGTGAAGGGCATCGCCACCTTCACCGATACCTTCGCCTTCATGAGCGGTGGTAGCGACCGACAGAACCGCGCCATCGCGGATGCGGTGGAAGATCAGTTGCGCCTTTCCGGTGAGCGACCCCTCTCCACGGAAGGCGATCAGAATGGCAACTGGATCCTGCTGGATTACGGCGATCTCATCGTGCACGTGATGGACGAGGAGACTCGCCAGTACTACAACCTGGAGGGCCTCTGGGGCCAGGGCGGCCATGATCTGGAACTGCCCCCCGAAGTCCTGCCCACGAATACTCCGACGAACTGATCGAGGAAACGTCATGTTCACGCAGCACAGTGCCTTTGACGCCATGCAGGCCCGCCTCCGCGCGGCCGCTGAACTCTACGGTTTGGAGGATGCCCTCTTCAAGGTCTTCATCCAGCCCAAGCGCTCGATCATTGTGAGTTTGCCGGTGCACATGGATGACGGCCGCTGGGAGGTCTTCACGGGCTTCCGCATCCAGCACAACGTGGCGCGCGGCCCGGCCAAGGGCGGCATTCGCTTCGACCCGGGCGTGACTCTCGACGAGATCAAGGCCGGTGCGGCCTGGAACACCTGGAAGACCGCCGTGGTGGATGTGCCCTTCGGCGGCGGCAAGGGCGGCATCATCTGTGACCCTTCGAGCATGAGCCAGGGGGAGCTTGAGCGTCTCACCCGCCGCTACACCGCCGAGGTCATGGATGTCATCGGTCCCGACCGCGATGTGCCGGGCATCGACATGGGCACCAACGCCCAGACTATGGCCTGGGTGCTCGATACCTATGCGATGCATGCGCGTCTCCACGCCAATGCCGTGGTGACCGGCAAGCCCGTGGGCATGGGCGGCAGCCTGGGCCGGGCGGAGGCCACGGGCCGGGGCGTGCTCATCAGCGCCCGGGAGGCCATGCAGCGCCTTGGCAAGCCCCTGGCGGGCGCCACCCTCGCCGTGCAGGGCTTCGGCAACGTGGGCAGCCAGAGCGCCCGTCTGCTGCATGAAGCGGGTGCCCGTATGGTGGCCGTCTCGGATCGCCGTGGCGCCCTCCGCAATGACCGCGGCATCGATGTCCACGCTCTGATGAAGTACCACGCGGAGAACAAGACCGTGGTGGGCTTCAAGGGGGCCGAGCCCATGGATCCCGCCGAACTGCTCACCATGGCCGTGGATCTGCTGGTGCCGGCGGCCACGGACAACCAGATCACCGAGCTCAACGCCGCCAAGGTACGCGCCAAGGTGGTGGTGGAAGGCGCCAATGGTCCCACCTCGCCCGAGGCCGATCCCATCCTGCTCTCCAACGGCGTGCTGGTGGTGCCGGACATCCTGGCCAACGCGGGCGGAGTCACCGTCAGCTACTTCGAGTGGGTGCAGAACCGCATCGGCTACTACTGGCGCGAGCGCGAAGTGAACGAACGCTTGGTGGAGTACATGACCCACGCATTCGGGTCCGTTTTTGCCATGACGGACAAGTACAAGACCAACCCCCGCATCGGCGCCTACCTCCTGGCCCTGGAGCGCGTGTCCCTGGCCATGCACTACCGCGGGTTCTACGCCTGATTCAGTTCCGGGGGGACCGCCTGCTCGCTGCACCGCGACGTCCTTCCTTTTACCCCCATGTGATGTCCAGGCGAAACCTGGGCATTACGTGGGGTTCTCTTTGGCGGATCACGCCTGGCGGAAGACGGGAAACCGCATCACGCAATCAATAGCCACAAAGAACACAAAAGGCACAAAGCCTGTCGGGCGGAGTCGGGTCATGCCCAAGGCTCAAGGCCCGCGGGGCTGGCGTGGCCTGAGAGTCCCGCGATTCAAGCTGTGGCTCGCCGATAATCGGGTTATCTTTTCCCTTTCCCATCGGCCTTCCCCCTGCGCAAAGGTTCAGCCCATGAAGCTCCGTTCCCGAATGACTGCGGTGTCGCTCTGGCTGTTCACATGCCCCTTGATGGGTCAGAAACCACCCAGCCCATCGGCGACTCCGCTCCAAGCCCCAAGGCCCACTTCGGGGCAGGCCGTGCTTTCCCTTGAGGTTGCAGATCCGGCCCTAGCGGAGTTCAAGGATTACCTGAAAGCCCAGGTGGCCCAGCGGATCCAGAAACATGGGATCGCCGTGGTGTCCGCGGAAGAAGCGGATCCCCAGCGCGCCTACCATCTGGGGATCCGCATCACTTCGCGAAAAACTGGGGTTGGACACACTCAGTTCTTTGTTTCCGGCAGAACATCACTGCTGAAGGATCTGAATTTGGGCGATTCAATGCCCGCAGCCCTTCCTGCCGTCTGGACCTGGGATCAATCCGTTACGGTCCGGGCGGATGTGGCCTTGCAAAAATCCACGCTTGAGGGCACCTGCACGAATGTCCTGACCAAACTCCTTTCTCGGGCGGGACTGTCCGAGAAGCCCAGGGAGCCCGGTGCGTGGCAGGGGTTGGCTTCGGGGGTGGTCGCGGTTGGAGGTGTGGTTGGAGAAAGTGGGGGCACCCGCAGGGTCGTGGATTTCGATTTCAGGCAGATCAAGATCAAGCATCAACCGCCGCCGCCGCCCTATCCGCCCCTAGCCAAGATTGCCGCGATCCAGGGCACCGTTGTGGTGGAACTCGTCATCGATACCGACGGCCTGACGGAACAGGCGACTGCGCTCGATGGGCCCCCCCAGCTTCGCGCCTCGGCCGAATCGTTCGCCATGCAGTGGCGGTTCGAACCCGCCCTGTTGAACAACGCGCCGCAGAAGGCTCGGTTCCGCTTGACCATGCCCTTCCGCCTCCGCGGAGGAAGCCCGGTCCAGATCCAGCAGGCAGCCCTGGAGCTGGTTGCATGCGATCCGGCCCTCCAAGGATTGGTCCCGGAGCTGACTCTGGAAGCACGGGAGATGCTCACGCGCCTCGGGGTGACCCGGGTCGAAGGCACCGAGGCGAACCTCGGTCAAGCGCATCACCTCCAGGTCCAGATCTCAAAACCCGCCTACGGAGATGCGGGTGTGCTGCTTTCCGTGCGTTGTTTCCTGCGCAAAGACATCCCGCAGGCATCTGTCGACCCCGTGAAGCTGGCGCCACTCCGGTCCTGGCAGATGTATGTCCTGCCCGGGATGGACCCCGCAACCCTCAAACGCGAACTGCGCAGGGCCTTCCTGGACATCGTGGAAGTGCCGCCGATCCTTCCGCGAACACCCCCTGCTCCGGGATCCCGCTAGATTCCTTGGGGTGGCGGGAGCCGCCGAATCAAAGTTCCCCGTTCAGGCCACGCCCCCACGGGTCTGGTCAACTGAATGCGCGTGAATCTCGGCTGACGCAATTCCGGGCCCGTCGGGTTTAGAGTGATCCTGTCCTCTCTCGACAGGTGCCCGATGCTGCGCTGCCTTGCCTTCCTCCTGATGGTCTTGCTCCCGCTCTCCGGGCAGGAGCGCATGCCCCTGCCCATGCCTGGCATCCGCATCACGCAGGAGAATCGCTCCCAGCCCGCGCGGCTCCACGATCTGCGCATCGGCGTGAAGGTGGTGGGCCATGTGGCCACCACCACCTGGGAGCTCACGGTCTACAACCCCCAGGACCGCGTGTTGGAAGGGGAGCTGGTCTTCCCCTTAGGCGAGGGCCAGACCGTCACGCGCTTCGCCATGGACGTGAACGGCCGCCTGCGGGAAGGCGTTGTCGTGGAGAAGGCCAAGGGGCGCATAGCCTTCGAGGAGATCGTGCGGCGCAACGTGGATCCGGGCCTGCTGGAGAAGACTGCGGGCAACAGCTTCAAGGCCCGGGTCTACCCCATTCCCGCCAAGGGCTACAAGCGCGTGGTGCTGGCCTACGAACAGGAGCTGCCCGATGCGGGCAGTCAGGATCTGCTCTACCAGCTGCCCCTGGCTTTCGCGGAGAAGGTGGCCACCTTCACTTTGAAGGTGGAGGTGCTGGATCAACCCGTGGCCCCCCGGGCCACCTCGAGTCCCCTCGCCAACTTCGCCTTCAAGGCCGTGCAGCGGGCCTTCGTGGCCGAAGAGACGCGCCTGGACTTCGCGCCCAGCGCGCCCCTGGCGGTGGTGATACCACGAGGCGAGGCCAGCGGCCAGGTCTTCGTGGAGCGTCGGGACGGTCAGGCCTACTTCTTCGCGATGGTGCACCCGCGCCTGCCCCGGGAAGTCAAGGTGCTGCCCAAGCGCCTGCTGATCGCCTGGGACGCCTCCGCCAGCGCACGCAGCCGAGACCTGAAGCGCGAACTGGATCTGCTGGAGACCTACCTGAAGAAGTTGGGCACCTGCCAGGTGAGCCTCGCGGTCTTCCGCAACACCTCGGAACCCCTTGAGTCCTTTTCCATCCAAGGCGGCGATGCCCGCGCCCTGCGCCGCCACCTCGAGGCCCTGCCCCTGGATGGGGCCACGGGTCTGGGCGCCCTGGACCTGAGGGCCGTGAAGGCCGACGAGACACTGCTCTTTTCCGATGGGATGAATACCTTCGGCCCGGGCGCGGCGCAGTTTCCCGAAGTGCCCCTAGTGGCCCTCAGCAGCGCCCTGGTTGCCGAACACGGCCTGCTCCGTGCCCTCAGCGAGGGGCAGGGCGGCGAGTACCTCAATCTCCAGGGCCTGAATTCGGAGGAGGCCCTGAAGGCCCTCAGCACCCGCCCCCTGGCCTTCCTGCGCGCCACCTACGGCGCGGGCGAGGTGGAAGAACTCTACCCCAGCGCCGCCCGGGCCGTGCGCGGCCCCTTCGGGGTGGCGGGTCTGCTCAAGGCGCAAACGGCCAAGGTGACCCTGCACTTCGGCTTCGGCACCACCACCCGCTTCACCAAGACCTTCGAAATCGATGCCAAGGCCGCCGTGGATGCCCCCGTGGCGCGCATTTGGGCCCAGAAGAAGCTGGCGGAACTGGAACTGGACAAGACGAAGAACGCCCAGGCCATCACCGCCCTGGGCCAGGCCCACAGCCTCGTCACCGAGGGCACCAGCCTCATCGTGCTGGACGATATTGCCGACTATGTGCGCTACCGCATTATCCCGCCGGAGGAACTGCGCGCCGAGTATGAGCGGCGCGTGGTTGAACAGAAGGGCGACGCGAAGCGCCAGGACCGAGAGCATCTGGAAGGGCTGGTGGCAGCCTTCGCAGAACGGAAGCAGTGGTGGGGCACCGTGTTCAAGGCCCCCAGAGAAAAGCATCAAGAGTTCAAAGACAAGGCACGGGAAGAGGCGGAGCGCGACTTTGAACGAAGGACTCAAGCTGCGTCCGGAGCCCCGGCCGCCGTGCAGTTGCCTCTTCCCCACCCGCCCGAGAGCGTTCTGGAAATTGCCCCGGGGAATGCAGCCCGTGCAATCCCTCGACAGGATCTCTCTATGGCCTACGCGGGCGCAGGCCCGCAAGGATCGGCCAACACAGTCTCCGAACCTGCCGCCTCCATCACCCTCAAACCCTGGTCCCCGGACACGCCCTACCTCAAGGAACTGAAGGCGGCGCCCATGGCCGAGCGCTACGCCCTCTACCTGAAGCAGCGGGATACGTACGGCAAGACGCCGGGTTTCTTCCTGGATGTCTCGGATCTCTTCCGGGAACAGGGCGAGAAAGAACTGGCCCTTCGCATTTTGTCCAATCTGGCGGAGCTGAAGCTGGAGGATGCGGCGCTGCTGCGGGTGCTGGGGCAGCGTCTACGGCAGCTGGGCTTCCATGACCTCGCGGTGTGGACCTTTGGCGAGGTGCTTCGGATGCGGGAGGAGGAACCCCAGAGTCGCCGGGACTTGGCCCTGGCCTGTGCGGAGGCCAACCAGCCCCAGCGCGCCCTGGACCTGCTGTGGGAGGTGGCGAAGACCCGCTGGGATGGCCGCTTCCACGACATGAACCTCATCGCCCTGGGAGAGCTGAACGCTCTGGTGGCCACCACCAAGACGAGGCTCGACGCCTCCGCCGTGGATCCGAGGCTGCGGGAGAACCTGCCCGTGGATATCCGCGTGGTCCTCAACTGGGACACGGATAACAGCGACATGGATCTGCACGTGGTCGATCCCCGCGGGGAGACCTGCTACTACAGCCACAACCGCACGGCCATCGGCGGGCGCATCAGCGCCGATGTGACAGACGGCTACGGCCCCGAGGAGTTCCTGCTGAAACGGGCCATTTCCGGCACCTACCGGGTGCAGGCCAACTTCTTCGGCACCCGCCAGCAGACCGCCGTGGGCGCCACCACCGTGGTGCTGGAGTTGTATCTCCGCTACGGCACCGGGCGCATGGAGAACAAGTCCATCACCATGCGTCTGGATGGTGCCAACCGCATGGTGGATATCGGGAGTTTCACCTTCGGGGAGAAGTGAACCCGGACCCTAGAACACCCGCAGCAGCGCCACGTATCCGTTCACGGTGCGCACGCCGGGGATGTCGCTGTGCAGGCCCGCGCCGAGATCCACCCGCAGGGTGGTGAACCACCAGAAGCCCGGCAGATCGCCCGCGATGCCCAGGCCGGTGAAACCGTAGGTCTTCTGATCGTCCAGGCTGCGAGCCCGGGCATGGTCCAGGGTCAGGGTGAGGCGCAGGTTGCGCCCGGAGGGCAGCACCACGCCCGCCTTCACGTAGTCCACGCGGTCGGCGGCCACGGCGCCGCCGCGGATGCCAGCTACGCGCACATCGCCCCCGGCGCCCCCCAGACCCAGGGAGGTGAAGCGGTCGAAGCTCCGCCCGCCCGCATGTCCGGCCTCGCCGTGGAGCCACCAGTTGCCTTCCATGCGGTGGTCGTAGCCCACGCGGCCACCCCAGCGGCGGAAATCGCCCCCATCGGGGATCTGCTGGGGTTCTGTCAGGGTGCCGTAGGTGCCCTCGGGTCTGCGACCTGCGCCGTAGTAGCCCTGGAGCTGGAAGCCCCGGGCCTGCCAGGAGAGGGCGCCCCGCCATTCCCGGGTGAGTCCCGAGGGCGGCAGCACGTAGCCGGGGGTCACGTAGTCGTCTTCCCGGGGGGTGGAATAGCGGTTGTACTCGAAGTGCCCCGAACCCTGGAGGCGAAATCCCAGGCCCAGATCCTTGCCCAGATGCAGGGCCAGGTTGCCGAACTGGCGAGCCACGCCATCCTTCTCCAGGAGTTTGCCATCCTTCACCGGGAGCTCCGTGGAGGGCAGCAGGAGGGTGCTGAGCTGGGCGCCGAAGTCGAAGCCCCCGGGCAGGCGCGGCACGCCGATCTCCACGCGGTTGAAGACGATGGCGGTGATGGCGTTGAGCTGGATGCCCTTGCCGAAGGCATCGAAATCGAAATAGGCGAAACCGCCCAGGGGCATCACGGGATACCGCAGGCCCGGATCCACCAGGATCACGCCCCCCAGGGCGCGGCCGCTGGTCTTGGCCTTCTGCTCGATCTGGCGGCTGCCGTCCTTCTGAAGGTTGTAGTAGCGCAGCCCGTCGAGGGTCTGTTTCAGCATGGTGGCCCGGGAGCTTCGCGCCTCCTGGCGCCGTGCCTCGAAATCCTGCGCATTGGTGCGGAAGTCCGTGTAGACGAGGTTGCGCTGCACCTGGGCCACGCCGCTGGAGGTGACCCAGCGTTCGAAGGTCTCCACTTTCTGCACGCGCCAGAGTCCCGGCGCGGGCTCACCGTAGCTCAGCACCCGCCGCTCGCTCTTGACCTTGCCCGGCAGGTCCGCGCGCTGGCTGCGCTCCTCCAGGATGCGTCCCGTGGTTTCGCTCACCAGGAGTTCGCCTTCGGGCAGGAGAGGATCCCGATCCACGGACCGGAAGCGGATCCGCCGGGTGCCCCCCGATTCGCCTGGGCCGCCATCCTCGTAGTGGTAGCGTTCCGTGAGGCTCAGGGCCACGGGGGCGGCCATGCTGCTGCGGGCCTCGATGATGGGTACCTGCACGCCGCCCGGCACATTGGCCTTCACGCCGTTGACCCGGATCTCCTTCTGGAGCAGTTCCTCCGTTTCGCCTAGACGCTCGAAGGCCCGGAAGGTGAAGCCCAGATCGAAGCCGGTACCCTGGGCGCTCTGCATGTGCAGATCCACATCGACCCGGGCTTCGGCGTTCTGAAGGGCGGCGCGGTCCCGGAGCTGGGTGGCCCGCATGCGCGCCAGCAGGGCGCCCACATCGTAGGTGTCCTTGGCGGTGACGGTGACTTCGTGCCGCTCCCTGGGCAGCTCCACGGGTCTCCAGTCCCCGTCCTGGAAGCGCCAGCGCCGGGCCTCGCCGGTCTTCCGGTGGCGCAGGGTCAGATCCCCCAGCCCACCTTCGACCTCCGTGAATTCCCCCTGCAGGGCCGCCGCCAGGCGCGCCGCGGCGCTCAGGGGCGGCACCACCAGCCGCCCTCCATCCCCGAGCAGCATCGAAGTGCGTGCGCCCGGATCTACCGGCGCCCAGAGGAACCAGGGGCGCCCCGGCATCTGTTCCTGGGCCCGCACCAGCAGATTGCGCCATGTCGCAGGATCGGGCCCCAGGTCCTCGGGGCTCAGCAGGCCGCCCTGGATCGCGCCCCAGGCGTTGGCGTCCCAGAGGCTGGGCGCACCCTCATCGTAGGCCAGGTAGAGCGCCTGGTCGGGGTTCTGGGCCTTCAGGGCTTGGCTGGCAGCCAGGAGGAGGCCGAGGCGGGCCGGGCCCTGGGGAAGGCACAGGCGCAGGGTCGGCGCCTGTTTGAAGGGGGCGATGAGGGGCGACCAGGCTTGGCGGGCGGCCTCGATCTGGGCGGGATCCCGGGAATCCGTGGGGAGCAGACGAACGGCATCGGTTTCTCGCAGATCCAGCAAGGGGGGCACCGGGAGGCCGACTTGAACCAGAGTCTGGGCCTGCAGGACGAAGGAAAGAACGGGCAGGAACCTGAGATTCCACCAGCGCATTGGGTCTCCTGGGAGCATCGGCTCCAGACCCGGAAGTGTACTGGCACCAGCAAAGGCGGTTTAGCGGCTATTCTCGAAGTTTCCGGATTGTTTCCATGCGCTTTACGGCAACGTTCACCACACGGACAGGGGAAGTCCTGACCCGAGACTTCGAGGCCATCTCTGCCGACGAGGTGCGATCTCGCGTCATGGAAGCGGGCGACTTCCCCCTGGAGGTGAAGCGTGCGGCCTCGGCGTTCCATCGTCAGCGCACGCTGGGGGCGGAATCCCTCATTCTCTTCAACCAGGAACTGCTGGCACTCCTGAAGGCGGGCATTCCGCTGCTCCAGTCCCTGGAACTGCTGGTGGGACATGGCAAGGATCCCTTGCTCCGCAGCTCACTGGAGCGGGTCGTGGAGTTGCTGCGAGAAGGCATGGCCTACTCCGAGGCGTTGGAGCAGGCCGGCACTTTTCCGGCGGTGTACCGCGCCAATGTGGTGGCGGGCGAGCGCAGCGGCACCCTGCCGGAAGTCATCGCCCGCTGGCTGGCCTTCCAGGCCTTTGCCCTGAAGAGCCGCCGCAAGATCGTGGAAGCCATGGCCTATCCCACCTTTCTGGTGGGGGTGCTCTTCTGTTCCCTGGGTGTGATCTTCAATGTGGTGCTGCCGAAATTCCAGGAGATCTACGCAGACGGCGCGGTGGAGATGCCTGCCGCCACCCGCATCCTCCTGGGCTTCGGCGCCTTCATGCGCAGCACGGTCTGGGTGCAGGCGGGGCTGCTGGTGGGCTTCGTCTTCCTGCTGCGCTGGCTCTTCACGGCAGAGGCGGGGAAACGCACCATGGAGCGCTTCCTTCTTGCCATCCCCAAGATGGGAACGCTGTACCGCATGTACCATTCTTCGATTTTCAGCCGCACCCTGAGCGTGCTGCTGTCGGGGGGCATGCCGGTGCTGCAGTCTCTGGAGGTCATCCAGCGCACCTCGGCCAGCGAGCGCATGAAGCTGCGCCTCATGAACGTCATCGAAATGGTGCGAGCGGGTTCATCGCTGCATGGGGCCCTGGACCAGGCCAAGCTGCTGGACCCCCTCGCCATCGAGATGACGCGGGTGGGCGAGCAGAGCTCGGCCCTGCCGGAGATGCTGGATCACGTAGCCAACTTCTTCGACCAGGAAGTGGAAAAGGCCACCGCCGCTGTCACTGGGCTCATCGGGCCCGTGCTCATCCTCTTCATGGGCGTCGTGGTGCTGGGGCTGCTGCTGGCGATCTACATGCCGCTCTTCAATGCGGGGCAGGCGGTGCGGTAGGCTGTTCCTGGTCCCGCTCTAAGGTGGGTGCCCAGGAGAAACTCATGCGCCTGCTGCCTCCCGCTCTGGTCCTGTGCTCCATGGCC
Source organism: Holophaga sp. (assembly GCA_041908845.1). GTDB lineage: Bacteria > Acidobacteriota > Holophagae > Holophagales > Holophagaceae > JAYREN01. Next base: position 11,015 of record JAYREN010000004.1, on the reverse strand, counting down.
GCCTTCGTGCAGGCCGCCGGTGTTCAGAAGTACGGCAAGCCCCTGACATTGAAGGCCGAGACGAAGATCACGGACATTCTCGCCAAGCCGGAGGCCTACGTGGGCAAGCGGCTCCGGGTGCGGGCGGTGGTGACGGATGTCTGTCCCGAGCGCGGCTGCTACCTGATCCTGAAGGGCGAAAAGCGTTTTCAGAGCCTGATGTTCAAGGTGGACGATGGCGTGATCGTTTTCCCCGTGAGCCTGGTGGGCCGCGAAGTGATCGTGGAGGGCACCCTCTCCAAGCAGACCATCTCCGTGAAGGAGCAGAAGGACATGTGTCCCGTGGAGGCCAAGGCCCTGGATCCCAAGTTCGATCCGGAAAAGATCACGGGCCCCATGGTGCTGGTGCGTCTGGACGGCATCGGGGCCGAGGCCCGCTGATATGAGACGAGAGGGACCGCCCACTCTCTTCGGTCGCTCCGCGTCCCCCTCGTGCTCCCCACGTGGTGACCGGGCCAAGCTTGGCCGTCATGTCTGACAGCATGATCGAACCGTCCCCGCGCAACCCCATCCCATGGCGGCGGTGGAATGCCGCCCTGCACCGCGACTTCGGCTACCTGGCGGTGGGTCTGACCCTGGTCTACGCCTTCAGCGGATTGGCGGTGAACCACATGGCCGACTGGAACCCCATCTACCGGAAGACCACCGAGGTTCGCCAGCTAGGTACCTTTGACAAGGAACAGCCGGAGGAAGTCCTGGTGGGCCAGGCCCGGGATCGTTTGGCCCTGGGCGCCCCCAAGGCGAGCCACCAGCTCGATGCCGAAACGCTGAAGCTGATCTACCCGGGGCGAACAGTGCTGGTGGATCTGCCCACCGGAAGCGCCACCCTGGAGGGGCTGGAACCGCGACCGGGGCTTTACGCCATCAACCGACTGCACCTGAACGCCCCCAAGGGAGCCTGGACCTGGATCGCCGACGCCTACGCCGTGATCCTCGCCTTCCTGGCTCTGTCGGGCCTCTTCCTGCTGCGGGGCCGCGTGGGTTTGCGGGGGCGCGGAAAGTGGTTCGTCGCCGCAGGGGTACTGGTGCCGGTGGCCTACTGGCTGTTGGTGGCGTCGCGGCAGGGCTAGACCGCGTAAGGATCGGGCCAGTAGGGATCGCGGGTATAGGGTTCGCCCATCCAGGGTTCCTTGGGGCGTTCGCCCTGCTCCCCGGAGGGCCGTGTATCTTCAGGAAGGGGGAGTTCGCCGCGCATCCTGGAATTCTACAGGAAAGTCAGCAGGGGCGCGGTTCTTCTCGTATCAGCTGACCGCAGGCCCCTTGTACGTCGCGTCCCCGGCTCTTGCGCACGGTGACGAAGCAGCCCAGGGCCTTCAGTCGCGCCACGAAGGCGTTCAGGCGGGCCTCGGCGGGTTCCTTGAAACTGGAGGCGGCGTGTTCGTTCATGCGGATGAGATTGAGGTTGTGGCTTTCCCGCAGGGTGCCCATCCAGTGGGCCAGGCGCTCGGCATCCTCCGGGGTGTCGTTGACGCCCGCCATCAGCACGTACTCGATGGTGAGCTTCTCCTTGGCGCCCAGGGGCCAGGCCTCCAGCGACTGCCGAAGTCGGGCCAGGTTCCAGACGCGGTTCACAGGCATCACGGCCCCCCGAGCCTCGTCTGTGGTGGCGTTGAGGGAGAGGGCCAGCCAAGGCCTGGGTTGGAGTTTGGCGAGCTTCTCGATGCCGCTCACGAGCCCCGAGGTGGAGACGGTGATGCGCTTGGTGCTGATGTTCAGGCCCTTCTCGTGGTTGAACACGCGGATGGCGCGGTGCACATGGTCGAGGTTGTGCAGGGGTTCGCCCATGCCCATGAACACCAGGGTGATCTGGTGGGGCTTCTCGGGGCCCAGTTCCCGGAGCAGCGCCAGCACCTGCCCCACGATCTCTCCGGCGGTGAGGTTGCGCTTGATGCCCATGGCGCCGGTGGCGCAGAAGGTGCAGCCCATGGCACAGCCCACCTGGCTGCTGATGCACAGCGTCACCCGGGGATTGCGCACCTCTCGGGGCATGTGGACGGCCTCGATGCGCTCGCCATCGGCCAGGCCCAGCACCAGCTTGGTGCTGCCGTCCTCGGAGGCATGGCGCTCCAGGATTTCTGGCAGGGCAGTCTCTACGTTCAGCGCCATCCAGTCCCGAATCTCGCGGCTCACCCGGGGGCGGTCTTCCACCCAGGCCCAGGGATGCTGGCACTGAGTGAAGATGTGATCGGCCCGCCCCGGCGCACCCAGGGCGCTGAAATCCTCCGGTAGCAGGGCGAACACCGAAGGCCTGCCCGCTCGTTCAGGGGCGGGGCGATCCCAGGGGAGCTGCGCGGCGTCGACCATAGTCTCCAGTCTACTGGATGGCCGGAGTCGCCTCTCCCGCGAGGCTCACCGCCTCCACCTCGAACAGCAGGGTGGCGCCGGGTGGAATGACATCTCCGGCGCCCTGATCTCCGTAAGCCAATTCCGGAGGGATGATGAGGATCCGCTTGGCGCCCTTCTTGATCCCCAGCAGCCCTTCATCCCAGCCCTTGATGACGCGGCCCTCGCCCAGCCTGAAGACCAGGGGCTTCTTGCGGTCCAGGTTGGAATCGAAGAGCTTGCCCTGGCGGCCCACGGTGGTGTCGTAGATCCAGCCCCGGTAAAGCATGCCGAGGGTCTGGCCCTTGACGGCGGCGGGGCCTTGGCCGGGGCGAACCTCGGCGATCCTGAGCCCGCTTTCCGTTTTCGTGAAGGTGCCCGAGAGCTTGCGTTCGGCCTGAAGGGGGGCGGCCAGAAGAGTTAGAGCCAGCGCGCCCAGGAACCATCGATGAATGTGCATGGCGTTCCTTGCTGAAGGTGAAGCTCGATGTTACCCGCCCAGATCCGCTTTCCGGATTTCACCTTGCTTCTTGGTGCCGAGGGCCGAAACCGCCAGGTTCTCGGGCCGCAGGATCTCTTGGGCGACCCGATTGAGCAGGGAAAGATCCACCGCATCGATCTCCGCGATTTGGGCGTCGAGATCGCGGATGGCCTCCATGTGGATGGCCTGATGGGCCAGGGCAAACATCCTGGCGCTGCTGGATTCCTGGCTGAATACCAGGCTCGTGCGGGCCTGGAGCTTTGCGCGCTCCAGTTCTTCCTGGGTGGCGCCCTGGGTGGCGAGGCGAACGCATTCCGCCGCGCCTCGCTGCACGAGCTCCCGGGCCTTGTCTGAGGCGCAGCTGGCGCTGATCTGCAGGGCGCCGCCCTCGCGGTAATGGGTCAGGTAGCTGCCGATCTGGTAGCAGAGGGCATGCTTCTCCCGCAGCTCCATGAACAGCCGTGAGGACATGCCGCCGCCCAGCACATGGCTCAGCAGGTTCGCCGCCACGCGATCCCCATGGCGGTGGCCCGGGGCGGGAAAACCCAGGATGAGGCTGGCCTGCTGGAGATCCTTGCGGGGGGTGTTGAGGATGAAGGGCTGGGGCGTGCCGACCTCAGGGGCTTCTCCGACCACGCCGCCCGGCAGGCGCTCCAGGATGGGCTGGAGCAGGGCGAGGAAGGCCTCCTGGTCGATGTCGCCCGCGGCGGCGATGAGGATATTGGGCGCCCGGTAGGTCTTCTGGAAGAAGGCCCGCGCCTCGTCGGCGCCGTACCGCGCCACCTGCTCCGGGCGGCCCAGGATGGGGTGGGCCAGGGCGCCGCCCTTCCAGAAGTTCAGGTAGAACAGCTCGCTCACCCAATCGTCCGGCTGGTCTTCGCTCTGGGCGATCTCTTCCAGGATCACGCTGCGCTCCCGGGCCAGTTCCTCGGCCTCGAAGCGCGGGGTAGTGACGAGATCCCCCAGTAGGGCCACCATCTCCGGCAACTGCTCCCGCAGCACCTTGCCATAGAAGCAGGCGGTCTCCTTGCCCGTGAAGGCGTCCACATTGCCGCCTACCGCATCCGTCGCCGCACTCATGACCTCGGGATTGGGGTAGCGTTCCGTGCCCTTGAAGACCGTGTGCTCGATGAAGTGGGCCAGGCCTTCTTCGGACGCCGTTTCGTGGGTGCTGCCCCGCCGCACCCAGAACCCCACCGAACAGCTCCGCACATGGGAAAGCGGTTCGATCAGGATCTCGGTGCCCGTGGGGGTAGTGGTGCGGAAGTAGGATTCGGCCATGGGAACAGTGTAGGGGAAGAAGAACCCCACCCCAGAGACGGCTCAGGGGGCAAGCACCGTCACCGTGGCCCGGGCCTGAATCTTCGGGAAGTCGTCCCGGCGGGCGATGACATGGTAGACCCCTGGCCGGGCGGGGGCCGTGTATAGGCCTCCCAAGGCCACGGTGCCTCCATCTGTCTCCTCGACGCGGAAGGTCACGGGCTGGCGGATGTACCTGGGGCCCGCGGGGTCGTAGTTGATGGATGCGGCAAAGCGCACCTCGCCGCCAGGGGCCGCGCTCGCCTCCATCGGACTCAGGCGCAGGAAGGGCTGGAAGGTGGGTCTGTCATCGCTGGTCGGATTGTCTGGATTAAGGGTGGGCATGGGAGTGTGACTCCGGGATGGCGTGGGGGCGGGCGCCGCGCAGGCAAGCAGGAGGCCCAGGAGCAGGATTGAAGCGAGGCTGGTGTGGGACGGGTGCATGGCGATCCCTCCTGAGAGATAGTGTCCGAGTTTGATTATCCCTCCGCCTCGGCTCCCGCCAGGCCCACCGGGGTGCGCTGCAGGCGCCAGCCGCTGGCGGCCCAGCAGAGCACGCCGAAGAGGAAGAGCACCAGGATGGCCAGGGGCCAGGGGGTGCTGATCTGTTCCTGGGCCAGGATCTGGGAGGTGCCCACGGTGCTGCCGCGGCTGCCGGCGATGCTCTCGATGTAGTGCAGGAAGGTGATGCGCTGCAGGTTGCCGGGAAAGATGCGCACCAGGGGATCCAGGATCAGGAAGTAGAGGGCGCCCCAGAGGGTGCCGCGCTTGAAGACCAGACCGAGAAAGGTCATGAAGGCCAGTTCGGCCCAGAAGGCGGAGAGCAGGGCCGCCGCCATGAGGGGCAGGCTGGCGAGATCGGCGCCGAGGCCGCCGAGCCCGGCCACCGCCAGCAGGATCCACAGGGCGCCCCAGCCGTACCAGAGCAGGCCCTTGCCGAAGGGCAGGATCCAGGCCTGGGCCGGGCGGGTGAGCACCAAGGGCAGGGTGCGCTGCTCCAGATCCTCACGGATGCCCGCGGGGGCGGCCACGAGCACCAGGATGGGCAGGGCCAGCTGGGCGAGCACCTTGTGGAAGATGGTCAGCACCTGGGTCATCCCGAAGGACATGCCCTGGACCTTGAGAATGGCCGCCAGGACGAAGCTGAGGACCACGGGCAGCACCACAATGAGGGCGCAGACCCAGCCGCGCACCTGAAAGATGCGGGGAAGGTAGCCGCGCACCAGGGCGGACACGGTACGCAGGGGAGTGGGCAGGGCCGTCATGCGTGATCCTTGGTGAGGAACTGGAACACCGCGTCCAGGTTGAGGTCCAGGGGATCCAGCGAACGCAGGGGCAGTTCGCCGTTCACCACCGCCCCCTGCAGTTTGGGCAGGAAGGAGCGCGGATTGCGCACCGCCAGCACGGCGCCGGAGTCTTCCATGCGCAGGGCCACCAGTTCGTCGTGCTCCACCGCCCACCGGGCCACGGCCTGGGCATCCTCAGCGGTGATGCGCAGCTCCACGGGGTGGCGGTCCAGCAGTTCGCGGATCTCGTGCACGCTGCCTTCCGCCAGCAGCCGCCCCCGGAAGAGCAGCAGGATGCGGTCCGTGAGTTGGGCCACTTCCCCCAGGATGTGGCTGGAGACCAGAATGCGCCGGCCATCGGCCGCCAGCCCCCGAAGCATCTCCATCAACTGGAGGCGGGCCTCGGGGTCCATGCCGTTGAAGGGCTCGTCCAGCAACAGGAACTGGGGATCGTGCAGCAGGGCCTGGGCCAGGCGCATGCGCTGGCGCATGCCCTTGGACATTTCGCTGAAGGCCTTGCGGCCGTTCAGTTCCATGCCCACGATGTCCAGGGCCCGCACCACGGAGGCATCCAGCTCGGCACCGGACAGGCCAGAGAGCTCGCCCATCATGCGCAGCCATGGGATGCCCTTCAGGCCCACGGGGAAACGGTCGCCTTCCGGCACGAAGCCCAGACGGGAGAGCACGCGGGGGTTGCGGTTCGGCGCCTCGCCGAAGATCAGAACCTCGCCCCCGGAGGGCGGCAGGAGGCCCGAGAGCATTTGGATCAGCGTGGACTTGCCCGCGCCGTTTGGCCCCAATAGGCCCGTGATACCGCCGCCTTCTGGCAGCTCGAAGGTGGTGGGCGAGAGCCCGAGAATATCGCCGTAGCGCAGCGAGGCGCGCTGGAGAGAAACGGTGGCGCTCATAGCACGGCCTCCGAGGGGCGCGTGCGCCGGGTTGCGACGAAGGTCCAGAGGGCGATGTGGGCCAGGGTGCCAATCACGGTGGGAATCCAGCCCAGCTTGGGATCCGCCACTCGGCAGAGGAGGTCGGGCCAGGCCTGGACGAGGGCCTGGGGGCTCAGGGCCATCCAAGTTGGATTGTCCAGCAGGCCGCTGAGGAGCCCGCCCAGCGCCGCCGTGCCCAGGGAAATGCCCAGCACCCAGCCGAAACCCGCCCGAGGCGAGGCGGCGAGACTCGAGGCTCCCACCGTGACCGCTCCCATGAGCAGGGAGATGAGGAGGGCGGCGGGCAGGAGATACAACGGCGCCCAGGGCGAGACTGGGCCCGCATTTCCCGCGATCAGCAGGGACATGCCCCAGGGCAGGAACACGAAGGGCAGCAGGATGACAAAGGGCAGGCCTGCCGCAAAGAGCCCCTTGGCCGCCAGGTAATCCAGGGGACGCACCGGGTGGGCATACATGAGGGGCCGGATGCGGTAGAGGGAATCCCGCGCCACCAGGCCCCCGCCGATGAGGGCGACCTGGAACCAGAGCAGACTCGTGAGCCAACCGCTCATGGTGAGGATGCCCGCATGGAACTCGGGTCCCTGGGTGAGCACCTGATTGGCGAAATCCTTGACGCCCCGCAGGGCGGCGCTGGTGTTCAAGAGGTACTTCACGTAGAGCATCGAGAGCTGAATCAGCAGGCTCCCCACGAACATGAAGCCGAAGAAGCGGCCCAGCTTCTGCTTGAGCACCCGGCGAAGGTCGAAGCGGGCGATGACCAGGCTGGGATGAAGGCCCTGATCCAGGGCGGGGCGGGGCGGGAGGGAAGGGGCGTAGATCGGCATGTCAGTGTCCTTCCCCGTTCCCGTAGAGCGCACGGATCAGCACTTCGTCCAGGCGGTCGTGGCGGGGGGTGAGCTGCACCAGCACGGCACCCGCTTGCTGGGCCCAGCAGAAGGGCGCCACGGGATCGGGCTCGTGCAGTTCGAGGTCGTAGAGGCCGTGGCGATTGTCGAGGATGTTGCCCAGGTCGGCGAGTCGGGCCTCCTGGTCCGGGTTGAGGGGATCCAGGAAGCGCAGTTCGAAGCGCTTGGACAGCAGCTTGCGCAGCCCCGTCATGGAGCCTGCGGCCTTGAGTTCGCCCTTGTCCAGGATCACGAGCTGATCGGCGCAGCGTTCCACGTCTTCCAGCAGGTGGCTGGCGAGGATCACGCCAGTGCCCAGTTCGGCCCGGACCTTCAGCACCAGATCCAGCATCCGCTTGCGGCCTTCGGGATCCAGGCCGTTGGTGGGCTCGTCCAGGAAGACCAGCTCCGGCGAATGCACCAGAGCCTGGGCCAGCTTCACCCGCTGGCGCATGCCCGTGGAGTAGCCGGAGACATGTCGATAGCGTGATTCGTCGAGGCCCACGAAATAGAGCACCTCGTGGGCGCGATCCCGGGCCGCATCCAAGGGCAGGCCCGACAGCTCACCCCAGAAGGCCACCTGCTCGAAGGCGCTCACATCCTCGATGAGGGCGTCGTACTCGGGCATGTACCCGATGCGGGCCCGGAGCCGGGCGGCGTCGGGGCTGCCCAGGCCGATGCCGAGGACCTGTCCGGCACCCTTGGCGGGGGTCAGCAGGCCCAGCAGGGTCTTGAGGAGGGTGGACTTGCCGGAGCCGTTGGGCCCCAGCAGGCCGATGATCCCGTCCTGCAGGTCGAGACTCAGATTCTTGAGGGCGACGACATCGCCGTAGCGGACCTCGAGGTCTTGGAATGCGATCAATGGATTCTCCTGGACAGGGCGGATACGGGGCAGGCTGAAGTGAGTTTACCGATGTATTGACGGCGATCCGGCCCCATGGGTAAGGTCCGAGACATGTCCGGCCCAACGCGCATCCTTCTTGGTCTTCTCGCAGGTCTGGTCCTGGGGCTATTGGCCAAGTTCCTGGCGGGGGGGCACCCCTGGCTGGAACTGGCCATCCGCAACGCCATCGAGCCCCTGGGCCGGATGTGGCTGGCCTCCCTGATCATGGTGGTGATTCCCCTGATCCTCTCCACCCTGGCCCTGGGGGTGGCGGGCCTGGGCGATCTGAAGCGCCTGGGGCGAGTGGGGCTCGTCACCCTGGTCTGTTTCCTGGGGCTAACGGCGCTCTCCACGACCCTGGGTCTGGGGGCGATGAATCTGGTGAAACCCGGGCGCAGCCTGGATCCTGCCGTCAAGGTGCAGTTGATGGACACCTACAAGGGAGACACCGCCCAGGTGGCCGAGAAGATGGGGCTCTCCCAGTCCAGCTTTGATATCAACCTGCTGGTCAATATCGTGCCCCGGAACCCGCTGAAGGCGGCGGTGAACGGGGACATGCTGGCGGTCATCTTCTTCGCCCTAGTGCTGGGGGCGGCCCTGGCGCGCATGAACCGGGGAAAGGCCGAACCCCTGGTTAAGGTGCTGGAGAGCCTGGGGGAGGCCATGGTCACCATCATCGACCTGGTGATGAAGGTGGCGCCCCTGGGGGTCTTTTGCCTGATTTTCAGCGTCATGGCCCGGTTTGGGTACGAGCTGCTCTTCAACCTCATGAAATATGTGCTCACGGTGCTGGGGGCCATGCTTCTCTTCCAGGTGCTGGGATACGGGGTGGTGCTCAGGCTGCTGGCACGGCGGGCGCCCCTCGATTTCCTGAAGCGGATCCGAATCGTGATGGTCACGGCCTTTTCCACCAGTTCCAGCAACGCCACTCTGCCTACGACCATCCAGACCGCAGAACAGGATCTGGGGATCTCCCCTCAGGTGGCAGGCTTCGTGTTGCCCCTGGGGGCCACCATGAACATGAATGGGACCGCGCTCTTCGAGGGGGCTACGGTGCTGTTCCTGGCCCAGGTCTTCGGGGTGGACCTCAGCCTTGGGCAGCAGCTGGTGGTAGTTCTGATGTCCGTGGTAACGGCCATCGGGGTAGCGGGCATCCCTGGAGGCTCCCTGCCTCTGCTGATGATGGTGCTGGGGATGGTGGGGGTCCCCCCCGAAGGCATCGCCTTGATTCTGGGGGTGGACCGCCTGCTGGACATGAGCCGCACCGTGCTCAACGTGACCGGTGACTTGGTGACCGCCACCCTGGTGGAACGCTTCTGCGGCACTCCGAACAACTTCCCAACCTCAAAGGAGGCCGGAGTCTAGCCTTCATGCGATCCTGGAATCTGGAGGTTGGCGTGAGGCTCATCGTCTGGGATTTCGACGGAACGCTGGCGGATAGCCGGGCACTCATCGAGGCGGGCATGGACCATGCCCTCACCAGCCTGGGCCTGCAGGGGAAGCCAGAACTCAAGCAGGAATGGCTGCGCTACGTGGGGCTGCCGGTGGAGGAGGGCCTCCAGCGCACCTTTGGGCCTCTGGGCCTGGACCCCGCCGAGGTGCTGCAGGTCTACCGCACCTTCGACTGGATGGCCAACGAGCATCTGCTGGTGCCCTTCCCGGGTATGGACGCCCTGGTTCAGGAGCTTCACGGACTGGGGGTGAAGATGGCCATTGCTTCTTCCAAACGCGGCGTGCCCCTGAAGCGCCAGGTGGAGGCCTTCGGCTGGCGCGCCTGTTTCGACCCCCTGGTGACGCCGGACGATGTGCGCCTGGCCAAACCTCATCCTGAGAGCCTGGAGGTTTGCCTGGCAGTCCATGGCCTCCAGCCCGCCGAGGCGGTGATGGTGGGGGACACACCCTTCGATCTAGAGATGGCCAACCGGGCCGGCGTGCCCGGCATCGCCGTGGGCCATGGATTTTACGGTCGCGAAGCCCTGGAGGCCTGCGGCCCCCGGGCCTACGCGCCCGATGTGCCTGCCCTGCGGGATATCCTCCTGGCGATGGTGAGGCCGTGAAACTGACGCACCTGGATGCCGAAGGGCGCCCCACCATGGTCGATGTCTCGGCCAAGACTCCGACGCGGCGTCGGGCGGTGGCGGTGGGCTGCCTGGAACTCTGCCCGGCCTGCGCTGAAGCCCTGGAGAAGGGCAGCGGGCCCAAGGGCGACCCCTGGTCCGTGGCCCGGATCGCGGCCATCAATGGCGTCAAACGCACGTCCGACCTGATCCCCCTGGCCCATCCTCTGGTGGTGGACGCCGTGAATGTGACCCACCACTGGGATCCCACTGCTCGGCGTTCCTGGCTGCGGGTGGAGGTCTCGATTGAGGGCCGAACCGGCGTGGAGATGGAGGCCCTGGTAGGTGCCAGCGCGGGCCTGCTGGCCCTTTACGACATGCTGAAGGCCGTGAGCCATGAGATGTCCCTGGGGCCGGTGCGCCTCCTGTGCAAAGAGGGCGGACGCCGGGGGAAAATTCTCTGGCCGTGGGTGGACAGCCCTTGGGTGGAGTAGGCAAAAAACGATAAGCTTTGCCGCGCCAATTGAGACTCGCTATCCTTGACCAACCCTGAGTGTGTCCACCAGGGGGGCAGTGTCCCCCAGGAGGCTTGTTAGCGTCCCCGTTCCCACCCCCCGAAACCAAATGGGAGGCCCCATGAGATATTCGCCGCTCGTGCTCGCGCTTTCCCTGCTGGGGATGTCTGGGAGTCTGGAAGCCGCCAAGCCTGTCACCAAGGCCACCGCCCAGAGCGGTGTCCATCGAATCCGCAAAGGGGAGACTGCGGCCAAGGTCGCCCGTCAGTTCAAGCTGACCCTGGCCCAGCTAGAGGACC
>JAYREN010000003.1:4862-44274 GCA_041908845.1 Holophaga sp. | reverse complement strand
TGAAGGCCAGCTTGGAGCCGAAGCCCACCATGAACATCTGCACTTCGCCGCCCAGCTTCTGGAAGCGGGCATCCCGCAGGTCCATGTCGCCCTGCAGGCTCGCGTAGGCCCCCACCCGGCGGCCGCGCAGGGTGACCTCCGTGAGGCGCTCCAGCAGGGCCGCCATGGCCTGGGGAGAATCCGTCCAACCCTTGACCATGGGCTCCACCGTGCCCGCCAGCGCCTTCACCGCATCGAACTCCGCCCGCCAAGCGGCCTCATTGGGAAAGAGATCCTGGATGTTCCAGGTATAGGCCTCCGGCACCTGGGCTCGAGGAGTCTGTGAGTAGTCCGGCACCGCAGCCTTGGGCGCCTGGGCCACGAGGGCGAAGGGAATCGCGAGCGCGAGAAGAGAGGCGTTCAGTTTCATGGAAGCTCCGGGGAAGAGGTGGATGGCAAGGGAAATACCTTGCCTAGTCTAGCGATGTATTAGGACCGCAGCGCGGAGGAAAAGGCCACCTGCAGGATGCTGGACCGGGGCTCGGTCCTGGCCAATTCTTCTCAGTGCCCTCTGTGCTGCTCGTGCAGCGAGCCTCGGTGATCTCCGTGGTGAATTTTTGAAGTCGAGGAATGCATACGGCTAATAGATCCAGCTCAGCCCGCAGCCGGTTTCCTTCGCCAACTTTTCCGCCAGATCGGGATCGAAGCGCAGTTTGAATTCGTTGCCCGGCTTCACCTTGGCGATGACGCCATCCTTGCTCCGGTATTCGAAGGTGAGCGGCAGATTGCCGTGATGGAGGCGCAGGATGGGCAGCAGGTTGCCGGGGTACTCCCCGGCCGGGAGTTTCACCACCGCGCCAGTGAAGCCCCGGCCCTGGAAATCCTCCAGGGGCTCCATGGCCGCCACAAAGAGCTTGAGCACGGTCTGGTCCTCTTCCTCCTCGCCCTCGGCGCCGCCTCCATTGCCATTGCTGGTTACGGTCTCGACCTTCAGTTCCCCCGTCACCCGCAGCAGGGCATCGGGCATCGCCAGATGCTGGAACACTTCGTAGGGCCGAGAGCGTTTCTTGGTGACGGGATCGAAGCGCGAGGAATACATCAGGGCCTCAATCTTGTCCGTGAGGTCCTCCAACTGCAGGATGGCCCAGGGCTCGCCCTTCTGGTTGGTCTTGAAGGCCACGGTGCTGACCATCACGCCCAGGGAAATTTCGTCCTTGTCCTTGATCCTGCCGCTGGCCACCTGCTCGCGCAGGGCCGTGATGCCGCCGATGGTGTGCACCTTCACCGCATCGATGAACTCCTCTAGGGGATGACCGGAAACGTAGAGCCCCAGTGCTTCCCGCTCATTTTTCAGGCGCTCTTTGCGGCTCCAGGGTTCCGCATCCTCGGGCAGGCTCCAGTTATCCGCGAGGCTCGCCATCTCCGCCTCGTCGAAGAGAGAGGTCATGCCGAGATCCGCATCGCCGCCGGAGGAGGCGTTCTGGATGGCCGAGGGCAGCCCCTCCAACAGCGCCGCGCGATTGGGTTCCATGGAATCGAAGGCCCCGGCCTTGATGAGGCATTCCCACACTTTGCGGTTGGCCTTCTGCAGATCCGTGCTCTTGAGGGTGTGGAAGAAATCCTTGAAGCGGCCTTCGGCCTTGCGGGCCACCAGGATGGCCTCCAGCGCGGCTTCGCCCAGCCCCTTGATGGCCGCGAGGCCGAAGCGGATCTGGCTGGGACCGGTGATCGTGAAATCCAGCCGCGATTCGTTGATGTCGGGCCCCAGCACCTGCAGGCCGATCTCCTTGCAATTCTGAATGTACTTCACCACATCATCGGTGCGCTGGCTCTTGGTGCTCAGCAGGCCCGCCATGAACTCCGTGCGGTAGTTGGCCTTCAGGTAGCCCGTTTCGTAGGCCACCATGGCGTAGGCGGCGCTGTGGCTCTTGTTGAAGCCGTAGCCAGCAAAGAACTCGATGAGGTCGAAGAGCTCCGAGACCTTGGCCTTGTCATAGCCCCGGGTCGCGCCCTGGGCGATGAACTTGTCCTTCTCCTTGGCCATCTTGGCCTTGTCCTTCTTGCCCATGGCCCGGCGCAGCATATCGGCTTCGCCCAGGCTGTAGCCCGCGATGAGCGAGGCGATCTGCATCACCTGCTCCTGGTACAGGATCACGCCGTAGGTGGGCGCCAGGATGGGTTCCAGGTCCGGGAACATGTACACCACAGGTTTGCGGCCGTGGCGGCAATCCACATACGTATCGCCCATCCCCGCGCCAAGAGGGCCGGGACGGAAGAGGGCGTTGAGGGCGATGAGATCGTCGAAGCGGTCCGGTTGCAGCTTGCGCAGCAGGCCCTTCATGCCGCCGGATTCGAACTGGAACACGCCATCCGTGTCTCCGGCGGAGAAGAGCTCGAAGGTCTTCTTGTCGTCGAAACCCCGGATGCTGAGCATGTCCAGGGGCTTGCCCTGGGTCTCGGCGATGTAGCCCTGGGTCTTGGCGATCTGGGTGAGGGTCTCCAGGCCCAGGAAGTCCATCTTCAACAGGCCCGCGCGCTCAGCTTCCACCATGGTGTACTGCACCATCACCTTGTCGTCGCGATCCTTGGCCAGGGGCGCGAAGGTGGTGAGATCGTCCGGGGCGATGATGACCCCCGCCGCGTGAACGCCGGTGTTGCGGGCGAGGCCTTCGAGACGAGCGGCAATATCCACCACTTCCTTGACCTCGGGTTCCCGCTCGTACCGTTCCCGCAGTTTGTCGCTCTGCTCCAGCGCCATGGCCACGCTCATGGGCTGACCAGGAACGGCAGGCACCAGTTTCGTCAGTTCGTTGGACCAGGCGAAGTCCTTCTCGAAGACCCTCGCCACGTCCTTGAGCACGGCCTTGGTCTTGAGCTGGTTGATGGTGATGATGTTCGACACGCGGTCCTTGCCGTACTTGTCGGTGACGTAGTCGATCACCTTCTGGCGACCATCCCGGCAGAAGTCGATGTCCACGTCGGGCATGGACACCCGCTCGGGGTTAAGGAAGCGCTCGAAGAGCAGGTCGTACTGCATGGGGTCGATGTCCGTGATCATCAGCGACCAGGCCACGATGCTGCCCGCCGCCGAACCGCGGCCCGGTCCCACGGGCACGCCCATCTCCCGGGCCTTGGCGATGAAGTCCCAGACCAGCAGGAAGTAGCCGGGATAGCCCATCTTGAGGATGGTCTCCAGCTCGAATTCCAGGCGCTCCCGGTACTTCGTCTCGACATGCTTGAGGCGGTTCTGCTCCCAGAGCGGGCGGCATTCCAGCACCCGCTTCTCGAACCACTCCCGGCTCACATGCACAAAGTAGCTCTCCAGCGTGTGCCCTTCGGGCACCGGAAACTGGGGCGTGATGGGCTTTCGCGTGATGGGGAAGAGATCGATCTTGCTGGCGATTTCGAGCGTGCGCTCCAGCACCTCTGGGTTCTGGCCGAAGGTCTTGGCCATTTCCTCCGGCGTCTTGACGAAGAACTGGTCCGTGGAAAAACGCATGCGCCGCTGGGCGCTCTTGATCGTCTTGGTGCCGATGCAGAGCAAGGTGTCGTGGAGATCCGCATCCTCGTGGTTGAGGTAATGGGCATCGTTGGTGGCCACGAGGGGAATGCCCGTGCGCCGGGACAGTTCGTACTGGGAGGGAATGATGAGGCGCTCCGCCTCGAAGCCCTGATCCTGGATCTCCAGGTAGAAATCCTCGCCGAACATGTCGCGGTATTCGCAGGCGATGCGCTCGGCGGCGTCGATGTTGCCCGCCAGCAGCCGCGCCTGCACTTCGCCGCCCAGGCAGGCCGTGAGGGCGATGAGCCCCTCGCTGTGCTCCCGCAGCAGGGCCTTGTCCACCCGAGGCTTGTAATAGAACCCCTCGGTGAACCCCTTGGAGACTAGTTTTGAAAGGTTGGAGAAGCCCTTGGGATTCTTCGCCAACAGCACCAGGTGATAACCCGCATCCCGCTGCCCGGATGGATCCACGCAGTCTTCCATGCCCTCTGCATTGGAGGCCGCATTGTCGATCTTGCGATCGAAGCGCGAGCGGGGCGCCACGTAGACCTCGCAACCCAGGATGGGCTTCACCGCCCAGTTGCCTTCGGCGTCCGCGGTCTTTTCGCAGGCATCGAAGAGCTTCATCATCCCGAACATGTTGCCGTGGTCCGTCACCGCCACCGAAGGCATGCCGGTGGCCCGGCACTTCTTGACCAGATCCGGAATACGCGTCATCCCGTCGAGCAGGGAGTTTTCAGTGTGCAAGTGGAGGTGGACGAAACTCATTCGGCCATTGTCCCAAGGATCAGCCCCCTTTGGGTAAGGGATCGCCAAGCCTGGGACATGCGCCAGGTCTGCGCAATTCCTGCCCATATATCACCAACGGCCGCTCGCGCGAACGAATAAATTCATCCCAGCAGAATTCCCTGCCGATCAGTGCTGACGGTTGGGAAAATCACATCCCCACCCATTCAAGGGGGAAGACATGGACGCCAGATTCATCGTGCTCGCGCTGTCAGTGATCGCTCCATCCCTGTCCGCGGCCGATCTGCCCGGAGCCCTCCAGGCCAAGTTCATCAAGATCATCGCGGCCAGCGGCGGCGCCAGCGCGGTGGCGTGCAAGGATGCCGCCATGGTCGGCGAGATCAAACAGGTGGGTTTTGGGGTCGATGCTGGGTCCAAGGTGGCCTACGCCGGTTCCGAGAGTGAACTGGCGGCCTTCAAGGGCAAGCTCATCATCGTGCCCAAGCTCGACTGGCTGCCCAAGGGTGGGGCCATCGCCATTGTCGAAGAGGGAGGCAAGCCGGCCATCTATCTCCACATGGGCAATATCGCGGCAAGTGGTGTGCCCCTCGCCGATTCCATCCTCAAGATCGGAAAGAAACTCTAGCTGCAACCATCCAGGAGAAGAGGAGGCGCGGATTTCGCCGCCCCCTTCTCTCCGAAAACGACCTGTTTGAATCGTCGCGTCTTACAGGGGTTCGGGCATCCGCAGGAGGGCCAGCGGAACCACGTCGTCCATGTGGGTGACGAGGTGGATGCGCATCTGCTCCCGAACCTCGGCGGGGACTTCCTCCAGGTGGCGGGCATTCTCGGCGGGGATCAGCACCGCCTTGCAGCCCAGGCGGTGGGCGGCCAGTAGCTTCTCCTTCAGGCCGCCGATGGGCAGCACCATGCCCCGCAGGGTGAGTTCGCCGGTCATGGCCAGATCGCTGCGCACTGGGATGCCCGTGAGCGCGGAGATGAGCGCCGTGGCCAGGGTGATGCCCGCGCTGGGACCGTCCTTGGGGATGGCGCCCTCGGGCACGTGTACATGAAGATCCAGCTTCTCCAGGAAATCCGGGGCGATGCCCAGGCGCTCGGCCCGCGCCCGCACGAAACTCAGGGCGATCTGGGCGCTCTCCTGCATCACTTCGCCCAGCTTGCCCGTGAGTTTCAGATTGCCCTTGCCCGGCAGGGTGGCCGCCTCGATGGTGAGCAGATCCCCGCCCGTGGAGGTCCAGGCCAGGCCGTTCACGACTCCGGGGAGCGCCTGCTCGTCGGGTCGGGTCTCCAGGAATTTTTCGGGTCCGAGCAGCCTGGGCAGCCGCTCTGAGGTTACGAACGCCTTGAAGGCCTCCCCTGCAAGATCGCCCTTCTCGGGCTGGAGACTATGGCGGGCCAGCTTGCGCAACGCGCCGCTGATCTCCCGCTCGAGCTGGCGGACACCGGCCTCCTTGGTGTAGGCCTGGATCATTTTTTCCAGGGCCGTGTCCCGGAAGGCGATCTCCAGATCCTTCATGCCGTGCCGTTCCAGCGCCTTGGGGATCAAGTGTCGCTGGGCGATGGCGAGCTTCTCCTTCAGGGTGTAGCCCGACAGCTCGATCACCTCCAGACGGTCTTCCAGGGCCTGGGGGATGGCGTGGCGCACGTTGGCCGTGCACAGGAAGAGCACCTGGCTGAGGTCGTAGCCCAGGTCGAGGTAGTGATCCTGGAAGGCCTGGTTCTGCTCGGGATCCAGCACTTCCAGCAGGGCCGAAGCGGGATCGCCCCGCCAATCGGAGGCCATCTTGTCGAGCTCGTCCAGGAGCATGAGGGGATTGCGCACCCCGGACTTCTTCATCAGGGAGATAATGCGCCCCGGCATGGAGCCGATGTAGGTGCGGCGGTGGCCCCGGATCTCCGCCTCGTCCCGCACGCCCCCCAGGGAAAAGCGCACGAAGGGACGATTCAGGGCCCGGGCGATGCTGCGGGCGAGCGAGGTCTTGCCGACGCCCGGAGGCCCAACGAGGCAGAGAATCGGGCCACGCAGGGAGGCATCGCCGCCGGCATCTTTCAGGCGCCGCATCACGGCGAGGTATTCCAGGATGCGCGCCTTCACCTTCTCGAGACCCGCATGGTCCTCTTCGAGGATGGTTTCCGCCTCATCCAGATCCAGGTGCTCGTCCGCCATCTTCTGCCAGGGCAGCGCCAGCAGCCAGTCGATGTAGGTGCGGCTCACCGTGCTCTCGGCGCTCTGGGGCGGCATCGCTTCCAGCCGCTCCAGCTCTTCGAGGGCCTTCTTCTCGGCCTCTTCGCTCATGCGAGCCTCGAGGATCTGGGCCTTCAGGCGACCAAACTCATCCTTCTCGTCCTTCTTGCCCATTTCCTGCTGGAGCACCCGCATCTTCTCGCTGAGGACGTACTGCTTGTGGTCCTCGTCCAGCCGCTGACGTGTCTTTTCCTCCAGCACTCGATCCACGGAGTGGCGGGCGGCGTCGACCTCCAGTAGCTTGAGGACGGCCTGGAGTCGCGGCTCGAACTCGAGCTGCTCGAGTACGCCCTGCTTCTCCCGGACCTCCGAAGGCAGCAGCGCCGCCACCGTATCGATGGCCTGGCCCAGGGAAAGTTCCCGGATCTGGGCGAGGGTCATGAGCCGCGAGGCATCGGGATTGCGCCCGAGGAATTGTTCCACCGCCTCGTAGAAGGCCGTCAGCAGGGCTTCCTCGACCCCCAGTGTCTCGGGCTCGCTGAGGATGCGTACCTCCGCCTGGATCACATCGCCTTCGTCCGCGTAGTGTTCCAGCCGCACCCGAGCGATACCCTTGACGCCCACCTTGTAGTAGTCCTTGGGCAGCGCGATGAGCGATTCCACCAAGGCCAATGTGCCCGTGGGGTAGAGGCTCTCGAGCTTGGGTTCGTCTTCTTTGGCATCCCTCTGGGTCACCATCACCAAGTGATCTCCCTGCTTGATGGCCAGCTCCAGCGTACGCACGGAGCCCTTGCGCCCTACCACAAATGGCACCCGCGCACCGGGGAAGAGCACCATGTCGCGGATGGGAATGGCAGGAAGGGTGAGGGTCTTCGGGGTGTCCAAGGGGTTCTCCAGACCTCCGATTCTAGCGGTAAGGAACCGTGCCGCAGGCTAGGCTTGATTCATGCTGCGGCCCCTGGTTCTCACCCTCCTTTTCGCCCTTGGAGCCTGCACTTCCGCCCAGGACTCCTGGGCACCGATCCAGCAGGCGGTAGTCGCCCAACGCGCACCCGACGCGTTCACGCTGGTAGCCACCGGAGTCCCTCTCAACTTCTCCTGGTACGGCGAGCATCCCCTTGGCGCGGCCCATGGTCGGGAACTCCGCCTTCTATCCCTCGACAAGGACCGGGCTGGAGAATCCCTTTCCCTGATCACGCAGGGACCAGGCTGGGCTCTCTTCGATCCCCAGGGCAATCGGATCGCCGAAGGGGGCGGGACTCCTGCGCCCGACAAGGTGCAGGAGCTCATGAAGGGAGCGGGATGGCGGCCCCTCCGCGAAAGCCTAGAAGCCCACCTCCGTCTGCACCCCGAGGACGGCCAAGGCTGGCTGGAACTGGCGCACGATCTGGCGACCCAGGCCAGGAATGCTGCCCTGGTTGACCTTCCAAGCGCGAGCCTGAAGGCGAGGCTCAGTCAGGAACTGCAGCCGTGCCTGGAAAAGCTGATGAAGATACCCGGTTCCGCGGCGACCTGGCGAGAACCGAGGCCACAACCCTTCGCCCCCATGCTGGCCTCGATCTCCATCGCCCGCCTCGATCAGGAACCCGGCATGGAGGAGGTCATCCAGCGGCTCCAGGCCGCCGTACCAACACTCCTGAGCCAAGATCCAGACTCCAGGATTCTTTGGCTCAGCACCTACTTCATGAGTGCCCAGGCGGATCCGATGCACGGAATGAAGGTCCGGAAAGATCTTTTCGCGGCGCTCGACCCCTTGCCGGGCCATCCCTGGCCACCGATCTTCCTCTCGGATTATCTCGTCGGTTTTTTTCAAGACCCAGAAGACACATTCCGTGTTGCAACCAAGGCCTTGGCCAGCAACCTCGAACCCAAGATGGCTGCCAGACTCGGACGAGCCCAGGTGGTTCAGGCCCTGGGTGCCTGGGGCGCGGTCCAGCTCCAATGCCTGCTCCTGCAGCGCAAGTCAGAGGAGGCAGGTGCTCTCATCGCCTCACTGCGGATCCAATCGGGCAAGGGTTGGCCGCGAGTCTCGGCCCAGCTGGGGGAGGCCATCGGCGAAGTCATCGGTCAGATGGATGGCGAAAAGGAGAAAGATGAGCAGCGTCTCGTACCCAAGGAGCAGGAGGCCGGGCTTCGCCAGATCCTGCGGGAGCCACCTCCTGCCGACCCTCAGGCCCCTGAACCAACGACCCTGCGCCTGGTCCTTCTGGACAGGGTCTCGAATGCCCTTGACTGGGGAAAACTCCAGATCCATCCCCAGCTCACTCCCTGGAGCCCCAATGAACTGAGCTGGCAGCCACTCACCACAACCGAATCCTCTGGGTTCAGGGAAAAGCATGGTTGGCCCAACGAGCAGCGCTGGCTGTTGTTGCAAAGGAATCAGGTGCTGGTATCGGGCCCGGGCATGCCGACTGTGAATGCAATCGAGGCCGCTCTGCGCAGCCAGGGTGCTCCCGAGCTGGAAGTTCTGGGGGCCTTCATCAAGGCCCATCCCGAACGCCTGGACGCCCGCCGGGCGAGATTGGCCATGGTGCGCCCCCGCCTGCCCAATCCTCGCCTCGAGAAGCTATTCCTTGAAGATCTGGAAAACTCCGGGGAGTCCATTGGCTCTCTTCCCTTCGAGCCGAACCCTGTTCTCTGGGCCCCGGTCGCCCGTCGGGTGGGCCAGCGAGTGGCGGAGCAACTCCAGCACTGGCCCTTCAGCTCCTCGGCATGGGCCTCCTACGCAAGCTGGACCAGACACGATGCCCGACTTCAGAGGCCGGCCGCACTGCTTTCGGATCTGGAGATCTGGCCTCGCCAACTGGGGCAGCGACTCCCCGGCCCGCTGCCCATCGCCGCCTCGAGGGCCGTGGTGGAGGTGCTCCGCACCCAGGGGCGCTTTGACGAGCTGGATGCCTGGATGGAGGTGCTCTGGGACAGAGGCCTGGAAACATGGATGACTCAATGGGCCGGCCTGCCCTCTCTCGGCAGGCGTCAGCAGAGCGGCCCCCTCGATCGAGTGGCGCCCGAGGTGGGCAAGATGTTCTCCGCCTGGGGCGAGGCCCTGACCAAGCAGGGAAAAAAGACCAGGCTGGCGGCTCTCGGGCAGCGTCTGGAGGCCCTGCGTCCCGGCCTTTCAGCTCTGCTTTCCGGCCCCCAGAACTGAACCTAGGAACCCGTAGAGCACCGGCACCAGTTCCTCGTAAGAATCTCGCCGGTCATGGACATGGATGGCCTGGATTTCCTCGGCCACGGCCGGGACGCTGGCATCCCGGCGGTCTGCCACCAAGATGATGGGGGTGTCCAACAGGAGGCCGTGCTTGTGCAGGGACTCCAGGATCATCTGCCCGAAGTGTCCGCCGACCTTGACGTCCAACAGCAGCAGATCGAAGCGTGTGGCGGCGGCAAGATGCTTGGCCTCCAGAAAGGAACTGGCCACCTGCACATGGCGGAAATCATCCTGGCGCAGGTGGTCGGCCAGGGCCGCACCGCCCTCGGGATTCGCGGAAAGGATGAGGATTCTCCGGCTGGCCTTGCGGAGACGCATGGCAGGCGTGGAAGGGGGCCGAATGGGCCTGGCCTGGGCGGGTGCGATGGAAGCCGGCGCCTGGACGACCTCGGGTGCCTTGGCGGGCACGAGCACCTGCACGGGCGCCCCGAGGCGGTCACCGATATCCGTTTTCCGCTTCTTCTTGGGAAAGGTCTGGCCGAAGGTGGTGGGAAAGCGCCGCGCCAGGATCCGCTCGATGTTCTTCTGATCGCTGGAGTCCAATCCCTCCAACTGAAAACCCACGGTATCGCCATCTTTCCCCGGGATCACATGGGCCACCCGCGCCTGACAATGGATATCCGGCGTGAAGGGCAGGCCCTTGAGGCAGACGGCTGCAAAGGTCTCACCCCGCTTCAATGCGCGGGACTCACTCCCCGGGCAGCTCAGGTCATCCACGACGGTCCGCACCCCCTGCAGGCTGAGATCCAGGACCGTGCCCGAAAGGAACCTTCCCAGAACGAACGTCTCAGCCAAGCCTTCAATGCCCAGAAACTGGATGCCGTCGGAGGGCTGGAACGTCGCACGAAAACGCTCACGCCGTTCCCCCTGGGTGACGCTGGCGGGAATTCGGAATACACCCGTGGACACCACCTGAGTGGGCGCATTGAAGCGGCGGGCCTCCAACAGGAAGGATAGGAACAGCTGCTGTCCCTCTGGCAGCGGCGGCGTGGTGGTGGTGACGAAGGTATTCCCCGAGATGCGTTCGAGGGTGGTTTCGAAGGGCAGCGCATCGGATTGAGGGAGCCAGAGCTGGACCGGCGTCTTGAGCAGGACGAGCTCGTCAAGGTACGCGCGGATGGTCTCCCCATCCCTTAGTTCCGGTTTCAGCCCAAGATTCGACACGATCTGTTATCCCAGGAATTGGGCCGAATGGGGAACGGAAAGAGCTCAGCCCGCTGCGGAAATGGGCAGGCTGGGGAGCCCCAGCACCTGCTCCACCCGCTCGCGGGTCACGCGCAGGGAGCCACGCCCCTTGCGTTCCTCGCTGGGCATGTCGAACATCGGCTCCAGCAGGATCAGCTCCAGCATGGAACGCAGACCCCGGGCACCCAGCTTGCGCACCATGGCCTGCTCGGCGATGGCATCCAGCGCCCCGGCCTCGAAGGTGAGGTCGATCTCATCCATGTCGAAGAGCTTGGTGAATTGTTTGGTGACGGCGTTCTTGGGTTCCGTGAGGATCCGCACCAGGGACTCGCGATCGAGCGGGTCTAGCGTGGCCACCACGGGCATGCGGCCCACGAGCTCGGGGATCAGGCCGAACTTGATGATGTCCTCAGGCTCCACGTGCTTGAGGAAGGCTTCCTTGCTCATCTTGGAGGTCACCTTGGCGCCGAAGCCCACGGCCTTGGCCCGCACCCGCTGCTTGATGATCTCGTCGATGCCCACGAAGGCGCCGCCGCAGATGAAGAGAATGTTGGAGGTGTCTACCTGGATGAACTCCTGGTGGGGATGCTTGCGCCCACCCTGGGGGGGCACATTGGCCACGGTGCCCTCGATGAGCTTGAGGAGGGCCTGCTGCACGCCCTCGCCCGAGACATCCCGGGTGATGCTGGGGTTCTCGCTCTTGCGGCCGATCTTGTCGATCTCGTCGATGAAGACGATGCCCCGCTGGGCCCGCTCCACATCGTAGTTGGCCACCTGCAGGAGCTTGGTGAGGATGTTCTCCACGTCCTCGCCCACATAGCCCGCCTCGGTGAGCGTAGTAGCATCGGCCATGGCCAGGGGAACATCCAGGAAGCGCGCCAGGGTCTGGGCCAACAGAGTCTTGCCGGTACCTGTGGGGCCCACCAGCAAGATGTTGCTCTTGGCGAGTTCGATCTCGTGGCCCGCAGCCCCTAGGCCCTTCTTGGGCACCAGGATGCGCTTGTAGTGGTTGTACACGGCCACGGCGAGGCGCTTCTTGGCCGATTCCTGGCCGATCACGTAGTCGTCCAGGAAGGCCTTGATCTCCTTGGGGCGGGCGAGCTTCGGCGTGTGGGTTCCCGCCGCGCGGCCCTGGCGGCTCATGCGGAGCTGCAGTTGGCCTGCCTCCACGCACTCATTGCAAATGAAGGCCGTGGGACCCGCCAGGAGCTGCTCCACCTCGTGGGGCGCCTTGCCGCAGAAGGAACACTTCTGGTCCTTCTTGGTCTGCTTTGTACTCATCTTGGCGTCCCCCGGGGAGCCCATCCCGAAATGAAAGTCTACTGCTGGTGGATCGTGACCAAAGTCAGGACTTCGAAGCGCTTGGTCCCTGCGGGGATACGGATCTTGACCTCGTCCCCCTCCTTCAGGCCCACCAGAGCCGACCCGATGGGGCTGCTGATGCTCAGGTATTCGGAATTGGCATCCAGTTCCTCGGGAAGCACCAGCTTGTAGGTGACTTCCTTGTCCGAATCCAGGTCCAGCAGGGTGATCCGGCTGCCGTAGGCGGCCTTGTCCTTGGGCAGGCGGCCCACGTCCAGGCTGGCGATCTCGGAGATTCGCTTTTCCATGGCCACCAGCTTGGTCTGGAACATGTCGCGCTTGGACAGCGCCTGTTCGTACTCCGCATTCTCGGACAGATCCCCCTGGGAGGCCGCGGCGGCGATTTCCTTGGGAATTTCCTCCAGAAGCGTGTGCTTCAGGAGCTTGTACTCAGCTTCAAGCTTGACGAGAACGTGCTTCGGCATGGATGGTTCCGTGTCTGGGGCCTTGGGCCGGGGACAAAAAAAAGGTGCGCCTCGGAGGGCGAGGCGCGGTTGGACAATCCTAGCAGCTTTCCCGGGAAGGGGCATCGAACAGCATAATCGCAATTATATCAATATTTTAACATCACCCCATTCTCTCAACCGCCCTAGTCCAAGACCCCGTTTTTGGGTGAGAAGGAACCCAGCCAGGAATTCATTCGGCGATCCCCACCGAGACCGCCGTGGGCGCCAGCAGGCGCACCATATCAGCCGGTGCGAGCCCCACCAGGAACCCCCGGGAGCCCCCATTGAGGTAGATTCGATCCAGGGTCAGGATGGAGGCCTCCACGTAGACCGGCATGGGCTTCTTGGTGCCGAAGGGACTGGTGCCCCCCACCAGGTATCCCGAATGGCGGTTGGCCACCTCCGGCTTGCAGATCTGGATGACCCTGGCGCCCACCTGCCGGGCCAGGGCCTTGGTGCTGACCTCCCGGTCCCCGTGCATGAGCACCACCAGGGGCTTGCCCGCCTCGTCCTCCATGATGAGAGTCTTCACCACCGCGTGCTCATCCACCCCCAGCTCCTGGGCGGAAACCCTCGTACCGCCGTGCTCCTCGTAGCGGTAGAGGTGCTCCGTGTAGGAAACCTTCTGGGCCTTCAAGAGGCGAACGGCGGGCGTCGAGGGCGCCTTGCTCATGGGAAACCTCCCTGGGACATTGGTCATAACACATCCGCGAGCATTCGACAGTCCCTCCAACGGGAATAGGATCTAGGAACAAGGACCCGATCCCATGAACCCCAGTTCCCCCCGCAGACTCCTCCGCTTCGCGCGGCGCAAGACCGTTCGCCTTCTGGAAACCCAGGTCGAATTGGGGGATATCCAGCGGGGCATTGAGCAGACGATCGAAAAGACCATCGATCACACTCTCGACCTGATGCCCCTGGATTCCAGGCTCCTCATGAAGCATGGCAACCGGAGCCAGCGGGTGAACCGACAACTGGCTTGGTCCCTGGCCTTTGTGGCGGGAGCCGTGAATGCCGGGGGCTTCCTGGCGGTCCACCGCTACACCTCACACGTGAGCGGCTCGGTTTCCATGGCCGCGGACGAACTCACCCTGGGCAGCAAGGTTGCGGGCCTGGCGGCCCTCAGCATCGTGGCCTGCTTCGCGGCGGGAGCCTTCTGCGCCTCTATGCTCATCAGCTTCGGACGCCGCCACCGCTTCCGCAGCCACTACGCCCTGAGCCTGGTCATCGAGGCCGCCCTGCTGATGGTCTTCGGGATGATGGGGTATCAGCTCCAGCACGTGCAACACTTCTACCTGCCGGTCACCGTGGTGCTGCTGGCCTTCATCATGGGCATGCACAACTCGGTGGTGACCACCATCTCCGCCGCGGAGGTGCGCACCACCCACATGACCGGCATCGTCACGGACATCGGCCTGGAGCTGGGGCGCCTGCTCTACTTCAACCGGGACCGGAACCGGAAGATGAAAGTCATCCTCGCCAACCGCAACAAGCTCAAGCTGCACGGACTCATCCTGGTCTCGTTCTTCGGCGGCGGCCTGGTGGGCGCCCTCAGCTTCAAGCACATCGGCTTCAAGATGACGGTGCCCCTGGCGGCCTTCCTCTTCTTCCTGGCCCTGCGGCCCATCATCCATGATCTTCGCGTGCGGACTCGCCTCATGCGCCAGCCGGGGAACCTGGAATGACCTTCCAGGGCCTCTACCTGCTCGCCCTCCTCCTCGCGGGTCTCTCGGGGGTGCCGGGCATTGTGGGGCGGGATCCCGATGGCAAGGGCGCGGCGCGCCTGCTGGGGCTCTCGGGACTCTGCGGTCTGGCGGTGGCCGCCGCCACGCTGTTCGGTGGTCACACCTGGGAACTCCAGGCAGCCTGGTCCCTACCCGGTGCCAGCTTCGCCCTGCGAGCCGAGGCCCTGGGGGCGCTCTTTCTCGTGCCCGTCTCCATCGTCCCGCCCCTGCTCGCCCACTACGGCACGGCCTATTGGATGGACCGCGACCAGGAGAGCGGCCCCCGATTGCGACTCTGCTTCGGCCTCGCCACCGCTTCCATCGCCCTGCTCTGCTTTGCCGCCAACGGGGTGCTCTTCCTGGTGGCCTGGGAAATGATGGCCATCACCTGCTTCCTCATGGTGGCCTCCGAGGATCGGGATCCGGTGGTGCGGGAGGCCAGCTGGGTCTACCTGGTGGCCGCCCACACGGGAAACCTGTGCCTCTTCGCCGCCTTCGCCCTGCTGGCCTCGGCCCGGGGCACCTTCGATCTGGGGCCCGTGGCGCCCGGCTGGGCCTCGGGCCCGGCAGGCACGGCGGCCTTCCTGCTCTTCCTGGCGGGGTTCAGCTTCAAGACGGGCCTCATGCCTCTGCACGTCTGGCTGCCCGTGGCCCACGCCGCCGCCCCCAGCCATGTGAGCGCCTTCCTCTCGGGCCTCATCACCAAGATGGGCATCCTGGGCCTGGCCCGGATCGTGGCCTGGATCCCGGATCCGCCGGTCTGGTGGGGCGGAACGCTGCTCGGCCTCGGCGCTGCCTCCGCCGTTCTAGGGCTGGCCTTCGCCCTCGCCCAGAAGGATCTCAAGCGGGCCCTGGCCTACAGCACCATCGAGAACGTGGGGCTCATCACCCTCGGCCTGGGCCTCGCCCTCGCGGGCAAGGCCACGGGCAACGATGCGCTCCTCCTGCTGGCGGGAGGTGGGGCCCTGCTCCACGTGGTCAACCACGCCTTCTTCAAGCCGCTGCTCTTCCTGGGTGCGGGCTCGGTGCATCACGCCACGGGCACCCGGAACCTGGACCGCCTGGGCGGGCTGCTCAAGGCCATGCCCTGGACCGGTGGCCTGTTCCTGCTGGGCGCGGCGGCCATCGCGGGTCTGCCGCCATTCAATGGCTTCGTCAGCGAGTGGCTGATGTACCTGGGTGCCTTCCAATCCCTGGGGGGATGGGCCTGGGGCGCGGTGGCGATCCTCGCCCTGGCCCTGGCGGGAGGGCTCGCCCTGGCGGCCTTCGCGCGGCTCTTCGGCATCGGCTTTCTGGGTGAGCCTCGCAGCCCCGAGACCCTCCATGCCCACGAATCCCCCCGCCCCATGCTGGATGCCATGAAGGTCTTGGGGGCGCTGTGCATCCTCATTGGGCTGGCGCCCATCGCGGTCCTCCCCGCCCTGCAACGGGTGGCAGCCGCCCTGGGCTCCAGTCGAACCCTGCCACCCCTCGGCCGACACGCGCCTTTGGGGATGCTTTCGGTGCTTGCGGGAATGGGCCTGGTCTTCGCGTGGATGGCCTGGCAGCGCATTCGGCGCACGGCTTCGCGGGAGGTTGGCACCTGGGACTGCGGCTATGCGGCCCCCACGGCCCGCATCCAGTACACGGCATCTTCCTTTAGTCAGATCCTCAACGAGTCCTTCCAGTGGGCGCTCTGGCCCATCCGCCATCTGCCCCGGATCCGCGGCCTGTTCCCTGGGCATTCCCATTTCCACCAGGACATCCCGGATCCGGTCCTCGAGCGCGGTCTCAACCCGGCCTTTCATTTCTTGGCCTGGCTCCTGGGCTGGCTGCGGGTGCTGCAATCCGGCCACCTGCCCATCTATCTGCTGTATGTGGCGCTCACCCTCGTCGCCCTGCTGGCCTGGTCGCTGACATGATCCGGATCCTTCTGTTCACCACCCTGCTCGGCCTGGCCCACCTGGCGGCGGCCCTGCTGCTTTCGCCCCTCATCCTCGGCCTCATCACCAAGACCAAGGCTCTCATCGCCGGGCGCAAGGGGCCGCCGGTGCTGCAGCTCTACCGGGATCTCGCCAAGCTCAGGCGCAAGGACCAGGTCCACAGCCGCACCACGACCTATGTATTTCTGGCGGGGCCCGTGGCCGCCTTGGCGATGCCTGCAGTGGCGGCGCTGCTTCTGCCCATGGGTTCCGATCGAGCGCCCCTGGGGTTCACGGGGGATCTCATCGCCTTCGCCTACCTGCTGGCCATGGGCCGATTCCTTCTGGTGCTGTCGGCCCTGGACACCGGCTCGAGCTTCGAGGGCATGGGCGCGGCCCGGGAAGTCGCCTATTCCGCCCTGGCGGAACCGGCCCTCTTCCTGGGCTTGGCGGCCCTAGCGACCTTCACATCATCTCTTTCCCTGGGCCCCATGCTCAGCGCCGCCGGGCAGGGCTGGGGCGCGGCCAGCGGGCCTCTCACCTTGGTATTGGCGGCCTGGGCGCTGGTCTTCCTGGTGGAAGGCAGCCGCATCCCCTTCGACGATCCCGACACCCACCTGGAACTCACGATGATCCACGAGGTGATGGTGCTGGATCACTCCGGCCCGCCCTTGGGGTTGCTGCTGTACGGGGCCAGCGTGAAGCTGTTCGTCCTGGGCACGCTGCTGGTGAAGCTCTGGCTGCCCACCACCGGGCGGTGGTGGCTCGACTGGCCCCTCTTCTTCGGCGGCCTCGGCCTCCTGGCGGTGGCGGTGGGTCTGGTGGAATCCACCATGGCCCGCCTCCGACTCAACCGGGTGCCCCAGTTGCTGATGGTGGCCATGCTCTGCGGCGCCTTCGCCTTCCTGATGCTGCTCTTGCAACCGGTGCTGAAATGACCATCAACCTGCTGCTCGCCGCGACCATGCTGCTCAACTTCATGCTGGTGGCCACAGGCCGGGTGAACAAGGCCATCCAGCTGGCGGCCATCCAGGGCTCGGTACTGGCTCTGATCCTGCTGCTGATGCATGATCACTGGCCCTTCCACGTGATGCTGATGGCCCTCTCCACGGTGGCCATCAAGAGCGCGGTGATCCCGATCCTGCTCTCCCGGGCCCAGGCGCGCCTCAAGGTGGCCCAGGAGCCGCCCCCGTACATCGGCTACACCCTTTCCATCCTCCTGAGCGCCTTCGGTACCGGGCTCGCGTTCCTGCTGGCCCGGAAGCTGCCGCTGCAGGCCGGGGTGCTGGGCACCCTGTTCGTTCCCGCCTCGCTCACCACACTGTTCACGGGCTTCCTCATCATGACCACCCGACGTCGCGCCCTCATGCAGGTGGTGGGCTACCTGGTGCTGGAAAATGGTGTCTACCTCTTTTCCCTGCTGCTGGTGAAGAACATGCCTCTGCTGGTGGAGACCGGTGTGCTGCTGGATCTCGTGGTCGGCATCTTCGTGATGGGGATCGTGATCAACCACATCCAGCAGGCCTTCGATACCCAGGACACCCATCGCCTGGCCCATTTAAGGGATTAGGGTCTGTTTTCATAGTGGGGTGTGGCCGCGCAAGGGGCACCGCCCAAGGGAGACAAGGAATGCGACGATGACAATAGCGGCACTATTGACGAGGAGCTTGACGCAGTATCCCGCCGGGCGCTGCCCCTTGCCCTCCGGGACGGGGCCAGCCGCGCGCCCAGCGGCGTCTGCGGCCTTGAACGATGCACCACATCGCCCTGCGGCCACATCCCTCTCGGTATCGCCTACGGCGATACGCGAGACGAACAGACTGATGCTGGATCACGTGGCTGGACCCGTCGCGGCTCGCATCCACTCTGAAAACAGACCCTTGCGATGATCCTGGCCCTCATCAACCTCCCCCTGCTCGGCGCCCTGCTGGTCTGGTTCATGAAGCCAGGCATTCGCCGAGCCCGGGTGCTGCCAGTCATCGGCGCCCTGCACCTCGCCCTGGTCATCCTCGCATTGACCACGTCGTACCGCCTGAAGCCCGAGGCCTGGTTTCGCCTGGATCCCCTGGGCGGCTGGTTCCTGCTGGTGGTGAGCCTGCTCTTCCTGATCTGCGCCTTCTACGCCCCGGCCTATCTGGCCCTGCGCCCCGAACGGGACTACGCCGTATTCGGCGTGTGCATGCTGGGCTTCCTCGCCATGGCGAGCCTCACGGCGGCCTCCCGCCATCCCGGCGTGCTCTGGGTAGGCATGGAGGCCATGACCCTCGTCACCACGCCCCTCATCTACTACAACCACAACAAACGCAGCCTGGAAGCCACCTGGAAGTTCCTGATCATCGGGTCGGTGGGCCTGGCCCTGGCGCTGCTGGGGACCTTCTTCATCGCCTACGCGGCGGATCTCGGCGGCATCGGCGAACCCCTCTATTTCGACCGCCTGATCGCCCAGGGCGCCGCCCTGCCCGCCAACTGGGTGAAGGCGGGCTTCGTGCTGATCCTGGTGGGCTACGGCACCAAGATGGGCCTGGCCCCCCTCCACACCTGGAAGCCCGATGCCTACGGGGAAACCCCCGGGATTGTCGGCACCCTCCTGGCGGGGGGCGTCACCAGCTGCGCCTTCCTGGCCCTGACCCGCATGTACTCCGTGGTCGCCGCTGCCGGTCAGGGGGAATTCGCCCGCAACCTCATGGTGCTGATGGGCCTGCTGAGCATGGTCTGGGCCCTGGTCTTCATGATCCGTCAGAACGATCTGCGCCGCCTGCTGGCCTATTCCAGCGTGGAGCATGTGGGCATCCTGGCCTTCGGTCTAGGCATCGGGGGCGCAGCGACCCGCTTCGCCCTCCTCCACGTGGGCGCCAACGCGCTGGTGAAGATCGTGCTCTTCCTGGCCTCGGGCAACATCGTGCGGTCCTACTCCAGTCATGGGGTGAGCGAGATCTCCGGGGCCATGCGCCGGGTTCCCGTCTCGGGATGGCTCTTCCTCCTGGGCTTCGTGGCCATCACCTGCTCGCCGCCCTTCGCGCCCTTCGTGGCCATCTTCGGCATCAGCACCTCGGCCATCCAGGGGGGGCATCCCGTGGCGGGGGCCCTGTTCCTTATCCTGCTGGCGGGCCTCTTCATGGCCATGGGCAGCGTGGTGCTGCCGGTGCTGTTCGGGGTGCCCAGCCCCAAGCGCACCCGGACCCCGTACCGCGACACCTTCGGCACCACGGCGCCGGTGGCGACCGCCCTGCTGCTGGCCCTCATCCTCGGCCTGTGGATGCCCCGGCCCCTGGAGGGCCTGCTCTCTCGGGCCGCCGCCCTGGCGGAGGGGAAGCCATGAACGCCCCTGTCACCCTGGGCAACGGCGAGGCCATCGCCCTCGCCTCGATTCCGCTCCTGGATTTCCCCGGCTTCCGCAAGGCTCTCCTCCACGCCGTCTCCCAGGGAAGGCGCCTCGCCTGTCTCTGCGCGGATCGAGCGCTCTCGGGCTACGCCGTTCTGGCGGATGACGCGGCCCACGATTTCCAGATTCTGCGCACGACCTTTCCGCACCCCAGCTTTCGCGCCCTGACCCCGGAATGCCATCAGGCCCACCTCTTCGAACGGGAGATCGCCGAACAGTGGAATCTGGTGCCCGAAGGCCATCCCTGGCCCAAGCCCGTGCGGTTCCAGGGCGCCTTGGCCGAGGGCCAGGAGCCGCGGGACATCCTCCCCGGCGTGATGGACGACTACCGGGTCGAAGGGGAGGAGATCCACGAGGTCGCGGTGGGGCCCGTGCACGCAGGCGTCATCGAACCGGGCCACTTCCGGTTCCAGTGCCACGGTGAACGGGTCTTCCACCTCGAGATCGCCCTGGGCTACCAGCACCGGGGCCTGGAACGCGCACTCGAGGGCGGGCCCCACAAGCTCACGGGCAAGATGCTGGAGACGGCGGCAGGCGACACCACCATCGGTCATGGCTGGGCCAGTGCCCTGGCCCTGGAGGCCCTCTCTGACGCGCAGATCCCCGCGAGGGCCCAGCCGATCCGAGCCCTCGCCCTGGAGCTGGAGCGCCTGGCCAACCACATCGGGGATCTGGGCGCCCTGTCCGGGGATGTGGGCTTCCTGCCCACGGCTTCCTATTGCGGAAGGCTGCGGGGCGATGCGCTGAACATGACCGCCCAGCTCTGCGGCAGCCGCCTGGGCCGGGATCTCCTCCAGCCGGGGGGCGTCCGCTTCGATCTGGATGCTGCCCGCATGGCGGACCTGCTCCTCCGACTGGAAGACCTTGTCCGGGATGCCACCAGCGCCGTGGAACTGCTCTTCGCCACGCCCTCCGTGTTGGCACGATTCGAAGGAACCGGGCGACTGGATCGTCATCTGGCTGAAGAACTGGGCCTAGTAGGCCCGCCCGCCCGGGCCTGCGGCCTGGCGCGGGATGCCAGGGCCGCCTTCCCCATTGGCCCGTACGCAGGCATGGACTTTCATCCCGCCGTTGAATCCCTGGGCGATGTGGCCGCCCGGGCCCGCCTGCGCTGGGCAGAGATCCAGGCCAGCTTCGGCCTCGTGCGCGAAGCCATGGAGAACCTCGCGGCGCTCCCCACCGGCCCCGTGGCGATCCCCTGCGGTCCGCTGGCGCCCGATCATCTGGCCTTGGGAGTGGTGGAGGGATGGCGGGGCGAGATCCTGCACCTCGCCATCACCGACGACCAGGGGCGCCTGCGCCGGTACAAGGTGGTGGATCCCTCCTTCCACAACTGGATGGGCCTCGCCCTGGCCATGCGCGGCGAGGAGATCAGCGACTTCCCCCTGTGCAACAAGAGCTTCAATCTCTCCTACTGCGGGTTCGATCTCTGATGCTGAAAATCCTCCTCGCCCGCCTGCGCCAGGGCTACCGCACCAACCGCTATCCCGCGGTCACGCCTCCCCTTCCAGACCGGATGCGGGGACTGCCAACCCTGGAGGCGGCCCGCTGCCTGGAAGGGTGCCGGGCCTGCGCGGAGGACTGCCCCACCGATGCCATCGTGCTGCAGCCCACCGCCCGAATCGATCTCGGGAAGTGCCTGTTCTGCACGGTCTGCACCGACATCTGCCCCACGGGCGCCGTTCACTTCGGCCAGGACCACCGCATGGCCACCCGCACACGGGAGGCCCTGGTCCTGGATTCCACGGAGACCTTCCGGCTCGCCGAGGCCCTCAACGCCAAGGCCCTGGCGATCTTCGGGCGTTCCCTGAAGCTGCGGGTCGTCAGCGCCGGAGGCTGCAACGGCTGCGAGGTGGACGTGAATGTGCTGTCCACCATCGGCTGGGATCTGGGCCGCTTCGGCATCCAGGTGGTGGCCAGCCCCCGCCATGCGGATGCCGTGGTGGTCTGCGGCCCCGTCACCCGCAACATGGAACTCGCCTTGCGCAAGACCCTGGACGCCACCCCCGATCCTAAGCTGGTAATCGCCGTGGGCGCCTGCGCCATCAGCGGCGGCCCCTACCTCCACCAGACCGAACAACGGGGCGGCTGCGATGGCGCGGGCATCCCTGTGGATCTCTACATCCCCGGCTGTCCGCCGCACCCACTCACGATCCTGGATGGCCTGCTGCGGCTGCTGGACAGGGCCTAGCGCGCCGAAGTCTCTGGCCTTTCCGGTAACCGACTCTTCAGGTCGGTCCAGAGCCACCATCCTGCCAGGAGGCTGAGGATGGCCAGCACCGCTCCACCCACGAGGCAGCCCAGGAGCAGCTTTTGTTTCTGGGCAGGGGAGAATCCTCCGGGGGTGGGCATCGGGAACGGCGCGGTGCTGGTGGTCGGGACCGTAAGTGGCGTCGAGGGCTGACGCAGGGGAATGCCACAGCCCGGACAGAAGGCCGCGCCGCCGGGTAGGGGCTTCTCGCAGCGAGGACAGATGGCGACAGCCTCCGAAGTCCGGCGGTCGCCCGTGCCGCGAAAGCCGCCCACCCGGATCATCTGGGAACCCATCTGGATCTGGTCCCCTTCCTTGATCACGGCCCGGCCATCCACGCGCTTGTGGTTCAGCCAGGTGCCATTGGTGGAGCCCAGATCCTCCACCACCCAGAAGGCGCCGTCCTTGCGGATCACGGCGTGATGGGCGGACACGCTGACATCCTTCAAGGGCACAGCATTCTCGGAGGCACGCCCGAAGGTGGTGGGATCCTGCAGGGGAACCTGGGTCGCCCCGATTGTTTCAAGAATGAGAAAGGGCGATCCACTCATCGGACAACCCCAGGCGAACGCACCTTGGCGGGGCCACCAGAGCCTTGAACCCGAGATGGAAAGGGAACCCGCATGGAGCTCTCCGCGAATGAGGAAGGGGCCGCGACCACCATCAATACCGCATTCCAGGTTTTACGGAACAGCCTTTTTGAGTCCAGGGCCTCTCTATGAGCGAGGTCTTCGTGCTAGAGTCTTCAATTCAACCACCTCTAGGGGGGTTCCCGTGGCGATCTTTGAGGGCCAGCTTCGTGTGGACAAGGGCGACCGGTTCGCCTTCGTGACCGCGCGTTTCAACGAATTCATCGTGGACCGCCTGGTAGGCGGCGCCACGGACTGCATCCTCCGACATGGGGGGACCGAGGCCCAGATCGACATCCTCAAGGTGCCCGGCAGTTTTGAGCTGCCCCAGATCGCGCGCCATGCGGCCAAGTCCGGCAAGTACGCCGGGGTGATCGTGCTGGGCGCGGTCATCCGAGGCGGCACCCCGCACTTCGACATGATCGCCGCCGAGGTCACCAAAGGCACCGCCCAGGTGGGCCTGGAGACGGGCGTGCCCGTGGTCTTCGGCGTGCTCACCACGGACACCGTGGAGCAGGCCATCGAGCGGGCCGGGACCAAGATGGGCAACAAAGGCTGGGAATCCGCGCAGTCCCTGATCGAGATGGTCGATCTCCTGCGCGGCCTGAAGACCGGAAAGGGTACCAAGTAATGGGAGTACGCCGCAGGGGGCGCGAATACGCCCTCCAGATGCTTTACGCGATGGATCTTACGAGCTATCAGCCCGATGAGGTCTTCGCGGGCTTCAATGCAATCCAGGACCTGAACCGGGACGCCTTCTACTACGCGCGGCGCCTGGTGGACGGCGTGCATGGCCATCTCGAAGAGATCGACCAGGTCCTCACCCGCTTCGCCGAGCACTGGAAGGTGCACCGCATGGCCGCCGTGGACCGCAACCTCCTGCGTCTGGGCATCTACGAGTTGATGTATCTGAAGGAGATCCCCTTCCCGATCATCATCAATGAGGCCCTGGAGATCGTGAAGGAATTCAGCGACGCGGAAGGCACGCAGTTCGTGAATGGCATCCTGGATGCCGCCAGCCACGAGTACCGCCCCGAGGAGGTCGGTCCCGCAAGGGTGCCCGAAAGCACGGGACAGAGGCGGCACCTCCCGAGGAACCCGAAGCGATCCTCTAATTCCCAGGCGCCCAGGAGATCCCATGAACTGGAAACCGGCCTGCCTTTCCATGGCCTTCATCGGCATGCTCCAGGCCCAGGAAGGCCCAGCGTTGCCCAAGGTGGATCTTCCCCTGCAACTGCCGAGTCTCGTCTGGGAGGACACCAAGGCGGTGGCGCAGGCCCCCACCCAATGGAAGGCCCCCCAATGGAGCGCCGCCGCCCTGGGCGTGGCCTCCATGGGCCTAGCCCTTGCCCTGGACGGAAGATTGGACGAGGGCGTTCGCAACCACCGCCGGGAAGGCTGGGACAACATCAGCAAACGGGTGGAAACCCTGGGGGGAACGGGCGGTCTTGTACTGGTCGGGGGCATCTACGGCGCGGGTCTCCTGGCCGATAACCCTGAACTGCGAGCCATCGGCGCCGATGCGGGCATCGCCATTCTCCTCTCTCGAGTGGCGTTCGATCTGCCGCTCAAGGCCCTCGCCGGTCGCAGCCGTCCCGTGGATGGCGAGGGCCCCCGCCACTTCGAGCCTTTCGGCAAGGGAGACAGCTTTCCCTCTGGCCACGCCACCCAGGCCTTTGCCATCGCCACCGTGATTGCGGCCCACAGTGAGAGCTACTGGGTGATCGGAGGAGCCTATGGGCTGGCCGCCCTCGTCGGACTGGCCCGGGTGGAACGCCGGGACCACTATCTCTCGGATGTGGTGGCCGGCGCCCTGCTAGGCACCGCCGTAGGCAGGATCGTGGTTCGCACCAACCAGCGCTTGCGAAGCGGGAACTCCGAGCCCCTGAAGATTTCCTTCCAGCCCACCTTCGCCCCGGATTATCGAGGCCTCGCCGTGAGCGCCCGGTTCTAGAGCCTCGTGGCCAGCACTTGACGGAGACCGTTCCGGTTCCCCCCTTGGCTCAGTTGGGCGAAGCGGATGCGGGTCGCGAAACAAAGCCCTGTGGGCTTTGACGAGCGGGCCCCCGCACCGCTGAGCATAGCGTTCAGGTCAACATCACGATCAAGCCGGGCATCGCCTTCGAGCCAAGCAATGAGGCCAGGACTTGAGCTAGACTGTTTCTCTTGCCGCCTTAGCTCAGTTGGTAGAGCGCCGCACTTGTAATGCGAAGGTCGTTGGTTCGATTCCGACAGGCGGCTCCAATGCCTTCCGATTCGACAGCCACCTCCGCGCCCGGGGCCGCCCTGCCTGGGAAGAGCCCTGGCTCCAGGTCGTTGCTCCATTCCGTGGGCATCGTTTCCCTGATGACCCTCATCTCCAGGGTGACCGGCGTCGCGGTGCAGATGACCCTCAGTTCGGTGCTCGGGGCGACCCGCATGGGCGATGCCTACCAGGTGGCCTGGCGCCTGCCCAACATGCTGCGGCGTTTCACGGCGGAAGGCACCATGACGGCGGCCTTCCTGCCCACCCTGACCGAGGTGGAGGCCAAGGATGGCGAGGCCGGGGCCATCACCTTCGTTTCCGACTTCATGGGCAGCCTGGCCTGGGTTCTGGGCGTGTTGTGCCTGATCGGCATCCTCTTCATGGCGCCCATCATCGGCCTCCAGATGCTCGGCAAGCTGGCGCCCCAACAACCTGTGCTGGAGCAGCTCCGGGTCTTCTTCGTGGTCCTCATGGGCAAGGCCAGCTTCCCGCCGGATGTCGCCCTGGCGGAGGGTATCGCACGGCTCATGTTTCCCTACCTCGTGCTCGTGAGCCTCACGGCCTGCATGGCGGCGGTGCTGAACCTCCGGAACCGCTTCGCCCTGGCCGCCTCCATGAGCACCTTCGGGAACCTCACCTTCCTGAGCGCCAGTTGGGCCTGCCTGAAACTGGGGCCCGCGCGCTGGAGCAACCCGGAACAGGCGGCCTACATCTTCGCCTGTGCGGTGCTGCTGGCGGGCCTCGTGCAGTTCCTGGTGCTCGTCCCCGCCTTCCGCCGCCAGCGCTTCCACCTGGGCTTCCGCCTGCGCCTGAAGCACCCCGAGGTGCGCCTCGCCCTCAAGCGCATGGGGCCAGGGATTCTGGCCGGAGGCACCCACCCGATCAACGTGCTGGTGAGTACGAGCCTCGCCAGCCAGTTGGGCTACGGGGCCCAGGTGGTCCTCAACAACTCGAACATGCTGGGCGAGCTGGTGCTGGGCCTGTTTGCCATGAGCTTCGCCACCGTCAGCCTGCCCGCCATGAGCCGTCAGGCGGCAGAGGGCGATCTCACGGGCCTGCGGAGCAACCTCAGCACTGCCCTGCGGGGCACAGCGTTCCTGGCCATTCCCGCCGCGATGGGCCTTGCGGTACTGGCCCATCCCATCGCGGCCTTTCTCTTCCAGCGCGGACGCTTCACCCCGGAAAGCGTGGACTGGCTGGCCTCCACCCTGCCCTACCAGGCCCTCGGCATCCTGTTCATCGCTACGGTGCGCATCTCCAACCAGGCTCTCAATGCTCTGAAGGACTACCGCAGCCCCGCCCAGGCCGCCGTGCTGCAGCTGGGCTGCAACATCGTGTTCTCGCTCGTGCTGATGAAACCCCTGGGAACCCGGGGCATGGCCCTGGCCAACGGCCTCTCGGCCGCAGTCGGCCTGCTCTACCTGGAATGGCGCCTGCGGCGCGCCCTGGGCCAGCTCCCCTACCGGGCGGTGCTCTCGGGCTGGGGTCTCTTCACCCTGGGCGCCACAGGAATGGGCCTCCTGGCCTTCTTCGGCGGGCGCCTCGTGGACGTCTTCACCTACCACGGCTTCCGGGGTACCGGCCTGCGCCTTTTCCCCCTCATGGCCCTGGCATCGCTGGGCTATTTCGCGCTGGTCAAACTGCTCCGCGTGAAGGAGGCCGAGGAACTCACGGCTCTGGTACGACGGAAACTGGGACGCGCGAAGCGAAGCTAGGCTTCGCCAAAAACCACCACCCGATTCCGCCCTCGGCGCTTGGCTTCGTACAGGGCCATGTCCGCCGCCTTGATGAGAGCCTCGCCGTCCTCCGCCCCAGGGCCCAGGGTGGCCACACCGACACTGAGGCTTCCCTTCCAGGCTCCCGCCCCCGCAACCACGTCCATGGCCGCAACAGAGGCCCGGGCGCGCTCCGCCACCAAGTGAGCGGCATCTGCGTCGCTGCGCGGGCAGAGCACCAGGAACTCGTCCCCACCCATGCGACACACCACATCGGTGGCGCGGAAGAGCTGCTTCAGGGTGACCCCAAGGGTCCGAATCACCGCGTCCCCGGCGTCGTGACCGTACGTGTCGTTCACCGCCTTGAAGCCATCCGCGTCCATGGCGACTAGGGACAGGGGCTCGGCATGCCGCCGGGCGCTGCTCAGTTCCGCCCCCAGCCGATCCATGGCGTAGCGGCGGTTGAAGAGGCCCGTCAGCTGATCGGTCATGGCCAGGGTCTCCAACCGCCCATTGGCCTCGGCCAGATCCCGGGTGCGCTCCGCCACCTTGGCCTCCAGGGTGCGGTTCATCTCGAAGAGCTGGAGATTGCGCTGGGAGACAATCTCGAACAGGATGTTCAGCGACTTCAACAGGGGCGAACAGGCGATCTCTCCCTGGAGCTGGATGGCCGCGTAGGCCTCCGAAGGCTGGGCCCCATTGCGAATCGCGGCCATCTGGTGTGCCATCGCCTGATCCAGGTTCAGGATGTGGTAGGACAACCAGTGGGTGAGAAATTTGAGAAGCTCCCTGGCACCCTCCAGGGATTGTCCCTGGCCTTGCCGAATGCGCTTCACTTCCATCAGGAAGCCATCGTGTTCCAGGTGGTGGGCCTCCAGGTGCCGTGGGTCCAGCCCGGCATCCTGCATGAGATGGCCCTCTTCCTCGAAGTGATACCGAGTGTAGGCGGCCAGTTCCTCACAGAAGGGTTCCATCTCGGGGGAGGAAAACGCCACGCCCCCCTCGGCGAGATCACTGAGCTGATTGATGAGCGCCACGAGACCGCGATGCTGCTCGTCTACCGTATCCAGCCCCGTATCGAAGCTCTTGTCCCACTGGAATACGCCCATGATGTTCAGCTCCAAGATTTTGGGTGGGGAATCGGTCCATGGTAATCCCCGAATGCGGCAAGATGGTGGGATTCAAACCATCCGGTAGAAAAGGAAGATGCCATTCCTTAGCACCAAGGATGGCCGGAGTCGGCCTACTTCTAACCTACTTCTAACTCCACCTGGTGACCATGCCCCTAGGCACATTCAAGTATCCGGACCTCCGCCCCCTGCGCCTGAGCTCGGTGCTCTACGAGGTGACCTCCCGGTGCAACCTGGCCTGTGCCCACTGCTACAACGTGTGGAAGGACGGCGTGGACTACCCCACCGGAGAACTGGACACGGCAGGATCCCTGCGGCTGATCGCCAAGGCCGTGAAGGAAGGCCGCTGCGAGCAGATGACCTTCACCGGCGGCGAACCCTGTCTCCGCGAGGATCTGGAGACCCTGGTGGCCTTCGCCAAGGGTCGGGTACGACACGTGGTCCTGATCACCAACGGCACACTTTTGAACGAAAGACGGATCCAGAGCCTTCTGCAGGCGGGAGTCGATCTCTTCGAACTGCCCCTGCACGGCGGCGATGCGGCCACCCATGACGAGGCGCTCGGCTGCCCCGCCAGCTTCCATCGCATCACCCGGGCCGCAGTTGAGATCCGCCACCAGGGCGGGCAGATCGCCTTCGTCTTCGTGGGGAAGCGCGCCAACATCGGCCAATGGGAGTCGGCCCTGGAGGTGGGCGTAGCCCTCGGCGCCCGCAGTTTCCTCTTCAATCGTTGGAACGCCGGGGGCGCCTGCCACGAAAAGCCGGAGGAGCTGATGCCCAGCGTGGAGCAGATCCGCGCGGCGCTGGCGGTCGCCGAGATCGGCGTGCAACGCTACGGCGTGGTCATCAGCGCCAGCATTCCCCTGCCGCCCTGTCTGGTGGACACGAGCCCTTATCCAAACGTGAACTTCGGATTCTGTTCCGCAGGCGGGAGAAACGCCTATTTCACTCTGGATCCCATGGGCTTCGTGCGCCCCTGTAACCACACGCCCACGGTGCTGGGAAACCTCCTGGAACAGCCTTTTCGGCACCTGGCCCGAAGCCGCACGTTGAAGGAATTCGTGGCCGCGCGCCCGGCCTTCTGTGCGGGCTGCGCCAAGGAAACTGCGTGCATGGGCGGCTGCAAGGCCGCCGCGGAAGCCTGTAGCGGAGATCTCCGCGCCTGCGAGCCCTTTCTGGCCATGAACCTGGACCGCGCGCGGCGCCCCGAATCCTGATTCTCCGGAAAAACAGGGCAGTTCATGGACCACAAAAGATTCACTACGGAGCGCCGAGGCTCGCTACGCGTGCAACACGAAGGCACGGAGAAAAATCGTACGGCTGCATTTTTCTCCGTGCTTTCCTCCGTGCTTTCCTCTGTGGCCTCCGTGCCCTCAGTGGTGGAGCTTTTCAGGGGACTGAACGGTTAGGCCGAAAGTCCTTTGCGCGGCTCCGGGAGGAGTCCATCCTTGGGCAGGCTCCCCTGAGGGAGGTTCGCCATGACCCTTCTGCTCCGCATCATCCTCCTGCCCGCCGCCCTTCTCCAGGCGACTTGGCTTCGCCTTCGCGACCGCCCGGGTCCCGAATTCGGGAGCGCAGAACACTGGCAGGGCCGCTTTCGGCTGGCGGTGTGGCTGGCCGTGCTCATGCTTCCGGCGGGTGCCCAGCAGCCCCAGCCCCCGACCATCATGTGCTACGACATGATGCCTCCGAAGGAAAACCCCCTGCGCCCCCTGTCTCGGGTCCGCGTCCTGTGGATGGCTCTGGATCCAAAGCAGGGACAGGCCCTGGCTTCGGCCCTGGCGGCCTCGGCCCGCGCGGGAGATGTGGAAGTCAAAGTGTCCAACCTGCTCCTGCGGATCCACGAGGTACTTGCCGCCCATCGGGACCGCACCCGGGTTCAGCGGATCACCTGCTACAAGATGACCGAGGCCGGGGCAAGTCTGATGGGGCACCGGGAAGCGGCCCTTCGACAGCTGGAGGCCCTGACAAAAGTCCGGGAATCGGGCCGCGTGGCACCGGAAGTCCTGGCCAGCGCGGAGGCCGTGTTGCGGAGGGAGCTCGGCCTCCTTGGACTGGAACCCGCTCCAAGCGAAAAGGATGTTCGGGAAGCGGCCCAGATCATCACCCAATGGCACGCCGAATAGCGGCACCCCCTGGGCCCAGGAATCCTGCGCCCCTCGGAATTCAAGAAGAGCAAGCGCTCAGCGGCCACAAATGATCCACCACGGAGATCACCGAGGCTCGCTGCGCGAGCAACACAGAGGGCACCGAGAATGACCAGCATGAACCAAGTCCCCGCCCAGCAGCCTGCATGTGGCGTTTTCTCCATCCCTTTTCTCTGTGCTTTCCTCCGTGCTCTCCGTGGTGAATCCTTTCCCCCCGAACGGTCACCAAGCAGAAATGAACTCCGGAGGCACGGCATGAATCGGATGACATTGGTCCTGGCCCTGGTCGCAGGCTTCGCGTTGCCGCTTTCGGCCCAAAGGATATCCCACGGCCCCCGGGAACTGGGCGTGGTGGTGCTCCAGGAATTGGTCGTCAAGGAAGAGAAGGTGATCATCCGGGTGGATTCCGGCGGCTGCACGGCCAAGAGCTCCATCCGGGCGAATATCCGGAAGGAGAAGGGCATCACGGATCGGTCCCCCCACTATGCCGTGACCTTCGAGCGGGTGAGGATCGACGAGTGCAAGGCCATCCTGTCGGATGGCGTCCTGATCGAGTACGACATCCCGAAGGATCTCGGCCTGGCGGGCCTCTACACCCTCGCCGTGACCAACTGGGTCTTCCCGCGCTCCGAGGACGCGGTCGTCGATGAGATGATTCTCAAGCGTTCGCTGCTGGACACCACGAAGCGGGCCATCGAGCTGGAAATCCGCGCCTGCGAAGCCCGCCTCAAGACCGCCCAAGAAGGCGTGGGACCGGCGGGCAACCTCGAAAAATTCGGCAACCGAGTCGCAGCCCTGAAAGGCCAGTTGGAGACCTTCCAGAAGATGGATCCCTTCTCCTACGCGCTGCCACCTGCCCAGACACCCGCGCCGGATGCGTTCACGGAGCAGGCGGCCTTCGGCCCCGTGACGCCGCCCCCAAAGATGACCGTCACGATCACGGTCAAGGAAGCCAGCAAGGAAGGGTCCGTGCTGGAGGTCGAGGGGATGACCAAATCCGGCCCCTTCTATCACCTCGCGGGGGGCGACTTCGGCCGCCTGAAGGCCGGGCAGAAGTACGAGGCCACGGTGTATCTCGTTTTCAAGCGCGAGTCCCTGGGTTTCATTCCCGACTACTACGTGCACCTCGCGGACGCGAAGTGAGCCGGGCGAAGGATCGGTCTTGATTCCTCCAGGAGGCTCCCGGTGAGGCGGTGGATCGTTGCAATCCTCGCGTTCGCAGCGCCGTTCGCCTGGGCCGACAAGGGGCACATCTGGCCTCACCCCGTCGGGCTCTCCGAGACCTTGCAGAAGGCCATCATCCTGCACAACCGCAATGAAGAAGTGCTGATCCTCGGTGTCGAACTCCAGGCAGAGACGAAGGCCGAGATCCTGGAATTCATCCCCTTCCCCTCCGAACCCAAGGTGACCCTCGCCCAAGGGAATCCCTTCGAACAGGCCGGAAGACTCCTCCAGGCGAAGGGGTTGGAAATCGAGGGCCGTCATCCCGTGAAAGGCGGCGCCCAAGGCCGCGCCGCGGTAGAAATCCGCTTCAGCGAGAAGGTCGGCCTGCACGATGTCACGGTGGTCAAGATCCACGACGCGAAGGGCCTGACCGAGTGGGTGGATGCCTTCTTCAAGGCTAAGGATATCGAGGCGAAACCCGAACTCGACAGGATCATTCCCATTGCGGAGGACTACCTTCGAAGGGGTTTCTCCTACTTTGTCTTCGACTATGTCCCCGTGCAGCCGGAGACGAAATTCATCGAGGCGCTGACTTACCGATTCAAGACAGAGCGTCTCTACTACCCGCTCAAGACCTCCAATATCGTGGGCGGCAAGGGTGCCGTGGAGGCGATCCTGCTCCTGCCCGGCTCCTTCGTCTTCGAATCGGAACCCGAGAAGGAGATGCGCTTCTGGACCCTCCTTCGCGGCCTGTCCAGGGCGAACCCCGATGGGTGGCGCCTGAGTTCCTCGGCGAAGATCATTCCCACGGAGGCCAAGTCACTCTATCCCGAGGCTGAGCGTTTCTTTCGGCAAGTCCCGAAGCTGTACCTGCAGGTGCTCGAATTCCGCGGTGACTACGGATTCAGGGACGATCTTCTGCTCGACCTGAACTTCCTCGCGCCTTACGCCTACAAGCTCCCTGCGATGGATTTCGGCTCCCAAGGCTATTTCTTCGACAAATTCAGTTCCGAGGAGATCCAGGACTACTGCGAGGCGAAGCCGGAGTCACCCATGAGCCAGCTTTGGCTCGGCGAGACCAAGCGGAGTCCAAAGAAAAAGAAATGAGCGTCAATGCCCGAGCCGTTTCGTCTCCACGATGATCCGGTCTTCGTTTCCCGGCCGAGAGGAAGCGCCACTCATGCCCTGGGTCAGGACGGCCCCCGCCAGCCAGCGCTCCTCACGCTCCCCCGAAGAAGCCGAAACCACAAAAACGGACTGACCGAGCACCGTGGCTCGCTGGCGCGCCATGGCCTCCGCCGCGGCCTCGCCGGAATCCGACGCGAGAATATGGGGATGCAGCCAGGGCTGCCTGCGGCTCCACGGGTTCCTGCGGTCCTGCCAAGAGACGACCAGCCGCTCCAGGGCCTCCAGGCGTTGCGCCTCCGGGAGTCCCTCCGCCGCGGCCTTTTCATATGCCGCGGCGAGCTCCGCGACCCCTTCCTGCATGTTGGACACGACCGCGCGATCCCGAACCCTCGGACTGACGCCACTCCCCGCGAGAAGAGGCACCGCGAGGACCAGGACGACGAGCCAGAGTCCGAGGGCTGAAACGCTCAACACGAGGTCCATGCGGCCGGGTTTCCCGAAGGCGCCCGGGGCGTGGGTCGCCCGCCGCCGAGCCCGACTCCCGAGGATCACCGAGGCAAGGACCAGCGGCGGCACCAGCAGGAAGGCCAGAAAGGCCAGGATCACCAGGAACCTGGGGTGCGGCAGCGGATCCGCGGCGAACCAGACCAGGGCGACGGCGCAAAGGACAGAACCAAGGGCCGTGGCCCCGAGCACCCGGCTCCCGCGTGCGCCGGGCGGAGGCGTCGTTGGCGCGGGGTTCGAAGCATCGGGTGAACGCGGCATGCAAGCTCCGTGGGAGGCCTCAGGGACGCGGTCCGCGTGGATGCATCGGGTCATCCAGTCGGCGCTCCAGCCGCTTTACTCGGTGGTAGGCGGCCAGCGCCAGACAGAAGGCGGCGATGACCAAGCCGAGAACCGGCAACGCGATCAGGATGAGGAGTTCCGTAAGGCCCAGAAATCCCATGGGAGGCTCCCTTCCAGGAATATGCGGTGAGAACTCTGTGGGGGATCAAGGCCTAAGATACTGACTCCTTTTCAAGGCTGCATCCAAAAGGATTACGAATACCGGCAGTGGTATTAGGATGGCTCCTGA
Organism: Holophaga sp.; assembly: GCA_041908845.1. GTDB lineage: Bacteria > Acidobacteriota > Holophagae > Holophagales > Holophagaceae > JAYREN01. The sequence goes on along the minus strand of JAYREN010000003.1, from coordinate 11,166 downwards.
CCCAACCAGACAGGTGCCTCATGTCGATCTCACTCAGTCTTGGGAGACTCTTGGCGGGGATGATGGCCCTCGCCGTGGCCGGGATGCCTCTGCTTGGGGGGCTCTGCAAGAATTGCCAGGGCAAGGCCCAGACCAAGGATATTGGTTCCTGCAAGCGCTGTGACGGCATGACCACCAGCGGCTCCTATCAAATCTGCATGGAGTGCTCGGATCGATTGCAGGCCTGTGATCGATGCCAGGCGACGCTTCCACCCCAGGCCCCCGCCCTGAAGCCCCTCAGCCCCGGGACCTTCAAGTACGGTCGGTGGACCTACACGCTCAAGGTCTCCAACGCGGGAACCCGCAGCGAGGGCCACCACGGGCGGCTCGAATTCGGCGGAAAGGTGATGCCGGAACCCGCCCTGAACGATTTCGCCCACACTCCTTGGGGGGTGATGCACTGGGTGGGCGATCCGGCAACTCTTTTCGGGGGGCACGGGTGGATGCCGAACCGCAAAGTCTCCGCACCCGAGGGCCGACGCGTCCTTCCGCCCACTCGCACGGCCTCCTCCGTCGGACTGGAGGTGAAGGTACTGGCCGCGGATCGAGGGAAGACACCCGAGGAACCTTGGATCCGCAAGGCCCTGGCGGACATGGGCGCCCCTGCGGGGGTGGGCGTGATCTCGGATTGGGAGGTCCTCGGGGCTGAGGCCAATACCCTCCATGATTCGAGACACTTCGGCCAGGCTGTGCTCACCTGGAGCGACGCTGGTGCCGGTGGCCCCCTCAAGGTTGAGATTTCGGGCTCCCAATTCCAGGCATTCGAGCTCCCGCGCCAGATCGGCACCCAGAAAATCGTGAAACACACGGTGGCGAGTTCCATCGCATCCATGGATCTGTACCTGGTATTCCGGGTATTTGAGCCCCGCAAGGCTCCTGGCGCTGAGCCCAAACCCTAGCCGGGAGGATGACCGTGACAGAGGATGCGACAGTCCCGAAGGCGGCTCCCCAAACCCCCCAGGTCTGCCTGCACTGCGGGGGCACAAACCTAGCGAAGGCCCTCAAACTCAACCAGAGTGCGGAGGTCGGTCGGATTGGGCTGCCCTACCGCGCCGCCGGGATCTTCACAGCCACCGAAGCGCTGCACGCGGATCTTTGTTTGGACTGCGGGACCGTTCTGAGATTCTTCGTCCTGGAGCCCGGTCGGAAGTGGATTTCCTCCTGAAGATCCGCTCTCCCAGAAAATCCAGATGGAGCCCCATGCATCCGAAATCAATCCGAACCCTTGGTCAGGTGGCCATCCTGCTCCTCGTGATTGCGGCGCTGATATCGGCGCCCCCGCTTCGACTTGGCCTCGCCGCGCTCGCAATGATCTGCGCCTGTTTCCCCGCGGCTCTGGGTTCAGGAAAGTGGCGAATCGTCGGCCTCGTCGCAGCGCTCCTAGGCTTGATCCTGGCTGTCGCTACCTGGCCACTGGCCCGCAAGCATATGCAAAAGTATCGAACCCAGGGACTGACCCGCCCTTGATGAAAAAGGGACGGGTCGAGCCCGGCCAATCATGGTGCCCTATTCCGTATCCAGGACGATCACGACCTTCTGTGGGCTTCGCTCCGATGCCTCGCGTGTGTCGTGTTCCAGCCGGAGCGTCATTGGGTAGGGCGTCGCCTTGTAGCCCCGCTTCTTCACCGTGAGGTACGCGTTTCCCGTTCGCGTCGAGTTCCACCAGATGCGCACCACGGGCTTATCGGGGCCCGTTTCTCCCCAGTACTCGCCGCCGCTGTAGACGTGGGCGCCGGGAGGATCCGTGAAGATGTTGACCGTCCCGTAGTAGAGCTTTGCGGGCGTGGGCTCTGCCTTGGGCGCCCGGGGGGCGCCGCATCCGCAAAGCCCGGCCAAAAGGAATACCGCTGGGATGATGGCTTTCACGGTTCGATCTCCTGGTAGATGGGCTCGCCGGGAGCCCGGATGCCTGATTCGTTGGCGAACCATTCGCCCATCAGATGAGCCTGTTTGAAATCCTTGGCCCGCTGTTCACGGATGATCTGGAGCTGCGCTTCGGTTCCCGAGGCTTTCGCACCCTGAACCTTACCGAGATCGGCTTTGAGCTCACTCACCTTGTCGGTGATCTGGACGATGGTTCGACCCATGCGATCCGCCACCCTGCGGCGATCCTCCTCCTGGGAGAGGATGCGATCCACGTTCCACCAGGCCTCGAAGAATCGGGCGCCCTGGTAGCAGTAGTCGATCACGAAGGAGGCCAGCCTGCCGCCCCTGGCCAGGCCCTTATAGCCCGCCCGCTTGAGTTTCACGAGACCGGCTTCCTTCAGGATGTCCAGGACAGTGTCCTGGATCAGCTTCAGCGCGAGAGCCAGATCCTGCTTGACGATCATGTCGTCGGCCAGTTCCAGGGTCGTGGCGGCATCCATAGAGCGGTCCGCGAAGGCTCGCAGCCCCTTGCACAGATCCCTCAACGCGATCTGGCCCCGCATCGCGGTCACCAGCTCCCCGTGTTGGCGAAGCAGGGCCTCCAGGGCCTTGCGCCCCCGGGGATCCAGCTTCGGATTCCCGCTCACCTTTTCCAGGAGCGCCCGCGCCTGCTGGAGCTTTGCATGGCTCGGGCCGAGGCGCCGCGCCAGCTCCGCCGCATCCCAGGCGTGGCTTTCCATCATCGCTTCCAGGGGCCCCGAGGCGCCCACCATGAGCGTGACGGAAGCCAGGATGGCGCCCATCTGCGCCGCCTGGCTTTCTTCGGCCCAGTAGGTGAGATCCTGGCGCCAGTCCTGATCCCGCTGGAGCCGCTCCAGCGCGACCCGCCAGTGCTCCCGGCTGGAACTCAGCTTGGCGATCCTTTTCTGAAGCACCTCCGCGCGCGCCTCCAGCGCCTTCTGTTCCGGCGTCTTCACCGCCTCCTGGGTAAAGCTCGCGCTGGACGAGGGCGTCCACGCGGGCTCGTTCCAGGTGCGGGCGTTCCCCCGGTAGCTCTGCGCGAGGCTCCGAGCCTTCGCATAGGCCTCGCTGAGATCCCGCATGTTCCCGAGGGACTGGCCCCATAACGCCGGAACAACGACCAAGGCGAGCAGGAACGAGCGCTGGCGCATGGAACCTCCGGGGTTGGGTGGACTACTTCTTCACCACCTCAACGCGGCGGTTCTTGGCGCGGCCTTCCTCCGTGCGGTTGTCCGCCACAGGCTTCTCCTGCCCCCAGCCCATGGCTGCCATGCGGGCCGACGCGATACCCCTGGCTGCCACGGCGGCAACCACGGCCTTGGCACGATCCTCGGAGAGCTTCTTATTGCCGGTTGGAGTGCCCGTGTTGTCCGTGTGCCCTTCGAGACTCACCTTAAGGGAGGGATTTCCCTTGAGCAATTCGGCGATCTGCGCGACGAGGTCCTGGCTATCGGCCTTGATGGTGGCCTTGCCGGTGTCGAAATGGATGTCCAGAGCGATGAAACCGTCCTTTTGCAGGGCGGCGTACATGTCGTTGGCCTGAATCACCTGCTCCATGGCCTGCTTCTCGACGATATTCAGGCGGTACTCACTGTCGGAGCCCGTGAGCAGCACCCAGATCTCGGAACCCGGCTTGGCGATCTTGGCTGTGATGAAACTGTAGTTGTTCCCTGGTTCCACCGTCTTGGCGATGATGGTGGCGCCGATCTTCTTCAGGGCGTTCTCGTAATTGCGGGCGATCGCCAGAAAGGAAACTTCAGGACTCTCCTCGTCCTTTCCGTAGCTGATGTCGAACAGCTTCCCTTCCACGGCCTGCATGTGAGTTTCGTCCCCGACATCCTTGCCCGTGGGGAACTTGAAGCCGTCGAACTCCTTCTGGACACATTCGGTGATGTGGAAGCGGGGCATGCGGTTGAACAGGGGATGGTCCTTGCAGCCCTCGGCGTCCTGAGCAACCAGAGCGGGCAGATAGAGAAGGCAGGCCACAAAGACGGGGGCGAAGCGCACGGGGGACTCCATGGGGAAGGGGATTGGGTTCCCTGAACTTCTACCCCCATCGGAGAGGCCGGTCAATTCATGAAAGGACAGAACCCGGGGAGCGCAGCCCCGGGCCTGGTTCAGCCGTTATCCCACCCTTCTGCCGCCCGAAAGCTGTGGTACCGCTCCGCCCCCAGAATCAGATGATCCGCCAGGGGCACTCCCAGGGATTCTCCCGAGGCCCGCAGGCGCTTGGTAAGCTGGACATCCTCGCGGCTGGGAGTGGGATCGCCGCTGGGGTGGTTGTGGAAGGCCAGGGCCGACGTGGCGCCGAAGCGCAGGGCCTCCCGAAAGAATTCCCGAGGGCTGATGAGGGTGCCGGTGGCCGTACCCTGGCTGAGGATCCGTTCCGCCAGCAGTTCGCCCTTGGCGTTGAGGGCCAGCATGCCGAAACGCTCTTCGGTCCAGCCCTGGCAGCGCCCCAGCAGAAAGGCGCCGGCCGCCCGGGGCGAGGTGATGCGTGGCCGCGCGGCACCCCGTTGGCTGCGTCGGCAGAGCTCTGCCGACGCCCAGAGCTGACAGGCCCGAGCGGGCCCCAGTCCAGGCAGGGTCGTCCACTCCTTCAGGCCCTGGGATAGAAGCCCCGCGAGCCCACCGCTGACCCCCAGGATCTCCTGGCCCAATTCCACCGCGCTTCGACCCTTCTGGCCTGTGCCCCAGAGCAGGGCCAGCAGTTCTGCGTCGCCCAGTTCTTCGCCATGGCCCGCCATGAGCCGTTCCCTGGGGCGCTGTTCGGGAGAGATATCCGCCATGCGCATCAGACCCTCGTCCATTTCTTGGTGGAGTTTCGCCATCGGAGCAACTGGAGATGGCCGGTCCCCGAAAGCCTCATGCAGAGCGCATCGGTGCCATCATGGAGAAACCAGGCGGTGGCCGTTGCCGTGCGACGGGGGGTGATGGTGATTCGGGCGTGGGCCTCGCCGGTGCTACCGGCGATGACAGGCGCAGCCATCCCCTTCGGCAGCGGGACATGGGAGGGTTTCCCCCATTTCACCCGGGCGGGAATGTTGACGGGGAGGATATCGGGCCCCAGCTCCGGCTTGCCGAGAGCCACGGTCACGTTCCTTCCCCTGGCCCGCGCCAGGTGCATGGCCTGCATCACGGCGGCCGGAAGATCCTGCTGAACGCAGGTCAGGTCCATCTGGGGCGATCCTACCGCGCTGATGCCAACGGCCGTGAGGAGCCCGACAATGCCCATCACCACCGAAGTCTCCACAAGGGTGATGCCCTTCTGGGCCCAGCCCCAACACGGAGGTTTTCCCCAGAAAGCGCCGATCTTACGAACCGCCGCGAGCGAAGCCATTGCTTCACCTACTTCCGCTCGGCCGCGGAACGAGGGGCCGCCGGAGCGGTGCCTACCGTGAGGTGAGGCTTCAGGCGTGCGAAGCTCTTCTCACCGATGCCCTTCACGTTCATCAGTTCCTCGGGGCGCTGAAAGCTCCCGTGCTGCTTGCGGAAGGCGATGATCCGCTCGGCCGTTTTGGCGCCGATGCGGGGGAGCTGCATCAGCTCAGTGACGGTCGCCGTGTTGAGGTTCACCGGTCGCTGGGGTGCCCGTTCGGCCGCGCCGAGAGGGAGGGCTAAGGCGAGCGCCAGAGCGAGGGTGAGGGACAGCAGGTTCTTCTTCATGGTTGCCTCCTTTTGAATGGCAGCCATGAAATGCCAATCCCGGACCAAGCACTAACCGTCCTGTTTCGAGTGATTACAAAATATTTTCAAATTTTTGTGTATACCATTTTTAACATTTTTTAAATATTTAAAATATCTGGTTTATTTTCAATATTTAAAAATGAAATCAAAATTTGAAAAATTTTCATTATTTTACTTATCTTGAATTCACTTTCGTCAAGGGACCCCGAGGTCCTCCCGATAGCCTCTGAATAGGGTGGCGAATGATCAAGCGAGTCCAGGTCGAGGATCTCAAGCTGGGGATGTACATCCATGATTTGAACTGCGGGTGGATGGACCACAACTTCCTGCGCAGTCGCTTCATGCTGCGCAAGGAGGAAGACCTTCGGAAGCTCCACGAAAGCAAGATCCGCGAGCTCTACATCGACACAGTGAAGGGCATCGATGTCAGCGACGCCCCCACCCAGCGTGAGGTGGAGGTTCAGATCCAGAGCCGAATCCTGGATCTGGCCACTCGCAGCCACTCGATGCCTGCAAAGACCACTCACGTGGAAGAACTCTCCATCGCCCAGGACATCCAGTCCGAGGCCAACGAGGTGATCACCAGCATGCTGGGGGACATCCGCCTGGGCAAACAGGTGGAGGTCGAGCGGGTGAGCCCTGTGGTCACGCAGATCACGGATTCCATCCTGCGCAACCCCGGCACCCTGAT
>JAYREN010000003.1:0-4852 GCA_041908845.1 Holophaga sp. | reverse complement strand
GAAGGCGACACCTATACCTTTCAGCACTGCGTCAGTGTCGCCACGCTCATGGTGGCCTTCTGCCGCTACATGGGCATGGAGAAGGAGCAACTGGTGGAGGCCGGAGTCGGCGGAATGCTCCACGATGTGGGCAAGATGCGGGTGCCCGATCACATCCTCAACAAGCCCGGCAAGCTCACGGACGACGAATTCGAGATCATGAAGAGCCATGTCCCCCTAGGCCTGGAAACGCTCTTGCAAACCCCCGCCATTTCGCCGCTGATGATCCAGATCGCGGGTGAGCACCACGAGCGCTTCGAGGGCACGGGTTACCCCGAAAAACTCCACGGCTTCGGCATCAGTCAGGTTGGCCGCATGGCTGCGGTGGTGGATGTCTACGACGCCATCACTTCCAACCGCGTCTACCACAAGGGAATGGAGCCCGCCCTCGCCCTCAAGAAGCTCTTCGAGTGGAGCGATCACCACTTCGACGCCGAGTTGGTGCAGCACTTCATCCAGGCCATCGGCATCTATCCCGTGGGCAGCCTGGTCCTGCTCGACAGCCAGCGGGTCGGCATCGTGGTGGAGCAGGGCGAGAAAGGGCTGCTGTATCCCATCGTCCGCATCATCTTCGACGCCAAGCGCCGCCAGAAGCTCACCCCCAAGGACATCGACCTCTCCCAGCCCCAGCACGGAGGCGATCACATCATCGGCAACGAGCAGCCCGAGGACTGGGGCATCAACCCCTTCGATTACCTCACGCTGAATCTCGGAGTCTGAAGGGCTACAACAGCCCCTTCTCCCGCATCCAGTCATCGTTGAAGATCGTGCTCAGGTACCGGGAGGCACTGTCGGCGAAGAGCACGGCCATGCGAGCGCCCGGGGGCAGACTGCGGCCCACTTCAAGGGCCGCGTGGATGACGGCGCCGCTGGAACCGCCCACCAGCAGGCCCTCACGACGGGCAAGTTGCCGGGCCGCGTGGAAGGCATCCCGATCCGAAACCTGCACCATTTCGTCGATCACGGAAAAGTCCGCGCAGCCGATCAGGAATTCGTCGCCCAGGCCTTCCAGCAGGTAGGGCGCGGAGCGGCCCACCTTGCCCGTACGGAAATACTCCGTGAAGATCGAACCCTCCACATCCACGGCCACCACTCTGATTCCGGGGTTCCGCTCCTTCAGGTAGCGCCCCACACCGCCGATGGTGCCGCCGGTGCCCATGCCCGCCACCACCACATCGATGCGGCCGTCCATCTGCTCCCAGATCTCGGGCCCCGTGCCCCGGTAGTGGGACTCGTTGTTTTCCCGGTTGTTGTGCTGGTCCGGAAAGTAGCAGTGCGGCAGCTCCTGGGCGAGCCTGGGCGTGATGTTGTTGTAGCTGTCGGGGTGCTCCGGTGGAAGGCTGGTGTCCACCTTGCGCACATCCACCCCCAGCGCCTTGAGCTGGTCCAGCTTCTCCTTGCTGGTGCGGTCCCGCACCACCACCGTCAGGTTGTAGCCCTTCTGGATGGCCATCAGGGCCAGGCCCATGGCGGTGTTGCCGGAGGAATTCTCCAGGATGGTGTCGCCGGGTTTCAGCCGCCCATCCGCCTCTGCCTGCTCCACCAGGTACTTTGCGATGCGGTCCTTGCAGCTTCCCATGGGATTGAGGAATTCCAGCTTCGCGTACACCTGGCAGGGTAGTTCCGCCGTGATCCGGTTCAGCCGCACCATCGGCGTGTGACCGATCACATCCAGGATGTCGTCGTAGCAGCGCTTGTCGTGCATGAAGGTCCTCGGGACTCGATCCAGTCTGACAGACCCCGAAGGCCTGCGAGCGCATGCCGAAGCCACACCGCCGGAAGAGAGTATGGTGGAGGCGAATATCCTTTACCTCCAACTCCGTCATCGCGTGCGCGCTGCCCGGAAGGAAACTCATGACCTGGACAATCCGGCAGGGCAGGATCCTGGGGGCCTTCGCGGCAGCGGGAGCGGCGGTGCTACTGGCCTGCCTGCCCCTGGTGCGGGTCGGCGATCTCCGGCTGCTGGACCAGGCATTCGCCTGGAAACGGGCCTGGCAGCCCACAACCTCCCGGGGCGTGGTGCTAGTGGCCGTGGACGAAGCGACCGAGGATGCTTTCCGGGCCGATCCCCTGGTGCTGTGGCACCGCCATTTTGCAGACGCCTTCAGGGGCCTAGCCCTCGGCGGCGTGCGGGGCGTGGCACTGGACTACAACCTGCCCGCCCAGGACTACGAACCGTACGCGCCGGGCTCTCTGCTCGAACTGGGCCAGGGGCTGCGCCGATTGCGGGGGCAGGCGCCGCTGATCCTCGGCACCACCGTGCGCCAGGATTTCCGGGGGCGGGAGATCGCCCCCTTCCTCCGGGGAATCCTCCGGGAGCCCGGCAAGGAGGAAGAAGGGCTCGGAGTGGTGCTGCCTCCGGAGGATCCCGATCGGACTCTCCGCCGCTACGAAGATCCCCTGGACCTCCAGGGCCGCCCGGTACCCCTTCTCGCGCGGCGCCTGGCCCAGCGCCTGGGCCTTCCTGCAGGGCCGGGTTATATCGACTTCGCCCATGGAGAGGGCTTTACCTATATCCCCTTTCATCGGGTCGTGGCCTGGGCGCGCTCCGGGGATGAAGCGCCCCTCAAAGCGGCCTTCCAGGGCCAGATCGTCTTCATTGGCAGCGTGCTGCCCTTCGAGGATCGCCACCGAATGCCGCTCAATCTGGCGGGCTGGGAAACCCGATCCGACCTGGCCTCCGGCGTGACCCTGCACGCCCAGGCCATGCGCTGTTTCCTGGGGCCCGGACTCATCCAAGGTGTGCCGGAATGGCTTTCGCTCATTGCGGGAATGGGCGCCGCCCTGCTGTTGTGGCTGATTTCCGGACGGCTGCTCCGGGGAGCCGGTGCGCTGCTGGCCCTTGGGGCTGGCCTCTTCGTCCTGGAATACCTGCTTCTGGACGCCCGCTGGTTCTTTCCAGCTCTCGCTCCTTTCGCCGGCGGTTGTGTAGGGTTCCTGGGGCGCCAGGGCCTGGAGTCGGCGCTGGGACTGCGGGAACGCTGGCGGCTCCGCAGGGTCTTCGCCGGGTATGTGAGCCCCCCGATCCTGGAGGAGATCCTATCCGGGCGCCTCCACCCCGGCCTCAAGGGCGAGCGCAAGGCCATCTGCGTGCTCTTTTCGGATATCCGAAACTTCACGGCCCTCAGCGAGCGGCTGGAACCGGAGGCAGTCATCGCCATGCTCAACCGCTATTTCGAACGGATGACCCAGGCCATCCACCGCAGGGGCGGCACCCTGGACAAGTTCATCGGCGATGGCATCATGGCCTTCTTCGGGGCGCCCGGACCCCTTGCAAACCCCTGCCAGAGCGCCTTCGAGGCGGCCAGGGACATGCTGGAGGCCCTGGAGATCTTCAACCGAGAATGGACCGCCTTGGGCCATGAGCCCCTGCGCATCGGCATCGGGCTGCACTTCGGGGAGGCCTCGGTGGGCCACGTGGGCAGCGAGACTCGCAACGAATACACCGCCATCGGGGATGTGGTGAACGTGGCCTCTCGCGTGGAAGGCCTCACCAAGGACAGCGGCTTTCCCCTGCTGCTCACCGAGGCCGTCGTGGATCGCCTGGCGGCCCCGGAACCCTTTCAGCCCCTGGGAGCGCGCGCCATCAAAGGCCACGCCCCAATGACTGTCTACGGCTGGCCTCCAGCCGCCCTCGGGGAGAACACGCCATGATCAAGCACGCCTTCCTCCTGCCCGCCCTCGCGACAGTCCTGGCCGCGGCCCAGCCCGTGGCCATGGTGGTGGACCTGTCGGGAAGGGCCGCCTGGGACCGCATCGAGCCCGTGCACATCACCGATGCCGTGATGCCGGCGCGGCTGCTCTCCCTGGAGCCCAACGCCCGACTGGTGGTCGTATTCCTGAAGACCGGCACGGAGCAAGTCTTCACGGGGCCCGCGCACATCAGCTTCAAGGCCGATGGCACGGTGGAAGGCGGCAAGGCCGCCAGCACCCGGCGGCTTCAGGCCCTCCAGGGCAAGCTGCAGCTCCGGCCTGCGGCCCTGGCCCAGGCCAGCGTGGTGATGAAGGAAATGACGTTCGAATCCGAATTCAGGCCCGCCAACTGGCCCCGGCTGAGCCCCAGCGGCCCCGGCCTTCACGATCCTTCGCCGGAATTCACCTGGGCGCCCATTTCAGGGGCGAAATTCACCTTCCGGATCACCGACGACCAGCAGCGGCCCGTGCTGGAAATCACCGGGACCGAGGCCCGCCATAAGCTGCTCGCGCCCTCGCCCCTGCGGGGCGGCAGCACCTATCAGTGGCACCTGCTGGCGGTATGCCCCGATGGCTCGAGGCGCACCGGTTCCGGCCACTTCCGCCTTCTGGACGAGGCCGAGCGGGCTGCCCTCCTGGCCGCGAAGCCCGACCCGGAAGCCGGATTCTCGGACCGCCTGCTCTACGCCTCGCTCCTGGCTCAGCTGGACGTCAAGGATGAGGCAAAGGCCCTCTGGCAAACGCTGGCCCGCGAGAGGCCCGAGGACCCCAATCTCCGCCGCTTGGCCAGAGACTGAGCGAAGATAGTGTGTTTCCGCGTAAGGAAAGAGGAACCGCAGAGGCCACAGAGACTGACCGAGGGCGCAGAGAAAAGAAACCGATGCTGTTCGCTTTCCTCCGCGTTCTCTGTTCTCCTCCGCGCCCTCTGTGGTTCAGCAGTTCCTGTCTTGCCACAAAAACGCAACCTGGTTATCGGCCAAACTCCGCCAAAAAGGCTGAACCGCGAATTACGCTAATACGCCCTTGCGGGCGCGCGAATGCCCAACAACCGCCGCCCCGTCTCCTTTCAATCGGCGTATCGCCCAGCCCACGAAGGCCGGGCGGAACGCCGATTGAAAGG
>JAYREN010000002.1:46236-48228 GCA_041908845.1 Holophaga sp. | reverse complement strand
CGGGGGATCCAGCAGGCCCGCTACCTGCAGCAGGGTGGTCTTGCCGCTGCCGCTGGGCCCGGCCAGCACCGCCACGACGCCGGAACCCACGGACAGGCTCACATCAAAGACCCCGGCGCGTTCGCCGCCGAGGGTGAAGGTGCGGGTGATGGCGCGCAGGTCCAGCATCAGGACTGGGCGCCCCGGGCCGCCTTGAAACCGGCCTCGAAGGCCTTCACTGCCGACTCGGTTCCACCTTCCTCCACCTCGCCCACCAGATCGTAGGCATGGGCCTCGGTGATCCGCACGGACTGGATGGCTCCGATTCTGGGCTCGCCGCCCACGATGAGCACGTTGCCATCCACCTCCGGGGCCTGGCCCCGGTGGCGCCCCTTGAGGACCATGTCGGTCTCCTCGTGGGCCCCTTCCACCAGGACTTCCAGTACCTGACCCACCAGGGCCTGATTTTTGGCACGGCTGATCTTCTGTTGGAGTTCCAGAAGCTTGCGCTTGCGGCTCTGCTTGGTGCGCTCGGGCACGGGGTCACCCAGCCCAAAGGCCGGGGTGCCTTCCTCCAGGGAGTAGGTGAAGACGCCCACGTGCTCGAACTCGGCCTCCTTCACGAAATCGAAGAGGGTCTGGAAGGCCTCTGGCGTTTCGCCGGGAAAGCCCACGATGAAGTTGGAGCGGATGAAGACGCCCGGCACGATGCGGCGAATCTGTTTCAGCAGCTTGAGGAAGGAGGCGGCCCCACCTCCTCGGGCCATGGTCTTGAGCACCTTGGGATCCGCATGCTGCAGCGGCATGTCCAGGTACTTCGCGCAGTTGGCCGTCTCGGCCATGGCATGCAGCAGGCCCTCGGTGGTGCGATTGGGGTAGCTGTAGTGGATGCGGAACCACTGGAGGCCGTCCACCTTGCCCAACTCCCGCACCAGCTTTTCCAGGCCATCGGGATCGCCCAGATCCCGGCCGAAATCCGTGGTGTCTTGGCCCACGAGACTGATCTCCAGGACGCCCTGGGCCACAAGATTGCGCGCCTCGGCTACGATGCTCTCGATGCTCCGGCTGCGCTGGGGCCCACGGATGGCGGGAATGGCACAGAAAGCGCAGGCGTGATCGCAGCCCTCGCTGATCTTGAGGTAGGCGGTGGCCTTGGGCGTGGTGAGCAGGCGGGGACTGGCCTCGCTGTAGAGATAGGCGGGATCCCGCTCGGGCTCGAAGAGCCGGTCGTCGGCGCCGATGATCTCGGCAATGTGCTCGATGTCCCGGGTGCCCAGGCAGGCATCGATCTCGGGCATGTCCGCCAACAGCTCGTCGCGGTAGCGTTCCACCAGACAGCCCGCCACGATCAGCTTCTTGCAGGCGCCCTTCTGTTTCATGGTGGCCGCCTCGAGGATGGCCTCGATGGATTCCTTCTTGGCGGGCTCGATGAAGCCGCAGGTGTTCACCACCAGGACCTCGGCCTCCTCCATGCGGTGGGTGAGGGTGAAGCCCTTGAGCCGCAGATGCCCCAGCATCACCTCACTATCCACGAGGTTCTTCGGGCATCCCAGCGACATGAAACCGACCTTGGTCATTGCGCGTTCTCCGGCCGATCCCCTTCGGGTCGGAACTCATCAGGGTACAGCCTCGGGCCGAAAACCCCCGTGATAGACTCGACCCGCCCCAGCCTGGATCCCGACGATGAAGATCACCCTGCTCTTGGAAGGCGCTCGACACCGTGTCGAGCTGACGGAAGAAGGGGTCACTGTGGGCCGGGGCGACGCCGCGACCATCCGGGTGGCCTCCAACGCCGTGAGCCGGGTCCATTCCCGTTTCTTCCTGATGGACGGGAAGCCCTATGTGGTAGACCTTAAATCCCTGAACGGGACGAGCTTGAATGGGCTCTCGGTGGCGACGCCGACCCTGCTGCACCTGGGCGACACCGTTCTCCTAGGGGAGATCCCCATCCAATGGGTTCCCGAAAGCGCCTCCGAGGTGCGGCCGACGGAGCCCGGAACGGCCATGATGTCC
>JAYREN010000002.1:0-46226 GCA_041908845.1 Holophaga sp. | reverse complement strand
GGAATCCAAGATCTCCCTGGAGGACCGGGCCTTCGACGCCTCCGGCAGCATTTTGGTGCCTCACGCCAGCCTGGAGGCCATGCTGGCCATGCATCAGGCGGAAAAGCCCCCCCTGGAAGTGGGCGCCCTCTTTCAGCGCCTAGCCACCATGGCGGGGCAGCTGCTCCGGGCTGCCAGTCTCCAGGAGCTGCTGGATTCAGTGATGACCCTGGTGACGGGCCAGATTCCCTGCCAGCGAGGCTTCATCCTCCTGGCGGACGCCACCGGCGAACTGGTCCCCGAACTGGTCTGGGAGGAGAAGCCCGGGGCCATCTCCAATCCCATCAGCCGCACCATCGCCCGCACGGCCATGAAGGACCGGGTGACGATCCTGACCACCGATGCCCGGGTGGATCCCCGCTTCGCCGCTGGAGAGAGCATCAAGATCCACGGCATCACCTCGGCCCTCTGCACGCCCCTCATCGTGGACGACCAGGCCCTGGGGGTCATCTACCTGGAATCCAGCCTCAACAAGGGCGGCTTCCGGCGGGAGGACGAGCATCTCCTTTCGGCCATGGCCAATTTCGCAGCTGTCGGCATCCAGCGCGAACGGGAGGCTCGGTTCCGCCAGCGCCTCGAGCGCTACCACAGCCCCCAGGTGGTGGAGCAGATCCTCAAAGCCGCCCAGTGCCTGGATGCCCCCATCCTCCAGGCTCAGCGGTGCGAGATCAGCGTGCTCTTCGCCGACATTTCGGGGTTCACCCGGATGAGCGAGGGCATGGAACCCATGCAGCTGGCCTCCATCCTCAACCGCTCCTTCGAGGTGATGACCGAGCAGATCTTCCTTCGCGGCGGCACCCTGGACAAGTACATCGGCGACGCCATCATGGCCTTCTTCGGGGCCCCCGCGCCGGATTCCGACCACGCCCGCCATGCGGTGGAGGCCGCCGTGGCCATGCAGCAGGCCCTGGAATTCATGAACCAGAACCTGCCCGAAGGCTACCCGGAATTGAGGATGCGGATCGGGGTGAACAGCGGCGAGGCCTTCGCGGGCGACATCGGCTGCGAGAAGCGCATGGATTACACCGTCATGGGCTCCACCGTGAACCTGGCCTCCCGCCTGGAGAGTTCCGTGGCCAAGCCCAACCAGGTGGTGATCGGTCCCCGCACGGCCGAAATCCTGGGCCCGGACAACCTGCGGCTGCTGGACCCCGTCGTCCTCAAGGGCATCGAGATCCCCATCCGCCCCTTCGAGGTGCTCTGGAAGGACTGAGGCTCAGGCCCCACCCCGGCCCCAAGCCCGGAATTCATGTCCCTGGGCCGAATGACCGATCCGTCCTTGAGGGTTGAGAACCATGCCTTCTGAACGTCGACAATTCACCCGCATCCCCCTCGGCGCCACCGTGGGGTTTCAGGAACTGACCTTCTCCGGTGTGCCGGAGGCCTCCCAGAGCGTCTTCAAGGATGTCTCCGGCGGGGGTCTGCTGCTCAGCGCTTCCCGGGAATACTCCCTGGGAACCCTCCTCAAGCTGGAAGTCAACATTCCCGGCTGGGGCAAGTCCCAGGGTTCCTTCGGCCCCGCCAGCGGAAAGGATGTGCGCCCCCTGGTGGCGGTCGGTCAAGTGGTTCGCGTCGAGCAGATGGATTCCGGGGGCTTCGAACTCGGAATCAAGTTCCTCAATGTCTATCCCGATGACTGGGCCGCGCTCCTAAAATTCATCGAAGCTGCCGCATCAGCGGACACGAACTAGCCTGAACCATCCAAAAGGAGACTCCCTTGAAGATCCTGATCGTGGACGACTCATCGACGATGCGCCGCATCATCATCAACACCCTGTCCCGCATCGGCTACTCCGACGTGGTCGAGGCGGAGCACGGCAAGGCGGGGCTTGAAAAGCTGGGCCAGGGCGGTGTGGAAATGATCATCACCGACTGGAACATGCCCGAGATGGACGGGCTGGAATTTGTCACCACCGTGCGAACTACCAATTCCAGCATCCCCATTCTCATGGTGACCACCAATGCGGCGAAGGAAGACATCGTCGCGGCCCTCCAGGCCGGCGTGAACAACTACGTGGTGAAGCCATTCACCCCCGAGACCCTGAAGGAAAAGATCGAGTCCCTGCTCGGCTAGTGATCTGGGGGTTCCATGGATCAGTCTGAAATCGATGCCCTTTTGAACACCGGCGGGAAACCCGCCGGCAAGGGAAAGAAGGCCAAGGAGGCCCCGCCTGCACCGGTGGCCGCCCCCGTCAAGGCACCGGAACCGAGCGCCGACAAGGGCGGCCAGGTGATCTCCGAGATCGATGCGGTAACCGCCGTCACCGAGCGCGAAACCAACAAGGTCATGGATCAGCTGGATGTGATCAGCCAGCTCGTACTCAAGCAGCAGGATCTCATCACCCAGGTCATGCAGCAGCCCGGCGCCCAAGACAGCGCCGTCCAGCAATCCCTCCACGAGATCATGTCCGCGGGGAAAACCATCCAGGACAAGGTCTTCGAGGCCATGGACCTGATGCAGTTCCAGGACATCACCCGGCAGAAGCTCGAGCGGATCGTGTACCACCTGCGCCAGATCCACGACTACATCGTGGACCTGCTGGGCACCGGCCTGAAGAGCGAAGGCGAGCGGGCCAACATCAGCCGCACCATTGCCCAGACCGGTACCACTCCCGATGAGCGGAAGTCCCACGCGGACTCCGTGATCGAGGAGTTCAAGCGCAGCCAGCAGAAGGGTTAATCCATGGCCACCGCGGACCTCCAGGCTCGGAACGCTCGGGACGTCGTCCCCTCGGGTCAGCTCGTGACCTTCACCCTGGATTCGGTGGAGTTCGGGCTGGACATCGACCGGGTCCAGGAGATCACGCCCCGCTCCAGCATCACTCCCGTGCCCGGCGCCCCCAGCTTCGTACTTGGCGTGGTGAACCTGCGCGGCATCATCATTCCCGTGCTGGATAGTCGGCTCCGGTTCCACCTGGCACCGGCAGAACCCACCCCTCGCACCCGCATCATCATTCTCAGCCTCGGCGGCCGCGCCACGGGGTTGCAGGTGGATTCCGTGGCCGAAGTGGTGCGCCTGGAGGACCTCACCATCCGGGAAACCCCGCCTCTCGTGGCTGGGATCCGCAGCGACTACCTGGCGGGGATGGTGACCGTGGGCAGCCGCCTGATCACCCTCATCGACCTGGACAAGATCCTCGACAGCGCCGAGTTCAGTCAGCGCGAGCTGCTCATGGAGGGCAACAGCGGTGCGCCCGCCTTTGGCAGCGGAGGCCAGGACGCCGCCCTGGAGGCGATCGAGAACGAGATCCCGTACGTCACCTTCGCCATGGGGCGGGAGTCCTTTGGCATCAACCTGCAGCTGGTGGAAGAAATAATCGAGCTACCCCCGGTGACCAAGGTGCCCGACGCCCCGGATTATGTGATGGGGGTGATCTGCCTGCGGGATCAGGTGCTGCCGCTCCTGGACTTCATCCAGCTCCTGCCCGTGGAGGATGATGACGACGCCGCCCATCGGGAAATGGTCATCCTGCTTTCCTTCGGCGAGGCCTGCATCGGCATCGCGGTGGATTCCATCCAGGAGATCATCCGCGTGCGCGACACGGATGTGCTGCCGCCTCCCCACACCCTGTCCGAGGATGAAGCCGCCAAGTTCGAAGGCGTGGTGGTGCGCTCGGATCGGATGGTCAGTCTGCTCAAAGTGCTCGACGTGATAGCAGGCGAAGACCGGGAAAAGATCGCGGCCATGGGCACGAGCCTCACGGAACGCAATGCCAAGGAGACGATTCAGGAGAGCCACGACCTGCCCCTGGTGGTCTTCCGGCTGGGCGAGGAAGCCTACAGCCTGCGACTCCACGAGGTTCGGGAAATCATCATGGCGGGCCTGGTCACGCCGGTGCCCCGGGCGCCCTCCTTCATTGAGGGTGTGCTGAACCTCCGGGGCGAGGTCATGCCTGTCATCGATCTGCGGGACCGCTTTGGTCTGCCCCGCCGGGAACGCACCAGCCTCTCCCGCATCATCATCACGCCCATCGGGGGGGTGTCCACCGGGTTGGTGGTGGATTCGGTGGACGAGGTCAAGAACGTGGATCAGCGTCGGCTGGAGGAGCCCCCCAGGGTCACGGCCGCCGGCGCCAACGCCTACATTACCAAGGTGGCCCGAACCGAGACCGGCGTGGTGTTCCTCCTGGACATCCAGCAGCTCCTCACGGACACGGAGGGCCGTCAGCTCGAATCCTTCCAGGGCAAGAAGAGGGCTGAATCATGAGCGACTTTTCCCTGGACGACCCCAGCTTTTACGAAGACTTCCTGGTGGAAGCCGGTGAGCACTTCGAGCTCATCGAACAGAATTTCCTGGTGCTCGAGAGCAACCCCGGAGACCTGGACATCCTCAACGGGATCTTCCGCAGCGTACACACGATCAAGGGCGCGTCCGGGTTTCTGGGCCTGCCCAAGGTCCAGTCCCTCGCCCACATCGGCGAGAACATCCTGGACGAGCTTCGCAAGGGGCGGATGGCGGTCTCCCCCGAGGTCATGGAACTGCTCTTCGAAACCGTGGACATGCTCAAGGTCCTGGTGGATGACGTAGGCGTGAACCTCCGAAAACAGGGCACGCCCGCTGATCCTGACACCTCCGATCTGATCCAGCGCCTGGAGGCCCTCCGCAACGGGGGTGCAGCCCCCGCCGCTGCAGCGCCTTCCATCGCCCAGGCCTCGGCTCCAGGCTCGCTCGAGTATCCCGCTGCGCTGTGCGGCCTGGATGCCGCTTCGCGCCGGATCATCGAGGACACCATCGCCCAGGGCGTGACGCTGGTGGCCATCAAGGCCGAGCTGCAACCCGAGATCCACGGCACGGCCTTCAACCCCCTGTCCATGCTCTCCATGGCCGACCTGGTGGGGCGCCTCGTCCATTCCTCCCATGTGATGAAGGAAATCACGGACCTGGATGCCTTCCAGGCCGATCAGTTCCATTTCGATTTGGTGCTCTTCGTGGAGGCCTCGGACTCCGTCGAAACGGTCCAGAAGATCTTCGATGGCGTGAAGAATGTTCGCATGGAGTATTTCCTTTTGGGCCCCGAGGGCGCGAAGACTCTTTCTGAACCCGCCCCGAAGACGGCTGTTTCGAATGCTGCTCCCGCCCCTGACATCTCCGAGGCATCCACACCCCAGGCTGCGGAGCCCGCGAATCGGAAGGCCACGGCAGCCCCCGAAAAGACCGACAAGGGCGGCTCGGATACCATCCGCGTCAGCCAGACCAAGCTGGACGCCTTCATGAACACCGTGGCAGAACTTATCATCTGCAAGACGATGATCAGCCACGTGGTGGACCGCTGCGAAGTGGAGATCACCGAAGGGCCCGCCAGCGATCTCGTGAAGGAACTGCGCAAGAGCAGCGTCTACCTCGATCAGGTCTCCAAGGAGATCCAGGCCTCGGTGCTGGGCATCCGCATGGTGCCGGTGAAGACGATCTTCAGCAAGTTCCCACGCATGCTCCGAGATCTGGCCAAGGCCAGTGGCAAGAAGATCGAACTGCAGATGGTGGGCGAGGATACGGAGATCGACAAGAGTCTCATCGAGGAACTCAGCGATCCCCTCATTCACCTCATCCGCAACAGTGCGGACCACGGCGTGGAACTGCCCGAAGCTCGAATCAAATCCGGCAAGCCCGAAACGGGCACGGTGATTCTGCGGGCCCGCCACGAGGGCGATTCCGTGCTGGTGGAGATCGAGGACGACGGCAAAGGCATCGACCCTGCGGTCGTCCGTGCCAAGGCCGTGGAAAAGGGCCTGCTGAGCACCGAGCGCGCGGAAGCCATGTCCGACGAGGAAGCCATCAACATGATCTTCCTGCCGGGCTTCAGCACAGCCGCCAAGGTGACGGACATCTCGGGGCGCGGCGTGGGCATGGACGTGGTGCGCTCCAATGTGCGCCGCCTCAATGGTCATGTAGCAGTGCAGAGCGTGGTCGGGAAGGGTTCGGTCTTCACCCTGAAGCTGCCTCTTACCCTGGCCATCATCGATGCCCTGCTGATGCGGTCTGGTGGGCAGGTCTTCGCCCTGCCCGGCACGGCGGTTGAAGAAACCCTGCTGGTAACCCAGGAGACCCTTTCCCACCTCACCCGGCGGAAGGCCATCAACCTGCGAGGCGAGGTGCTCGGCGTCACCCGTCTGCGGGAGCTGCTCAACTTCAGGAATGCCGACGAAGCCACGCACCCCGATGGCGAAGAACTGCCCGTGGTGGTCATCTCCACGGCGGGCCGACGCATGGGCCTCATCGTGGATGCCTTCATTCGCAGGCAGGAGATGGTCATCAAGCCCCTGGCACCCTACCTCGCCAGCCTCCCGGGCATCTCCGGGGCCAGCGTCATGGGCGATGGAGGGGTCGTCCTGATTCTGGATCCGGCCGAACTCATGACCCTGGCGGTACAGGAGGCCCTGTGAGCCTGGCTGAGGCGACTGCGCTGCACGCCCCCAGCGGCGAGCGGGAGCATGGCGGTACGCATCAGTACCTCACCTTCACCCTGGAGGACCGGGCCTACGGCGTGCCCCTTCCCCAGGTGGCGGAGATCTCGCCCTACCGGGAACTGAACCGCATGCCCCACATGCCCAAGGGGGTTGAAGGCCTGCTGGATCTCCGAGGCACCGTGGTGCCCGTGGTCAACCTCCGGGTGCGCCTGGGGTTTCCCGCCATGGAATCTCATACCGACAGCAATATTCTGATCCTCACCCTGGGGGGCACCCTTATCGGGATTCTTGTGGATCACGTGGATTCGGTGGTTACCGCCACAGCGGACCAGCATTCCCCCTCCGATCCCATCCTGGCGGGCCGAGACGGCGCCTGGGTCTCAGGGTTCCTGCTTCAGAACGACCGGGTCACCACCATTATCGATACGTCACTGGTCATCGCGCTGGGTGGCGAACGGGTCGCCCACACCTCCGCGGTCGAGCTTGATCTCGAGCGCCGGATGGATGATACGCTGCGGCAGCTGATCGAGATGGCCCCCGAGAAATCCAAGGTCGAAAGCGGCCGGATCATCCCCCAGATGGAGGCGGCGATCCAGCACACCGAGGATGAAATGGCCAAGGTGGTGGCGCGCATCGAGAGCATGCTGGCGAATGCTGATACCACCTTCCAGAGCATGGTGCGCCTCAAGCAGGAGGCCAGCCTGGGGCGGCTTCCCGGCCAAGAGGCCCTGTTGGCCGAGCTTGAGAAGAACACCCAGGCCATCCAGGACGAACTCTTCGGCCTACTCCAGCAGATCCAGTTCCAGGACATCGCCCGACAGAAGCTGGAGCGGGTGCTGAACCACATCCGGGGCCTGCAGGCCGCCATCGGCCAGAAATTCCGGGACATGGGCAACCGAGGGGCCTGAGCGCCTGAAGCCGCCCATGAGACGACAAGGCGCGTACTCCGCGATGGATTCAGCCATTCCCCCGGGAGCCGCGCTAGGCTGGAATAGAGCCTCGCCGGTTACCCGGCGGCTCGGTATTCAAGCGGAGTTTCTATGAAGCGCGACACAATCAAGGCCATCCTCGCCCGTCCCGGCGCGGGGGGCGACGTTACCCTGATGGGCTGGGCCCGCACCGTACGCTCCCAGAAGCAGGTTCTGTTCATCCAGATGAACGACGGCTCCTGTCTGGCGGATTTCCAGGTAGTCGTGCCGCCCCAGCACCCCGACTTCGAGCGGCTGAGCCACCTCAACCAGGGCTCAGGCCTGGCGGTCAAAGGTGAACTCGTGCCCTCGGCCGGGTCGGGGCAGAAGTTCGAAGTGGTCGCCCGGGAGGTCCAGGTCTTCGGTGAGGCCGATCCCGCCAGCTACCCCCTTCAGAAGAAACGCCACAGCCTGGAGTACCTCCGGGAGGAGATCGCCCACCTGCGCCCCCGCACCCGCACCTTCGGAGCCGTCCTGCGCGTACGCAACGTGCTGGCCCGCGCCATCCACGACTTCTTCCAGCAGAGAGGCTTCATCTGGGCGCACACGCCCATCATCACGGCCTCCGACTGCGAAGGCGCCGGCCAGATGTTTCGCGTCACCACCCTGGATCCCGCCAAGCCCCCGCGCCTGCCCGATGGTGGCGTGGACTACGGCCAGGATTTCTTCGCCAAGCAGGCCTACCTCACCGTTTCGGGCCAGCTGGCGGGGGAGACTCTGGCCACGGCCCTCTCGAACATCTACACCTTCGGCCCCACCTTCCGGGCCGAGAACAGCAACACCACCCGCCACCTGGCCGAGTTCTGGATGGTGGAACCGGAGATGGCCTTCTGCGACCTCCAGGACAACATGGATCTGGCGGAGGACTTCCTGAAGCACCTCTTCCGCACCGTGCTGAGCGAATGCGGCGAGGACATGGCCTTCTTCGCCGAATTCATCGAGAAGTCCGCCATTGAGACCCTCGAGCACATCGTCAACAGCCCCTTCGAGCGCGTCACCTACACGGAAGCCATCAAGCTGCTGCAGAGTTCCGGCGAGAACTTCGACTTCCCGGTGAGCTGGGGCATGGACATCCAGACCGAACACGAGCGCTACCTGGCGGAGAAGCGCATGAAGCGCCCCGTGATCGTCACGGACTACCCCAAGGACATCAAGGCCTTCTACATGCGCATGAACGACGACGGCAAGACCGTGGCCGCCATGGATGTGCTCGTGCCGCGCCTAGGCGAGATCATCGGCGGCAGCCAGCGCGAAGAACGCCTGGACATGCTCGAAACCCGCATGGCTCAGCTGGACCTCGACCCCGCCGCCTACTGGTGGTACCTCGATACCCGCCGCTTCGGCTCCGTCCCCCACGCCGGCTTCGGCCTTGGCTTCGAACGCACCGTCCAGTTCGTTACCGGCATGGGCAACATCCGCGACGTCATCCCCTACCCCCGCACGCCCCGGGCAGCGGAATTCTAGATTCTCAAAGCTGCATCACACACCCAGGCAACGCGTGAATGGCCTCCCTTAGAGGCCGTTCTGCGCCCTCGTCCGGCAGCACCACCCAGAAGGTATAGGAGATGTAGGCTCCCTTGCTGTGGGCGGTAGGTTGCCTGTCACCTTCAGCCTGGGGGCCCAAGTGATGCTGAATCAGTTCAGCCACTCGATCCGGGTTGAGTACGCCCTCTTTGCCGATGATCTTGAGGGGGATGCGGCAGGGGAAGGTTAACTTCAAAGTCTCGTTCAATGCCATGAGTCCAGTCTAGTCAAAGCATAGAAAACTCGGCCACTGTCTGTGCCATGTCACCCTATCAATTCCAAACGCCCTTGAGTTCCAGGATTCTTGCCCGGTCATTTTTCGATAAAGTACAATCGTCCCGTATCCACAGGTTAAACATGCGACATGTCATTCACTCTCAAGGATTGACCCGTCGGTTCGGGAAAACAGTCGCAGTAGAAGACCTCAACATTCAAGTCGATGTTGGAACTGTGTGTGCCTTCATCGGCCCCAATGGCGCCGGGAAAACCACTACCATTCGGATGCTCCTTGGGCTGGTGAAACCTCACGCGGGGAGCTGTGAGGTTCTCGGGTTCCCCCCCGGCCACCTGAAAGCGCTGGCCAAACTCGGGGCCATGGTCGAGTCCCCATCTCTCTACGATCATCTCACCGGCCGCGAGAACGTCGAAATCACACGGTTGATGCGCGATCTCCCAAAGTCGGAGACTGATCGAGTTCTGACCCATGTGGGCCTAAGCCGTGATGCTCACCGGACAGTTCTTGGGTATTCGCTGGGCATGCGACAAAGGCTTGGCCTTGCGTTGGCTTTGCTTGGTTCTCCAAAGCTCCTGATTCTTGACGAACCCACCAATGGGCTTGATCCAGCTGGAATCCTGGAGATCCGAGACCTCATCCACAAGCTGCCTCAGGAAACCGGGGCAACAGTATTCCTCTCGAGCCACCTTCTGGCCGAAGTCGAGCTCATTGCCAAGCACCTCATCGTCATCAACCATGGTCGACTGAGGTACCAGGGGCCACTCTCGGAACTGGGAGGACAGGAAAGCCCCAGACTCCGGCTCCGCGTGAATGATCAAACCAAGGCCGCTGCCTGCCTAAGTGAACAAGGTATTCAAACGGAAATTGTGGATGAGTTCCTGCAAGTATCCTCTTTGCCGCGCAACGAAATACCAAGGATTGCGAACTGCCTCGTCCACTCCGACATTCAACTGTTCGAGATGTCTCCACTCCGAATAAGCCTCGAAGACTGGGTGCTGGCGTTGCTGGAGGAAAAATGATTCGGCTGTTCCACCTCTTCGAGGCCGAACGAATCAAGTGGCGGTGGAACTGGGCCACCGCCCTCGCCTTGATTACACCCTTTTCTCAAGTATTGTTTTTGTTTGTTTTCTACTGGTTTTTAGAAGAGAGGGTGGAACGCAACTGGTCGGGCTTTCCTGCCTGGTACCAGGTCAATGGCAATGCGTGGAATCTGTTCTTCATGCCCATCATGGCGGCCTTCATTCCATCAATCTCCTGGGATCTCGAAGAAGCTGCAGGTAAACGCAGGGGCCTCTTTCTCCAGCCCTGTCCCACTGTTTCCCACTATGTGGTCAAACTGGCCAGCCACCTTTCTCTGATCCTCTTTGCTCAGCTACTTTTCTTCACCCTGCTCTACTTGGCTGGGATCACCCTCCGGCACTACGTGCCCTTGCTAAGGATGGGACCGACTCAAGGCGACATGCTCCTGCGCCTTGCTGCGACATCAACCCTTGCCTGCCTCCCCCTGGTCGCTCTGCAAACATGGGTGGCGGCCAACTTCAAAGGGCTGATGGTCGGACTTGTGGTGGCCATTTCGGGAACCTGGGCCACCACCCAGTTGGCGGGTTCCTTTCTGCTGAACCTAAGCCCGTGGGGTTTGGCCACCCGCGCAGTGAGCATTGCCACCGAAAACCAGGGAACAGTCCTGCCCTTGGCCCTTGGCGCAGCCCTCTGCGCAGTTCTCTTGGCAACACTGGGGGCGGTTGATTTCCACTGGCGAGGCAAGTCCTTCACATAAGGAAGTCGCACAATGGGTAAGTTTCTTCGCCTCACCTACGCCGAGGCACTGAAGGTTCGCCGCTCATCAGTGCTGCGCCTGCTTTTGCTGCTCCCTCTGGTTTTCCTGGTGCTGGATTTTTGGTTCTTTCGTCGCCCCCTCTTGCCCCTCCAGCAACTCACCCCGGCTGGAAAGGCGGCACTCGAGATCGCACCCATTCGGATCGTCGCCGCCATCTGGGCAGGGTTCTTCCATCCATTGCTGCTAGCCCTGTTGCCGACCCTGCTAGTTCGTGCAGAACATCGCTTCAGTCTCTGGAAACATCTGTACATCCAGCCCATCGCCCCAGGAATCCAGTTCCTGGCCAAGGCAACACTCCTACTTCTGCTGATGATCGCTGTGGGTGTCGCTCTTCAGATCGGCCTTTGGGCCGAGGGCGCCCTGCTTGCCCGACTCAATCCCGCGTTGGCCACCCACTTTCCCTGGATCGAGATGGCCAAGGTCCTGGGGTGGATGATTCTTGGCAGCATGCCGCTGCTTGCCCTCTACCTGTGGCTTTCCCACCGCGTCAACCACGGAGCCGTGCCCATTGCCCTCGGACTAATCGGTCTCGTACTTTCCATGGCCCTCAGCCGAGGCGAGATGAATCCCCCGTGGCAGCGGGATTTCATCCCCTGGGTCACCCCATACGTTTGCACCCAACGAGCCGTCGAACGCGAGGAGGCTCGTCAATCCGTTCATCTGGCGGCAAATCAGTACAAAACCATCACGGTGGAAGAACAGATAGCCCGAGAGATCAAGGCGGGGCTCACCGCCAGACAGCTCCCTTGGGTCTTCCCTCCACCGACACCTCTTTGGCAGCTGGGGAGCTTCAGCCTACTCGCCTGGGTGGCAATGACCCTCCTCGGCATCGCCGACGTCCAGAGGCGCCGCTAGATGATCGCCGAAGGCCTGGAGCCCCTAATTCTCTTTCTCTAAGGATTAGTGATCTGGCCGTTCTGGTTCATCACCATGATCACGCGGTTTCCATCCCTTGGATCGGTTACGGTGATGGTGTAGGTCTGAGCGGTCAGGATATCCAGGGTATAGTCCAGTTTGGTGCTGCCCTGAAAGCTCGTCACGCTGGGTACGGGATTGACCGCAGGCGCTACCCCTTGCGCCCACACAAAGGTACCCGGCGCGGGGTACGCGCCCGTGTCGGACTTGATGGCCTCGAGCCTCATATGGATGACGGTCGCATTGGATCTTGCGTCCCCTACATAGCGGGCATGTTGCTTGGAGCCCATGAGTGAGGGAATGGCAATGGCGGCAATGATCCCGATGATGGCAAGCGCAAACAAGAGTTCGACCAGCGAAAAGCCTTTAGCTCTGCGTGACATGACAGCCCTCCAAGCCGGATTAAAAATAACACATGGCACAGGGACAACGGAAAGATGCTATTGCGCCGCGTCGATGGAGATCAGTTGTGGCGTCAAATCCACGACCCCCTTGACCCTGATCCCGTAGCCCAGCACGATCTCCAGCTCCCCTGTATTCGCGTTGGGCGTCGGCACACTCAAACTGACCTCCCCGGCCACCGTGGGGGCCGGGCTGTTGAAGAGGTAGGCCGGGCGCGCCGGATCGAAGGGATTTTTGGCGCCGATGGGCTGGCTGGCGTCGAAAATGCTCCGGGCCGATACCGCCGTCAGGATGTCCTCGACCGTGGTGGCTGCGGCAAGATCATCGGGGCGCGCCGCAGCAGGTTTGTCCAGATCCCCAATGGCGGTCACCAGGGTGGACCGGGCATGGGCGGCATTGGTCATGGTGGCCTTGTTGCGGGCGGACTCGCGCTGACCCAGCAGCGCGGGGATCGCGATGGCCGAGATGATCCCGATGATGGCCAGCACCAGGAGCAGTTCGATGAGGGTAAATCCTGAAGACTTCACGGCCCCTCCCGTGTAGCAAAAACGTTTCAGAACTCAGAGCAAGGCAAGCACCGCGCCACATGGCCAACCCCACACACAAAGAAAGCCCATCGCTGGGCTCTCTTTGTGTGTGCAAGTTTCGGAAAACCTACATAGAGGCGTCGATGGAGTTGAGCCGGGGGGTGAGATCGGCAACACCCTTGACGCGGATGCCGTAGCCGAGGGCGATGGCGGGCAGACCCGTCTCGGCGTCGTTGGCAATGGGGCCGATGGCGCTGTTGCCGGGAACGGTCGGCGCGGCCGCCTCAAACGCGTATGCAGCGAGAGCCGCATTGAACGGATTCTTCCCGCTCTTCGGATTGGCAGCGTCGTACTCGTCACGGGCAGCAACGGCAACCAGGACGGCCGCAGGGTTAGCAGCAGCAGCCAAGTCGTCAGGCCGCTGGGCGGCGGGCAGCTCCAGGGCTCCGATGCCGTTCACGATGGAGGCGCGCACATTGGCGCAGTTGGAGGCGGTGGCGCGGTTGCGCGCGGACTCGCGCTGGCCCAGCAGGGCCGGGATGGCGATAGCGCTGATGATGCCGATGATGGCGAGCACCAGCAGGAGCTCGATGAGGGTAAAGCCGGACTGCTTCTTCATGGTTCCTCCAGAAGGAAAGTGGGACGGGGTAGCCTATTCAAGATCCAGGCCAACCTGATCCCAGGGGGTTGCATCTACTATCGGCAAGGGCTTGGTTTCGCACAAGGACTGGAATCCGCGCTTTCCTGATTGGGTTGTTGGCCGTCCTGCGGCGGGCAACATGACGCAACGCGTCAGTTTACCCCTTCAAGCAGCTCCCGAGCCCCCCGGTGCTTGGAGTCCAGTTTCAACGCGGCCTGGGCCGCAGCGCGGGCTTCGGGCTTTCTTCCCAGGGCCAGCAGGATCTGGCCGCGGCGCCAGTGGGCGCTGGGGTAGCCGCCGGAGCCGCCTTCGATGGGTTCGCGGATGACCTGGTCCAGGGAGGCGAGGCCTTCTTGCAGGTGTAGGCCAGTGCGGGCGGCGAGCTTGCCCAGCTGGAGGCGGACGAGGCTCGGAGCGTCCGCCTGGGGAAGGGCCGCCTGGGCGATGCGCCAGGCTTCCTCGGGCTGTCCGGCATCCAGCAGGGCATCGGTAATGGCTTCCAGGGCTCGAGCCCGGTGCTTGACCGGGGGCAGGAGACGCTTGGCTTCAATGCCTTGGCGGCGGCGCTGTTCTTCGGCCCCCAGGACTTTGCGGGTTTCCCGGCTCCCCAGGGAATCCAGGTAGCCGTAGACGATCTCGGGATCGGCGGGGGCCTGGGCAAGGGCCCTGCCGAAGAAGGGTTCGGCGGCCTTCCAGCGGCCATCCAAGGAGAGGATCATGCCCTGCAGCAGGTCACCCCGGGCGGGATTCACGCCTCGCAGGCGGCCCGCGCAGGCGAGAGCCTTGCGGGTAGACCCTCCCAGAATCCCGGGGAGCATTTGATAGGCTAGGCCCAGGCTCATCCAGCCTTCGGCCAGCCGGGGATCGAGACGCGTGGCCTCTTCCAGGTCCTCCAGGGCCCCGGAGGCATTGCGCAGGCTGGAGAAGTTTCGCTGCTGCACCGCCGACCCGGCCCTTGCCAGCCCTCGGGCGAGGAAGCCATCGGCCAGGCGAGGCTGCATCGCCAAGGCCTTCTCGGCGGCGGTCAGTCCCTCGCCAAAAAGCTGGAGCGAGGAAAAGACCTGGGACTTGGCGGCCCAGGCCAGGGCATTTCCCTGATTTGTCGCAAGCTGGGCCTCGGCCTCGGCCAGGGCCTTGAGGTAGCGGCCTGAGGCCAGATCCGGCCGCGGATCATAGGTGCCGGCCACCAGGGCCGGAATCGCGAACAGGGGGATGAGGATTCGGGAATACATGGGGATGGGCGGCTTCCAAGAAGAGTATAGTCCGGGTCCCGAGGGCTTTCCCTGATCCGGTGGCAGCAGGATTTCCATGGAGGTTCCCATGCTCATGAAGGGCAAGCGCGGTCTGGTGGTGGGTGTGGCCAACAAGTGGTCCATCGCCTGGGCCATCACCAAGCGACTGGTGGAGGAAGGCGCCGAGGTTGCGCTTACCTACCAGAACGAGCGCCTGGGCAAGAACCTCAAGGAACTGGCCCCGGAGCTGGGCGATCCCCTGCTCATCCCCCTGGATGTAACCTCGGACAAGCAGATCGTCCTGTGTTTCGAACTGCTCAAGCGGGTCTGGGGCAACCTGGATTTCCTGGTGCATGCCGTGGCCTTCGCCCCCCGGCAGGCCTTGGAGGGCGCCTTCGTGGGCACGACCCGGGAGGATTTCCGCATCGCCCATGACATCAGCAGCTACTCGCTGACGGCCCTCACCCATTCGGCCCTGCCCATGATGAATGAAGGGAGTTCGGTCCTTACCCTCAGCTACCTGGGCGCCGAGCGGGCCATCCCCAACTACAACGTGATGGGTGTGGCCAAGGCCAGCCTGGAGGCCAGTGTTCGCTACCTGGCGGCCGATCTGGGGCCCCAGGCCATCCGCGTGAATGCCGTATCCGCCGGTCCCATCAAGACCCTGGCCGCCTCGGGCATCGCAGGTTTCGGCAGCAAGCAGCGCCATCACCGCAACCGCGCCCCCCTGCGCCGGGATACCGATGCGGACGAAGTGGCCGACGCCTCCATCTTCCTCTTGAGCTCCATGGGCCGGGGCATCACCGGCCAGGTGCTGTACGTGGATGGGGGCTACTGCATCATGGGGGACTGAGGATTCCCTCAGCCCAGTGAAATCTCCAGCTGCCCGGCCAGGATCTGGAGCCGTCCGCCCCATTCCGTGCGGGAGACCGTCTGGTAGATCCCATTGGCGCCCAGCACCAGCAGCTCGGCCCGGCGCTCTTCGGGATACACGATCAGGTACTCCGGCACCCCTGCAGATTCGTAGCACCAGCGCTTGGTGGTCAGGTCTTTCTGTCCCGTGCTGGGGCTCAGGATTTCCACTACTAGGTCTGGGGGGCCTTCCACGCCTCGCTCCGAAACCTTGGCAGGATCGCACACCACCAGCAGATCGGGGATCACCACGCCCGTGGGCAGGAACACATCCGTGGGGGCACTGAAGAGCCGACAGTCGCACCCCGCCTTCTTCTTGGCCTCCTTGAGGGCGCTACCGATGGCCAGCGTCAGATCCATGGAGAGGCCCTGATGGGCCGTGTTGGGCGAAGGTGTCATGTCGTAGGCAATGCCATCGATCAGCTCCCAGCGCCCCTCCCAGGACTTCCAGTCTTCGAGGGTGTACCCGGGGTGTTTGAGGGCGGGAAGGCTCACGGGAGTGCTCCGGTTCGGTGGGGCATTTTCTCACGCCTGAAGGTTCTGCAAGGCCTGAATCACCGCCTCCACATGGCCCTTGACGCTGACCTTGGGCCAGGCCTGGCGGATCATGCCCTTGGGGTCGATCAGGAAGGTGCTGCGAAGGATGCCTTCCACCTCCTTGCCGTACATCACCTTCTTGCCGAAGGCACCCAGGGCCCGGAGCAGGGTGGCCTCGGGATCGGAGAGCAGGGGGAAGGGCAGCGCCTGCTTGGCGATGAAATTCTGGTGGCTCTTAATGCTGTCCCGGCTGATGCCGTAGATTTTCGCGCCCAGGGCCTGCACTCGGGCCCAGTTGTCCCGAAAATCGCAGGCCTCGGTGGTGCAGCCCGGGGTGCTGTCCTTGGGATAGGCGTAGAGCACGACCCAGCTCCCGGCCCAGGTTTCGCGGGTCACGGTGCGG
Organism: Holophaga sp.; assembly: GCA_041908845.1. Taxonomy (GTDB): domain Bacteria; phylum Acidobacteriota; class Holophagae; order Holophagales; family Holophagaceae; genus JAYREN01. The sequence goes on along the minus strand of JAYREN010000002.1, from coordinate 29,650 downwards.
CCCTGCTCATCCAGCAGGGAAAAGGCGGGAAACGCGGTGTCGATCATTTTTCCTCCGGTGCTGCCTTGGATGCCGAGCTCGCTGCCAGCGCAAGCACGAGAATCAAGGATGCCCAGCCCAGCGCCGTGCCATCGGTGGAAAGGCGCGGAAGCTGTTCATTGAGCAGCAACCCCAGGGAGTCGTAGCGAGCTCCGGGCCCCAGGCCCAGCAGTCGCAGGGTGGCCTCGCCCCAGAGGGCCCCCAGCCAGGCGGTGGGAAAGAGGCTCGCCGCCTCACCGACCACCCAAGACCCCCAGAACCGGACCCGGTGCCACCGGCTGCCCCCAAGCACACGGTTCATGGCCCAGGCCGGTCCCCGGCGGAAGGGATCGAGCCTCGCCCGCAGGGCTGGTTCGAGCTGAAGGGCCAGGAGCCCGCTGAGCAGCAATACGAAGGGCGCCCAATCGAGCCCACCCCAGGCCGCGGCCAGGGGCAGGATGAACAACAGGGGCGGGATGGCCCGGAGAGCGGAGCGGGCCCCCCGCAGGCGTTCCACTCCCAGCGCCAGACCCGAGGCCAGCAGGAGCGCCAGGAGTGCGGTGGCAGAGGCAAATCCAAGGCTCCGTGCGCCTGCATGGAAGAGCCGCAGCAGTCCGTCCCGACCCAGGGCATCGGTACCCAAGGGGTGGGCCCAGGTGGGCAGGAGTTCGCTCCGGAAGGGGTCCAGGGCCAAGTCCGGCCAGAGCCAAGCCAAGAGGAAGCAGAGGCGCCACCTCATGCCCGAGCCTCCCGGCCCTGGGCCAGGGTCCAGAGCAGGGCATAGACCAGGACCCAAACCGCCAGCCCCGCCCGGTCCTGGGCCGCCACCCGGGCCATCCAGTCCGAACCCAGCCCCCGCACCGCCAGGATCCGCTCTAGCACCAGGGTGGCCGTGAGCCAGAGCGGCACCCTGGCGGCGAGCCACCGAGGGGCCAGGGCCAGGAGCGACAGGCCCCGCATCCTGCGCAGGGCCCGCCCTCCCCAGGCCGCGGGTAAGGGATGCTCCCGCGGCAGGGCCTGGGCGAGCCAGCGCACCTCCGAGGGCAGGGCCGCCAGCAGGAAGGCCAGGGCCCAGACTCCTCGCCCCGGTGGGCCCCAGGCGCCCGGCCAGAGCGCCAGGGCCAAGCCGCCCCAGAGCAGATCCGGGGGCGCCTCCCAGAGCGCGAGGCTCCGCATGCGGGCCGCCGCTGGGCCCAGCACATAGGCCAGGAGCAGGGCGAGGCCGATCAGCCCCAGCAGCAACAGACCACTCGCGGGAAGCATCCCCCAGGGGAATTCTGGCGCCCGGGCCGACCGCCAGGGCATCCCCGGCAGGGCGAAGGTCGCCGCCAGCGCCAGGAGCCAAAGCGCCCAGCCCTCCGCCAGGGAGGCCCAGCGTGCCTTCACGGCTTCCAACTCCAGCCTGCCGCGCCCGGCGTGGAAAGGTACAGGCCCTGCGCGCTAGGGGTGACTTCCAGCCGCTTGTCCACCCACACGGTGCCCATGAAATCCAGCAGAGGTAAGGATGTGGGGTTCTCCGCCCAAAGACTCTGCAGGTCGGCCCAGGCCGATGCCTTGGCATCCACGAGCCTCGGGAGCAGGCCCGCGAGCCTGGGATGACGCCATCCGGCGAAGTTCACGGCTCCCTGGGGGGTCAGCAGGTCCAGCACCGCCCAGGGGTGGGGATCGAAGTAGTTCACCGCACAGGCGAGCTGGAACTCTCTTTTGGCCAGACGCTCGTAAAGCACTGCAGCCTCCATGGCCCGAGGCTCCAGGCCCACCCCCTCGCGTTTGGCCCGCTGCCGCAGGGCCAGCATCAACTTTTTGACCGTTGGGTCTCCGGCCGTGTACAGGATTTCCCAGCGAGGGTTTCGCGGCTGATTCCCAGACGATCCAGCCATAGATCGGGGTGAAAAACCAAGGCTCTCGGGCCAGAGGCCCCGACTCGGCTGCGCCAGACCACCAAAGTAACCATCAGGGACAGCCTCGGCTCGCCAACGCTCCAGCGCGCGCAAGGGCTCGACCCCCGCCCGACTCCAAACAATCAACTGGGCATTCAGGGGTTGGCGAAGCTCCCGGTGGGTGGGCGGAGGCTTCAGCCCCCGGCGGGCCAGGGGAACCCCGAGGGTCAGCCAGCCCTTTTGAAGGTTCTGCAGTAGGGCCTGGTCATCGGCAATCAACCGAAAGCGCAGGCCTGGAATCCGTGGGGTCAGGAAGTGGGGTCGGGCCGAGAGGTGCCATTCGCCATCCTTCAGCGTGAGCGAAAAGGGCCCGCTGCCCACCGTCGGGTGGTCCGCCTTCGCGATGGGCACTTGGGCCAGATCGCAGAGCAGACGCTCCTGGGCTCGGTCGGCCCGCACTTCCACAAGACCACCGACCAGGCGCGCCCGCACGCCCTGCAACAGGGCCCGCTTGGTGGGGCTCGCCTTGGAATCCTTCTGGATGACATCAAATGTCCAGAGCGCATCCTCGGGTCGCACCGGGCTGCCATCCACAAACCGCGCATCCTTCCTGATCCGGAGGTGGAGCGCCCCACCCTTCCATTCCCAGTGCTCTGCCAGCCTTGGCACGACGCGACCCGCCGCATCCCGCCCCACCAGGGCGTCCCCCGTGAGCGCCTGGAGAATGGCCTGCTCGAAGCCTTCGCCCCGGATGAAATCCAGGGGACCGGGGTCCCGACTGAAGGATTCCTGCACGATCTGGGCGGATAGACCCACGCAGGCCAGCACGAAGGCGAGCAGTATGCGCATAGGGCACCTGAATGGAGGATTCAAGCCAGTCTACGCTCATTTGATAAACACACGAATGCCTTCTGCCATCGCCCAGCGGCACGGAAGGCCCCTAGGGCCCCGGAACCCTTTCGCGCTAGGCTTGCCGGGGAGGCCCCTTGACCCAGACCCGATCAACCGCTCTCTGGTGGTGGAAGTTGGTGGCGCCCCACCGAGGCACCCTGGTGGCGGGCCTGGGAGCGACGATCCTGTGCAGCGTTTCCGCCGCCTGGGTTCCCTATTGGGCCGGGCGGGCCGTTCACGCGCTGGAACTCGCGGAGTATGGCCGCTCCCGCCGACTGCTCGTGATCATGCTCGCCTTCACGCTGGTGGCGGGGTTGGGCCGCTACCTGATGCGCAACATCCTGATCGGTCTGAGCCGGACCATCGAAAAGGAACAGCGGGAGGAGCTCTTCGGCTTTCTGCTCACCCGGCCTTTCGCGTTTTTCGAGCGCCAGCGGGTCGGCGATCTGATGAGTCGCATCGGTGATGATGTAGGCTCCGTGCGCATGGCTACGGGACCTGGCCTCATGAGCTTCCTCCAGGCCTTCAGCCTCCTGCCCGTCACCCTGGGGTTGATGATCCACGGCAGCCCCAGACTCACCCTGGCGGTCATGGCCCCCTTCGCCCTCCTGGGCCTGGGCTTCTACGTCATCGGCAAGGCCAGCCACCGCATTCAGCAGAGGCTCCAGCTCGTCACCTCCGAACTCAACACCTTCAGCCATGAGACGATCTCCGGCGAAAAGGTCGTCCAGGCCTTCGGCCTCGAGAACCAGCGCATCGAGGGTTTCCTGGAACTGAGCCGCCGACAGGCGGCCCTGAGCATCCGCCAGTCGGCCATCTTCAGCTCGTACGGCCCGCTGGCCATGCTCATGGGTGGCCTGGCCGCCCTGATCCTGGTCGCCTTCGGCGGGGGCCTCGTCCTCAATCACACCCTGACCCTGGGGGATCTCACCGCCTTCACGGGCTACCTGGCGGCCCTCTCCTGGCCCGTGATGTCCCTGGGCTGGGCGGCCAATCTCTTCCAGCGCGCCCGGGCCGGGCAGGAACGCATCGACCAGATCTTCGCCAGCCCCGAACCAGGCTTGCCCGAGCCCTGGACAGCCAATGTTTCCTCGCATCCAACCTCCCTGCGCCTGGAGGCACTGGCCCATCGGTTCGAAACAGGGCGAGGCCTCGGCCCCCTGGATCTCGACATCCCTTCCGGCGGGAGCCTCGCCATCCTCGGCAGCATCGGCTCGGGCAAGACGGTGCTGCTCCAGGTGCTGGCGGGCCTTCGGGAGCCCCATTCCGGGCACTTGCTGGTGGACGGCGTGACCCTCCAACCGCAAAATCTCCGGCGACACTGGGCAGGCATCGGCTGGGTGCCTCAGGAAGCCTTTCTCTTTTCCACCACCCTGAAGGAAAACCTTGCCATGGGTCGACCGGAGGCCACGGAGGAAGAACTCTGGGATGTGGCCCGAGTCGTCTGCCTGGATGACCTGATCCGGCGCCTTCCCGCAGGCATGGAAACGGTGGTCGGCGAGCGCGGCGTGGCCCTTTCCGGGGGCGAGCGCCAGCGCACGGCTCTGGCCCGGGCCCTGCTGCGCCGCCCGCGCCTGATGCTCCTGGACGATGCCCTCTCCGCCGTGGATGCCGAAACGGAAAGCCGCATTCTGGAGAACCTCCGGGCCTTTCTGGGCCGCAGCACCCTGGTCCTCGCCACCCACCGCGTCTTCGTGGCCGAACTCTGCGACCAAGTGCTGGTGTTGGAGGAGGGGCAGCCCATTGAGTACGGAAGCCCCGCCGAACTGGCGCTCCGACCCGGCACGTTCGCCCGCCTCAAGCGCTTGCAGAGTCTTGAACGGGAGCTAGTCAAAGGCCTGGCCGACTGAATGACTCAGCCTTCCCGGAAGGTCACCTTGTTGATCTCGGGGAAGGTGGAAACGCCCAGGCGCACCTTCTCGAGGGCGCTTTCCCGGAGCGTCTGCATGCCGTGGCGCCGGGCAGCGGCCTTGATATCCCGAATGGAGGCACGGTTGGTGATCAGCTCCCGCAGTTCGTCGTTCATGCCCATGAATTCGATGATGGCCTGGCGACCCCGGAAACCGGTGCCGTTGCAATCCACGCAGCCAACCTTTTCGAAGAAGGCGCCCTTGGCCGCCCAGGCGGCATCCACGCCGTTTTCGGCGAGTTCGGCGGCGCTGGGGGTGATCCTGCGCTTGCACTTGGGGCAGAGGGTGCGCACCAGGCGCTGGGCCAGGATGCAGTTGAGGGCGGACACGAAGTTGTAGACCTCCACGCCCATGTGCTGGAAGCGGCCCAGCACATCCAAGGTGTTGTTGGCGTGGACGGTGGTGAACACCAGGTGGCCCGTAAGTGCCGACTGGATGGCGATCTGGGCCGTCTCGGAATCGCGGATCTCACCCACCAGGATCTTGTCGGGATCGTGGCGCAGGATGGAGCGCAGGCCCACGGCGAAGGTGAGGCCCTTCTTCTCGTTCACGGGAATCTGAGTCACGCCCTCCAGCTGGTACTCGACGGGATCCTCGATGGTGATGAGCTTGTCCTCGGGGCTGCGGATCTCCGTGAGCACCGCGTACAGCGTGGTGGTCTTGCCGCTGCCTGTGGGGCCCGTCACCAGGAACATTCCGTAGGGTTCTTTGGAAAAGCGCCGGATGCGGGTGAGCTCCTCCTGGGAAAAGCCCAGGATGTCCAGGCTCAGGCTCTTGAACTCTTCGCTGAGGTTTTCCTTGTCCAGGATGCGGATGACCGAGTCCTCGCCATGGATGGTGGGCATGATGGACACGCGGAAGTCGATGGCCCGGCCCCTGACCTTGAGCTTGAAACGGCCATCCTGAGGCTTGCGCTTTTCCGCGATATCCAACTCGGACATGACCTTGATGCGGCTGATGATGGGCGAGGCGAAGCGCTTGTCGATGGGTTCGGCCGCCGAGTAGAGGCTGCCGTCGATGCGGTACTTGATCTGGAAGCCCGTGGCCGTGGTCTCCATGTGGATATCCGAGGCCCGCCGCTGGAGGGCGTTGAAGATGGTGGTGTCCACCAGGCGGATGATGGGCGCCTCGTCCTTGTCGGTTATTCGGTCCAGATCCAGCACCTCGTCGTCCAGGTCCTCTTCCCGCAGCACCTGCACCTTCAAGGCCTCGCCGGCCTCGTCCAGCACCTTCTGGCCCGATTCCGATTTCTTGAGCACTTCCTGGATCTGGGCCTGGGGCGCACCGGCGAACCGCAGGGGGCGCTTGAGCTGTCGGCGGAGGAGATCCTGGGTCACCACATCGAGAGGATCGGCCATGGCCAGCCACAGAACCCCGCCCTCCTCGTGCACGGGGACGAAGTGATGCTTGAGCATGAGGTCCAGGGAAATGGCCTGGAAGAGGCCGAAATCCACCGGTTCCTTGGTGAGATCCATGGTCGGGTAGAGCTGAGGTGGCCGGTAGTCAGTCTTGGAGAGCTCCGCCGGATCCAGCACCTTGGTGAGATCCCCCTGCAGGGGGGTCAATTCGGAATCGGGGGAGGGCTTGGATGAGAGCATGGGTAGATGGTAGTGCCCCCAGCGCCCGAAAGGTCCAATAGACTCCCGAGTCGGAATACGGCGTTGACCGAGTGAGGGTCCAACGCCCACAATTGAAAATCCTAGCGACAGCCCGGAGGTTCCATGCGTGGGTACGCGCCCATCCTGCTTCTGATCCTTGTGGCCGTGGCATTGCCGATCATCATTTGGAACTTGTCCCGGCTGCTGCGACCCAGCTGGCCCAGTTCGGCCAAATACTCCACTTATGAATGCGGCATCACGACCACCGGGGAAGCCCGGGAGAAGTTTTCCGTGCGCTACTACCTGGTGGCGGTCATGTTCCTCGTCTTCGATGTGGAAACGGTGTTTCTCATGCCCTGGGCCATCCAGATGAAGGAATTGGCCCTCTTCGGCCTGATCGAGATCGGCATCTTCCTCTTTCTGCTGCTCTTCGGTTATGGCTACATCTGGTCCAAGGGAGCCCTCACATGGGAGTAATCCACCAGCCAACGGCCCTGGAGCACATCCTCATCACCACCAAGGTCGAAAAGGTCATGAACTGGTCCCGGGCCACCAGCGTGTGGCCCATGACCTTCGGCCTGGCCTGCTGCGCCATTGAGATGATGGCCACCGGCGCCGCCCGCTTCGACTTCGACCGCTTCGGCTGCGGCATCTTTCGCGCCACGCCCCGACAGGCGGACCTGATGATCGTGGCCGGTACCGTCACCTACAAGATGGCGCCCATCATCAAACAGCTCTATGACCAGATGCCCGAACCCAAGTGGGTGATCGCCATGGGCAGCTGCGCCACCTGCGGGGGGCCCTTCGATTCGTACCACACCATCCAGGGCGTGGACAAAGTCATCCCCGTGGACGTCTACATTCCGGGCTGCCCACCCCGGCCCGAGTCGCTGCTCTACGGCTTCATGAAGCTCCAGGACAAGATCATGAGCAGCAGTCTCGCCGATCGGTACAAGGAGATCTTTGAAGGTCCGGGCCTCGAATCAGCCCCGGACGGTTATCGAGAGGAGGTCGGCTGATGGCGGACGAGACCACCCCTGAAATCCCGGCCGGCCCCTTCGTCTACGACTACAAGACGGCCCCCAACCGGGAAATCGTGCTGCCCAAGACCGTGCCCCTGCCCGGCTACCGGGCCTTTGTAGCCGAGCAGAAGGCCACCGCGGAAGCCGAAGAAGCCAAGTGGCAGAAGCAGCTGGCAGACTTCGAGACCGCGAAGGCCAAGGCCGAAGCCGAAGGCAAGGAGGCCCCCAAGGCTCCCGTGCGTGCCGTGCCGAAGAAGAACGACACGGACATGGTCTTCCCCGCTCCCACCGAGGCCCAAGACCCCGATCTGCTGCGCCTGATGGAGCTCTTGGGTGACAAGATTGAAGAAGCCTTCGAGCAGGCGGGGGAGATGACCTGCCAGATCGGAAAGGAACACTTGCTGGAGGTCCTGCATCTCTGCCGCGAGGATTCCCGCCTTAAATACGAGATGCTGGCCGACGAAACCGCTACCCACTACCCCGCCGCCCAGGATTTCGCATTCAGCGTGGTCTACCACCTCACGAGCATCGCCCGGAAGAAGCGGCTGCGGCTGCGCATTCTGATCCCGGAAGGCTTCGAGCCCGAGAGCGCCACCCAGGTCTACCCCTCCGCCAACTGGATGGAGCGCGAGATCTGGGACATGCTGGGCATCCGCTTCGCGAACCACCCGGACATGACCCGCATTCTCTGCCCCGAGGACTGGGAGGGCCACGCCCTGCGCAAGGACTACCCCGTGGTGGGCTGGGGCCAGCGCGACATCGACTTCCGCGAGGACCGCAGCGGCATGCTGAACCGCATCGCCCTGCAGAAGGCGGGCCAGCTCGGCATCAACCTCAAGCGGCCTAAGGCGGAGTGAGCGATGTTCAAGAACGAGGAAATGGAAATCAATCTGGGCCCGCAGCATCCGTCCACCCACGGCGTGCTTCGGGTCAAACTGCGCCTCGACGGCGAGACCATCAAGCACTGCCGCCCCATGATCGGCTTCCTGCACCGGGGCGTTGAGAAGATCTGCGAGAACAAGACCTTCTTCCAGGGCCAGGTCTGGACCGATCGCATGGACTACTGCTCCGCCGTGGCGAATAACCTGGGCTGGGCCGAGGCCAACGAGAAGCTCTTCGGCATCACCGTGCCCCGCCGGGCCCAGTACATCCGCACGATGCTCAACGAGTTCAACCGCCTGGCGAGCCACCTGATCTGGCTGGCGACGCACGCCATGGACATCGGGGCGCTGACGGTCTTCCTCTACACCTTCCGCGAGCGCGAGGACATCCTCGACATCAATGAAGCCTTCTGTGGCAGCCGCCTCACCACCACGGCCTTCCGCATCGGCGGCCTGCGGGAAGACCTGCCCCCCGGTTTCGAGAAGCTTGTTCGGGCCTTCCTCGCCAAGTTCCCGGCCTGCCTCGAGGAATACGAGAATCTCCTCACCGAGAACCGCATCTGGAAGAAGCGCACCATCGGCGTGGCCAAGCTCAATGCCGAGGATGCCATCGCCCTGGGTGTCACCGGCCCCGTGCTCCGCGCCGCAGGCGTGCCCTTCGATATCCGGAAACATGCGCCCTACGCCGCCTATGCGGAGATGGATTTCGAAGTGCCCACCCGCACCGAGGCGGATACCTATGCCCGGTACCTGGTGCGCCTCGAGGAAATGCGCCAGAGCACCCGCATCATCCAGCAGTGCATCGATGGCCTGCCCGAAGGACCCGTCATGGCCAAGATCCCCAAGATCCTCAAAGCCGAGGTCAACGAGGTCTACCACGCCACCGAGGCCCCCAAGGGCGAGATTGGCTACTACCTGGTGGGCGAGAAGGGCTCCACGAACCCTTATCGTTTCCACGTTCGGGCGCCGGGCTTCATCAACCTCCAGTCCCTGCCCAAGATGGTCGAGGGGAGTCTGCTGGCCGATATCGTCGCGGCCATCGGCACCCTGGACATCGTGCTCGGCGAGATCGACCGCTGAAGAGGACCTGATCCATGCCGACCCCGACCCTCACCCAGACCCTCATCATCGCGCTCCTTCAGGCCATCCTGGTGGTGGTCTTCATCTTCGTGGTGGTGCCCCTCACGCTCTACGCGGAACGCAAGGTGCTCGGCTACCTCCAGCTGCGCCTGGGCGCCACCCGCGTCGCCGGGAGCCTCACGGGCCTCACGGGCTTCGTCAACCGCAACATGTGGAAGATGGGCAAGGTGCCCATGCTCTCCTACTGGCGCGGCATCGTCATGCTGGTGGGCGACGTGGTGAAGATGATCATCAAGGAGGACATCCTCCCCACCAAGGCCGACAAGTTCGTCTTCTTCATCGCCCCGGCCATCAGTTTCTGCGCGGCAGTTATCGTCTTCGCCGCCATCAGCTTCGTGCCCGGCACCCTCTTCGTGCTGCCGACATGGGTTCCCCTCGTGGGTGGCCTTCCCGTTGCTGGTGCGGTCGCGGACGTGAACGTCGGCCTGCTGTGGATCCTTGGTATCGCCAGTGTGGGCGTCTACGGCATCGTGCTGGCGGGCTGGGCCTCCAACTCCAAGTACCCGCTCTTGGGCGGCTTGCGCAGCGGCGCCCAGATCGTGAGCTACGAGGTGCCGCTCACACTTAGCCTGCTGGCCCCCGTGGCGATGTCCGGCAGTCTGCAGTTCAGCGAGATGTCTCGGGGCATGGCCGTGGGGCTGCCCTTCTGGGGCATCGTCCCCCAGATCCTGGGCTTCTTCATCTACCTCACCTGCGGTTTCGCCGAGACGAATCGCCTGCCCTTCGATATGCCCGAAGCGGAAAACGAACTGGTGGCGGGCTTCCACACCGAGTACTCCGGCATGAAGTTCGGGTTCTTCTACCTGGCCGAGTACATCAACATGACCGTGGTGGCAGCCCTGGCCTCGGCCTTCTTCCTGGGCGGACCGTGGCTCCTGCCTTTCGGCCTTCAGGGCCTGTTGAATCCCCACCTGCCGGCCTTCCTGGCTTGGCTGGGGGAGCCCCACGCGCTCTTCTTCGTGGCGAAGATCATCTTCCTGCTCTTCGTCTACATCTGGGTGCGGGGCACCATCCCCCGCTACCGGTACGACCAGATCATGGCGGTGGCGTGGAAGTACCTAATCCCGCTCGCCCTGGTCAATCTGCTCCTGGCGGCAGCCGTCCGCTACTGCGCCTGAGGGAGATGCCATGAACAAGTTCCTGAAGACGCTCATCCCCTTCGATATCTCCAAGGGGCTGACGATCACCGGCAAGCACTTCTCGAAGGTTTTCTTCACGGCGAACCGCCGAAAGGTGCCGCTCCACGTAGTGTCCGAGTACCCGGAAGTGCCCGCCAAGGTCCAACCCCGCTTCCGCGGTCGGCTCACCATGCTCAAGGACGAGGCGGGCGAGATCAAGTGTGTGTGCTGCCTGGCCTGCGAGAAGATCTGCCCCACCCAGGTGATCACCATCGAATCCGGCAAGAAGGAGGGCCGCAAGACCAAGCTGCCCACCCGCTACGACTTCGAGATGGAGCGCTGCATTTTCTGCGAGTTCTGCGTGGAGAGCTGCGGCTTCGACGCCATCATCCTGAACCACCAGTTCGAGCTGGCAGTCTATGACCGCGAGGACATGTCCCTCGCCATGGATGGCAAGTTCCAGAACATGTTCGGCACCTCGCCGGTGGCCAAGTACTCGGTCGCGGACGAGAAGGATTGACGGGGATCGCCATGGAACAGCTGCTTACTCAAATCGGCAACCACCTCTTCCTGGTCTTCGGCCTCATGGCCCTGACCGGGGCCGGGATCATGATCTTCGCCAAGAACGCCGTGCACAGCGTCATGGGCTTCCTCTTCGCCATGCTTTCCGTGGCAGGCTGCTACCTGTGCATCGGAGCCGAATTCTTGGGGGTGGCCCAGCTCCTGGTTTATGCCGGCGGCATCGTGGTGCTCTTCCTCTTCGTGGTCATGCTGGTGGAACTCAGCAAGGCGAAGGAAAAGGGGCTCTTCCAGCGCCAGACGCCCTTCGCCCTCGTCCTGGTGCTGGCGGGCGCCGTGGCCTTCCTAGGTGTCTTCTGGCGAACCATCTTCGGTGCCAACGCCGCCGAGGCCCTCACCCTTTCCCCCGGTCTCGTGGCCCAGGGCGAGAAGCTCGGCAATGCCCAGATGGTGAGCCGGGGCCTCTTCGCGGAGTATCTCCTGCCCTTCGAGATCCTCTCGGTGATCCTCCTGGTAGCCCTGGTGGGTGCGGTGGTACTAGCAAAAGCAGAGCGGGTGTGACATGCCAGCGATGAATCAGGTTCTCCTCATCTCCTTTCTGCTCTTCTCCATCGGTGTGGCGGGGGTGCTGATCCGGCGCAACGCCCTGATCATCCTGATGTGCGCTGAACTCATGCTCAACGCGGCGAACATCAATCTCATCGCCTTCGCCCGTCAGAGTGGCACCGTGGCGGGACAGGCCTTCGCCCTGATGGTCATGGGACTCGCCGCCGCCGAGGTGGCCATCGGCCTCGCCATCGTGGTGGCGCTCTACCGCAAGAAGAACACCGTCGCCGTCGACGAGATCAATCTGTTGAAGGGCTGAGACAATGCTAATGGAACACGCAGCCAGCGCGGCCCTCAGCACCCCGGTTCACGCCTCGGTGCTCTGGTTGATTCCCTTCCTGCCCCTCTTCGGGGCCATGCTGAACGGCGCCTACGGCCTGTTCTGCAAGGCCACGGGCCGCAAGGCCCCAGACACCAAGCTGGTGGACCTCATCGCCCTGGGCTCCGTGGGCGTGGCCTTCATCCTGGCGGTCTACTACTTCGGCGTTCTCCTGGCCCAGGCTCCCGCCAACCGCTCGATCACGCAGTCGGTATGGAGTTGGATCGACCTGGGCGGCGCCCGGGTGATGGAGGGCGTGGCGCGCAACACCGTGAGCTGGGCCTACAAGTTCGACCCCCTCTCCGGGGCCATGGCGCTGCTGGTGACGGGGGTGGGCTTCCTGATCCACCTCTTCTCCACGGGCTACATGGCGGAAGAGCGCAAGGACGGTCGCTACTACCGTTTCATGACGTACATGAACCTCTTCGTGTTCTCCATGCTCAACCTCGTGCTGGGTTCCAACATCCTCATGATGTTCTTGGGCTGGGAGGGCGTGGGCCTCTGCTCCTACTTGCTCATCGGCTTCTACTTCGACAAGGAATTCGCCGCCATCGCGGGCAAGAAGGCCTTCGTGACGAATCGCATCGGCGACTTCGGCTTCATGCTGGGTTTCTTCCTACTCTTCCAGATCTTCGGCAGCGTGGACTTCGACACCCTCATGGGCATGACCCGGGCGGTCATGGCGCGGCCCGAACTGACGATCTTCGGCCTCACCCATAGCCCCACCTGGTGGTTCAATCTGGCGGGCATCCTGCTCTTTGTGGGTGCCTGCGGCAAGAGCGCCCAGATTCCCCTCTACGTCTGGCTGCCGGACGCCATGGCGGGCCCCACGCCAGTCAGCGCACTCATCCACGCCGCGACGATGGTGACCTCCGGCCTCTACATGATCGCCCGGCTCAATTTCGTCTACGTCAACGCGCCGGTCGCCCTGAGTGTGGTGCTCTTCGTGGGTGCCCTCACGGCCCTCGTGGCCGCCAGCATGGGTCTGGCCCAGTACGACATCAAGAAGGTGCTGGCCTATTCCACCGTGTCCCAGCTTGGCTTCATGTTCATGGGAATGGGCGCCGGGGCCTTCACGGCGGGCATGTTCCACGTCTTCACCCACGCCTTTTTCAAGGCCGCGCTCTTCCTGGGTTCCGGCTCGGTGATCATGGCCTGCCACCACGAGCAGGACATGCGCAACATGGGCGGGCTGAAGGCGAAGATGCCCTGGACCTACCGCTCCATGCTCATCGCCACCATCGCCATCGCGGGCATCTTCCCATTCTCGGGCTTCTTCTCCAAGGATGAGATCCTCTGGAAGGTCTTCGAGGGTTGGCACACGGGCGGCCACACGCTGAACCTAGTGGCCTGGCTCATGGGTATGGCGGGGGCCTTCATGACGGCCTTCTACATGGTACGCCTGATGGTGATGACCTTCGGCGGCGAATACCGCGGCGCGGGTCACGACCCCCACGGACTGGCCGTACCCTCGGAGGCCCACGGCCACGACGATCATGGGCATGATGACCACGGCCACGCGCCGGTCCACGGAGGTCACGATCACGGCCCCAAGGAAGTGGTCTGGAACATGTGGGTGCCCGTCTTCGTATTGGCGGTGCTGGCGTTGGTGGGCGGCTTCCTGAATATTCCCCACAGCCTGCACTGGCTGGGCGGCGCCCATTTCTCGGAATGGCTCGGACCGCTGCTCTACCAGAACGCCCCTGTCCATGCCACCCACGAGGCCGCACCCGCGATCGAATACGGCCTCATGGCCTGGGCGACTTTCGTCTGGGCCCCCGGCGCCATGCTGCTGGCCTACTTCTTCTACGCCATGGATCCGACCTGGGCGCGGCCCCGTGCCTTCGTCAAGCGTTTCCCGGGCCTCTTCCGCTGGGTTCACAACAAGTACTTCGTGGATGAGTTCTACGAGATGGCCATCCTCGGCCCCTGCAAGCAGCTGGGCGCCCAGCTCTGGGCCTTCGATGCATGGGTGGTGGATGGCATGGTGAATGGCGCCGCCCGCTTCACGCTGGTCTGGGCCCACATCAGCTACTGGTTCGACGCCAAGATCGTGGACGGCCTCGTGAACCTGGTGGCTTGGCTGCTTCAGCAGCTTTCCGGGGGCTTCCGCAAGCTCCAGACGGGCCGGGTGCAGAACTACGCCTTCGTGATGTTCCTCGGCTTCCTGGTGTTCGCCTTCTGGAAGTTCCTCGCCTGAACTCGATTTCCCCATTGCCTTGATGACTGCTGGAGTCCCCATGAATCCGACCCTGATCCCCTGGTTCCAGAACCTGCCACTGTGGGTCACCTTCATCCCCCTGCTGGGGGCGCTGATGCTGCTCTTCGTGCCCAAGGAGAAACGCCGCATCTTCGAGCTGGCGACCCTGGGCATCACGATCCTGGATTTCGGCCTCAGCATCCCGCTCTGGTTCCAGTACGACCGGTCCAGCGCCTCGGTGCAGTGGGTGACAGACATCCCCTGGATCGAATCCCTGGGGGTGCGGTTCAGCGTGGGCATGGATGGCATCAGCCTGGTGCTCTTCCTGCTCACGACCTTCATCGGCTTCATCGCCGTGTGGTGCTCCTTCAAGGCCATCGAAGAACGCCACAAGGAGTACTACATCTGGCTGCTGGTGATGCAGACCTCCATGCTGGGCGTGTTCATCTGCCAGGACGTGTTCCTCTTCTACCTGTTCTGGGAGCTGATGCTGGTGCCGATGTACTTCCTCATCGCCATCTGGGGCGGACCACAGAAGCTCTACGCCGCCATCAAGCTCTTTCTCTACACCCTGGCGGGTTCGGTGCTGATGCTCGTGGGCATCCTGGCCATCTACTTCCTGCAGAAGAAGGTGGGCATGACGCCCAGCTTCTCCTTCGAGTCCTTCCACGCCATGGCGCCCTACATCGCCCAGCAGGCCAAGAACTTCCAGATCCTGCTGGCCCTGGCCTTCTTCCTGGGCTTCGCCATCAAGGTGCCGATGTTCCCCTTCCATACCTGGCTGCCGGATGCCCACGTACAGGCGCCCACGGCGGGTTCCGTGATCCTGGCCGGTATTCTCTTAAAGATGGGCACCTACGGTTTTGTGCGGTTCCTGCTGCCCATCCTGCCGGATGCCACTCGCACCCTGCTGCCCTGGTTCCTGGCCCTCACCATCATCGGCGTGATCTACGGCGCCCTGGTGGCCATGATCCAGAAGGACATGAAGAAGCTCGTGGCCTATAGCTCCGTGAGTCATCTGGCCCTCTGCATGCTGGGCCTCTTCGCCATGAATCCCAACGGGATCACCGGCGGCATTCTCCAGATGCTCAACCACGGCATCTCCACCAGCGCGCTCTTCCTCATCGTGGGCATCGTCTACGAGCGCCGCCACACGCGCATGATCGCGGACTTCGGGGGCCTTTCGAAATCCATGCCGCTCTACGCCACGATCTTCATGATCATGACCATGAGCTCCATCGGCCTGCCGGGCCTCAACGGGTTCATCGGTGAGCTCGCCATCCTCATGGGCGCCTTCCAGGTGCATCCCTGGTGGGCCGTGGCCGCCACCAGCGGCATTATTCTGGGCGCGGCCTACATGCTGTGGCTCTACCAGCGCGTCATGTTTGGGCCCATCAACGAGACCAACGCCAAGATGCCCGACCTCAACGCCCGGGAACTGGCCTACTTCGCGCCCCTGGTGATCGCCGCCTTCTGGATCGGCCTCTATCCCATGCCCATCCTCAAGGTGCTCCAGAAGCCCGTGGAAAAACTGGTGACCCAGATTGATCCCAACTACTTCAAGGCCCAGGAATTGGCCGCCCAGCAGAAGGCCGCGGCCCAGGTGGGCATGTCCGGCATGACCGCCCCCGCCCATGCGGCACCTGCGCCCGAAGGCCACGGAGCACCCGCCTCTGAAGCCCACGGAGGTCACTGATGCCCTTCGCCCAGAGCCTGCTGGAGAGCCTTTCGAGGGATCTCCCCCTTCTCTACGGGCCGCTGTTCCTGATCCTTGCGGCGACCCTGATGATCTGGCCCGGGGATCTCCTCGTGGGCCGCAACAACAAGCGCGTGTGGTCCTATGTGGCCTTCCTGGTGCTGGCGGCGGGCGGAACCCTGGCCCTGTTGACTCAGCCTGGAGTAGGCTTCTCGGGCATGTTCAAGGTGGACGGCCTCACCAAGGGCTTCCAGTTCCTCTCAGTGGTGGCGGGGCTCGTCACCATCGTCCTCAGCCAGCCCCAGCTCAACGCCCTGAGGGAACAGACCGTCGAGTACTACGCCCTGCTCCTCTTCTCCATCAGCGGCATGATGTTCCTGGCGGGCGCGGCGGATCTGGTGTCGGTGTACTTCAGCCTGGAGCTCATGGCCCTCTGCATCTACATCCTGGTGGCCTACCTTCGCACTCAGGAGCGCAGCATCGAGGCGGGCTTGAAGTACTTCCTGCTGGGGGCCTTCTCCAGCGGCATCCTGCTCTACGGCATCAGCCTGCTCTTTGGCGCCGTCGGTGGCACCACCACCAACTTGGCAGAGCTGAATGACAAGCTGGCCCTGGTGAGCCCCAATGGCAATTTGCTGGTCTTCGCGGGCGCCCTGATGGTGCTGGTGGGCTTCGCCTTCAAGGTCGCCGCCGTGCCCTTCCACATGTGGAGCCCGGACGCCTACGAAGGCGCTCCCACGCCCATCACGGCCTTCATGTCCATGGCGCCCAAGGCTGCTGCCCTGGCGGCCTTCCTAAGAGTCTTCGGCACCGGTCTCCAGGGCGTGGCCACAGAGTGGGTGCTGCCTCTGTCTTTCATCGCGGGTGCCAGCATGGTGCTGGGCAACATCGCGGCCCTGCGCCAGCAGAGCATGAAGCGCCTGCTGGCCTACAGTTCCATCGCCCACGTGGGTTACATGTTGCTGGGGGTGCTCAGTGGCGATGTGCAGGCCGGAGCCCAGGCCGTGTGGCTCTACATGCTCACCTACCTGTTGATGCAGAGCGGCGCCTTCGCCGTGATCATCTACCTCCAGGGCAAGGGTGAAGGCGAACGTATCGAGGATTTCCGGGGCCTCGCCAAGCGCCAGCCCGTCCTGGCCTTCGCCATGATGGTCTTCATGCTGAGCCTCGCGGGCATTCCGCCCCTGGTGGGCTTTTTCAGCAAGTTCTACCTCTTCAAGCTGGCCATGGAACAGGGTCATGTCACCCTCACGGTGCTCGCCCTCCTCACCAGCGCCGTGGCGGCGTACTACTATCTGAACGTGGTGGCCACGATGTACTTCAAGGAGCCCGCCGAGCGGGAGATCAAGCCCCTCAGCACGGCTTTCACTTTCATCCTCACCCTGACCTGTGCCCTGATCCTGCTGGGCACCTTCTTCGGCCACAAGCTCCTGGATTGGACGGCTCGGATCGTGGTGGGGTAAAGATTCAACACGGAGAACACCGAGGCCATCGAGGTTTCACGGAGAACCACAGCAGGCAATTAATCCACATCACTTTCTTTTCTCTGTTTTTCTCCGTGTTCTTTCCTCCGTGTTCTCCGTGGTGAATCTTTTTTGGGAATCTCCATGCTCCTTCGCCCCAAGCCCAAGGATGCCAATCCCCAGGAGCGCGCCCTCTGGGGGGAGTTGATGTCCATGGGCATGGTCTTTCCCATCGCCATCGTGCTGGGGTTCTTTTTGGGCCGCTGGGTCGGGGGACTCTTCGGCCACCCCAAGCCCGGGCAGTGGATCGGGCTGGTGCTGGGCGTCGCCTCGGGCTTCTGGGAACTCTACAAGGTCACGGTGCGGCTGGACCGGATGGATCCCCCGCCGCCCCCTGAAGTGGCTGCGAAGGACGAAAATGATCATCACCCCGAAGCCTGAGGATCCCGGCAGCCACCACCTGGCCTGGATCGGTCGCTTCATGCTCGTCCTCTGGCCCTTGGGTGTCCTGGCCTGGCTCTTCCGCTCCCGCTGGGCGGCCCTGGCCTTCGCCGGAGGCGGGCTGGGCAGTCTGGGCTTCTGGTTCCTGCACCGCTGGGTGGTGGGGCGGATGCTCACGCCCTCGGTGCGTCGCCGCTGGTTCTACGCCCTGTTGGGCCTGCTGAAGCTGGCGTTGATCGTGGTCCTGCTGCGTGGGATGATGGCAAGCCTCCCCCAGGAGGCACTCCCCCTGGCGACGGGCATCCTACTCTTCGTCGGGGCCATCCTGCTGGAGGCCCTCCGCCTCATCCTCTGGCCGGAAGCCGGCGCCCGTGACTGAACGCGCAAAGGAAGAACGATGGAACACCACGCGTCGTACCTCGCGACCCTCCTGACCAACCTGCTGCACTTGAGCAGGCACTCTTGGGGCACCTTCGCCCACGGCCAGGCCCTGTCAATCCTGGAGCGCTACGACCACCTCTTCGCGGCCCTGCTGGCCACCCTGGTGATCATGGCCATGGTGCTGGCCACCCGGATCAAGCTCTCCCGCATCCCCGGCCCCTTCCAGCAGACCATGGAGTTCCTGGTGGACTTCGTGCGGAACCTGGTAGCCGACAACGTGGCCCATCATCCCGAGCGCTACGTGCCCCTGATCGGAACCCTGGGCCTCTTCATCCTGCTCAACAACCTCTTCGGCCTGGCCCCCGGGCTGCCCAGCGGCACCGGCAACTGGAACGTGACGCTCGGCTGCGCCCTGGTGGTGTTCCTCTACTACAACTTCCATGGCATGAAATCCCAGGGCTTCCTGCGCTACCTGGGGCACTTTGCAGGGCCTGTTTGGTTCCTGTGGTGGTTGATGTGGCCCCTTGAAATCCTGGGACTGCTCTCCCGCGTCCTGAGTCACTCTCTGCGTCTCTTCGGCAACATCGCCGGTGAGCATGTGGTGTCCCTCATCTTCTTCGCCCTGGTGCCCCTGCTCGTGCCGGTGCCCCTGATGGTCATGGGCCTCTTCTTCGGCATGATCCAGGCCTTCGTGTTCATCATGCTGGCCACCATCTACGTCTCTGGCGCCGTCGCCCACGACCACTGATCCGTTTTCACCCTGGCCGCGGGATTCCGAACCCCGGGCCCCCTTTTCGAGGTTTCCCATGAAGAAGTTCCTCACCACCGCCTTCCTCCTCACCCTGGCCACCTTTGCTTTCGCTGAGGGCACCGCTGCCACCGTGGCAACCAAGAGCCTCTTCGAGGGTCAGTTCCTGGCTCACCTCTCCCTTGCCATCGCCGCCGCCGTTTGCGGTCTGGCCCAGGGCAAGGCCGTGGTCGCCGCTTGCGAGGGCATCTCCCGCAATCCCCAGGCCGCCGGCAACATCCGCACGACCATGATCATCGGCCTGGCCCTCATCGAGGCCCTGGTGATCTACGTGCTCGTCGCCGCCTTCGCGGTGAAGTAGTATCGACCGATTGCAGAAACGGGGCGCCTGAACCTGGCGCCTCGTTTTTTGTTTTGCGGCTGTCGCACTGCTACGCTTTGAGGCCCATGTTGGAACTCCCGCTCTTCCCTCTTCCTTCAGAGGTCACCCGCGTGATCCTGGGGGGCGCCTCACCCATCGACCAGAAGGGCATGTTCTTGCCCAACCACGACCTAGCCCAGGATTTCGCCCTGGGCTACGGCTACGACGTGGAGATCCCCCACCAGCGGGATCACCTGGTGGAGGTCTTCGAGGACGCCTTGGCCTTCCTTGAGGAGGTGATTCTCGAGGGTACCGGCATGGATATCCCGCCGGAATTCTTCGAGCTGCAGGATCCCCTGGAACTCCTGGTCTGGGCCTCGGTGCGGCCCCAGGACGACCGGGCCAAGTGGAGTTGTGCGCTGCTGCGGGTCATGCACACGCTCTTCCATGTGGACAACAACGTCTACCTGCGCTTTCTCCCCGACATCCAGCAGCAGATCTTCGATCGCTACGAGCGGTTTCTCGTGCCCACCCAGGAGGGAGGCTGGCTGCTCAAGGGCCGCTACGAAGTGCCCCTCATGGCCATCAAGCGCAAGGAGAGCAAGGACCGCGTCTCCATGCTCCTCAAGCTCCTCCACAAACCCGAGAATGTGGCGGAGACTATCTACGATCAGATAGGCCTGCGCTTCATCGCCGAGGATCTCCTGGGGGTGCTCCTGGTGATCCGGTTCCTTTTGGACCACCACATCCTCATGGCCAACCATGTCATGCCCAGCCGCACCCGGAACTTGATGGTGGACCTGGAAGAATTAGAGCGTTGGATGGCCACGCTCCCAGACGGTTTTTCCCTGCAGAACCTGAGCCCCGGGGAGCGGGCCCGGATCTCGGAGAGCCTCACCCTTTCCTCGGCCCGAGCCGAAGTCAACCCCTTTTCCAGCAGCAGCTATTCCGCCGTCCAGTTCACGGCCCGCACCCTCATCCGCCTGCCTAATCCCGCAGCAGCGGTGCTGGAAAAGGTGCAGGCCCGGTTCCAGCAGGTGGGCCGCCCCGAAATCGGGGATTTGTTGCACATTCCGGAGTTGATCCAGGAGCAGGAGGAGTTTACTTTCTTCTTTGCACACGAAGTTCAAGTCATGGAAAGATCGGGGTTTGAAAGTATCGTCTCGGGTCCCGCCTCGCACGCGGAGTACAAGTTCCGCCAGCGGGAAGCGGTCCGAAGACGCGTTCTGCAAGGCATTGCGCCCCAGGAGGCCTCATGTTGAACATCCAGACACGCCAGGAAGGCAATGCATCCGTGGTGACCATCCAGGGGAAGGTCAACTTCGAGGTGACGGCCCAGCTGCGCGATGTGATCCGGGACACCGTGACCACGCACCAGCCCAAGCTGTTGGTAATCAACCTCGAGGGTGTCAGCTTCATCGATTCCTCGGGTCTCGGCCTGCTCGTGGCTGCGCGCAACAGCGTGGACAAGAACAACGGCAAGCTGCATCTCTGCGGCCTTCCGGCTCAGGTCAAGAAGACCTTCGATCAGACCAATCTGACGAACTACTTCTCCATTTTCGCCACGGAGCAGGACGCGCTCCGCGGGGCCTAAGCATGGACGAAGGGGGACCTCCCGCTCGCGTAGCTCGCTCTGCGTCCCCCCTCGCGTCTGACCTGATTCCCGCCGCCGGCCTTCCCGGAGCCCAGAGATGACCAAGGGCGTTGTCCTGGTTGTGGATGACGAGGCACAGATCCGGGACATTCTCGGGTTCTACCTCAAGCGTGCAGGTTACCAGGTGCTCCTCGCGGAGAACGGAGCCCGGGCCCTGGATGTCATGGTCAAGCTCCAGCCCGACCTCATCCTGTCGGATCTGCGGATGCCGGAGATGGCGGGGGATGAGTTCTGCCGCATCATCAAGGGCGCACCCGAAACCCGCGACATCTACTTCATGCTCGTTTCGGCTATGGATGGCACGGCCTCCAAGATCGGCGGGCTGAATCTCGGCGCCGACGACATGATCGTCAAGCCCTTTCATGCCCAGGAAGTCATGGCGAAAGTGGAGAGCGCCTTCCGCATCATCGAGATGCAGAAGGAGATCAAGCGCCAGAATCAGGAGCTGACACGGTTCCAGGAGCGGATGACCACGGAACTCTCCCTCGCCGCCCGCCTGCAGATGGGCCTGCTGCCAGCCCTTCCCGGAATCGCGCCTGGCTTTCGCTACACCCACCGCTATCTCCCCGCCGAGGGCATCGGTGGCGACATCTACACCATTCTGCCTATGGCCGGTGGCGATATTGCTTTGATGATTGCCGATGTGAGTGGGCATGGTGTGACAGCGGCGCTGATCTCAGCCATGGTCAAGACCTCCTTCGAGAGCCAGGTTCGCCTTGGGGGTACGCCCCTCGCGTGGGCCCAGGGCATGAACCGGGATCTCACCCGGAACACGCTCTCCGAGCAGTTCGCCACGGCCTTCCTGGCGCGCTTCACCCTGGCCACAGACGAGATCCACTTCGTCTCCGCCGGGCACGACGCTCCCTTCCGGATCCCCGATGGGGCGAAGGGCGGCCTCCATCGGCCCCAGGTGCTCAGCGGCCACGGCTTCATGCTTGGCATCGAAGAGGACCTTCCCTTCGAGGAAAAGGTTTCCCCCTTCGAGCGTGGCGACCGACTCGTGCTCTTCACCGATGGCCTCGTTGAAGTGGAACGCGAAGATCGCCAGCTCCTGGGCGAAGAAGGCCTGCTCCGACTCTGCGCAGAGCTCCCGGCCGACGAGGATGAAGCCGCCGACCGGCTCGTGAGCGAGGCCAAGGCCTTCAACGACCCGGCTCCCTTCGTGGATGACGTCACCCTGGTCATCCTCGACCGCATCGGGTAATCGGAACGCCCTCAGCCGAGGGCTCCATCCTCGGCTATGCGTGATTTCCACCAACGAGGACCGAGTTCTGCCAGCAGCATGGCACCCAGGAGCAGCCCACCCCCCGCCAGCTGCAGGGGACTCAGGTGTTCCTGTATGCCAGGGACCCATCCCGTCATTGCGATCAAGGCCGTGTACACGGGTTCCATGGAGTAGATGATCGCGGCCTCCGTGGCCCCCAGGTAGGCCTGGTAGGTGGACATGCCCCAGAAGGCGAGAGCCGTGGCCAGGAAAGC
Source organism: Holophaga sp. (assembly GCA_041908845.1). Taxonomy (GTDB): domain Bacteria; phylum Acidobacteriota; class Holophagae; order Holophagales; family Holophagaceae; genus JAYREN01. Next base: position 7,325 of record JAYREN010000002.1, on the reverse strand, counting down.
CTGATAGGCCAGGGCAATCCAGACACCTGGCTCCGAGAGCGGCCTGATGATGCCCTGGAAGCCATGGGGCGCCGGCAGCAATCCGGTAATGAGCGCCGAAAGAACCGCCACCACCGCCACCTGAACGGTGGCCAGCACCCAACCACTGGAGCGTCTTGAATAGCGGCCCGTCAGGGCGATGTGAAACCCGCAGCCCACCGCGCAAATCAAGGTTTCGGAATCGCCTCGATTCCAGCCCCCAAACCGCGCGCCGGGCTCGTGGACCAGCAGGTAGAGCCCCAAGGCGGCGATAACGGCGCCCAGAGCATGGGAGGATTTGAGCTTGTCCCGAAAGAGCAGGCTCACCACGGGCGTGAAGAGCACGTAAAGCCCCGTGATGAAGCCGCTCTTGGAGGTGGTCGTGAAGCGCAGGCCATCGGCCTGGAGCCAGAAGACGACCGTGAGCCAGAGCCCCAGGATGACGCCATCCCGCACGGCCTGCCGCGAGAAGGGAATCCGGAGGGCCTTGGCCATAAGCCCCAGGCAGAGCGCCCCCAGGATGAATCGCAGGGTGAGCATGGCCCCCACGCTCAGGGTTGAATTCAGGGTGAACTTCATGGCCGCAAAACTGCCGCCCCACACCAGGGCAAGGCTGGACATCGCAATCACGGCAGTAAGGTGCTTGCCCTTGGTGGGCCCAGTCATGGACATGCGAATGACTATTTCAGGACGGCTGAAAAACGAACGTCGAGCTCCGGCTGATCGGGATCATCCAGGGTGAACAGGATGTGCTCGTTGTAGCTCCCTGCCTTGGCCTTCGCCCCGAAGGTGACGCTTAGTTCCTGCTTGGCCGCAGCAGCCTTGCCAACGCCTTCGACCTGAATCAGGGAATGGCTCGGCTTGGCACTCATTACCCTGAACGGCTTTCCATCCGCATGCTTGAGGGTAAGGCTGGCCCGCAGCGTCTTCCCTGCCACCTCGGCCCAGGCCAACTTGCCGGGCGTAGCCGTGATGGTGGGGCGCAGCGCCCACTGGACAGAGATCGGGATGATGGGCATCCGCTCGCTTCGAGTTCGGATCGTCAGCGAATCCACGCCGCTCTGCTGCGCGGGCCGCACCTTGCTGCCATCCAGAGCCACTTCGACCACCACATCGCGTCCTTCGCTGCGGAAGGTCGCGCTCAGGTAAGGAGCCCCCGGAGCCTTGGCATCCAGGATCTGCACTGGCTGACCGTTGCCCGATGAAAGCCGGAGCGTGGCCTTCCGGGGCGCGCTCCGCAGCACGTCGTCGAAAAACAAGGCCGTGGTGCTCGCCATGATCTCCTGCACCACATCCGCCTCGAAGGAGAGCGTGATGGCCGGGTTCACGGGATCCTCGGAAACGATCTGCAGGGTCTTTCGCACCGCGCCGCGCATGCCCGCAGGGTTGAAGGTGGCCTCGATTTCCGTGGATTCCCCCGGCTTGAGGTACCACTGACCCACCAGGGTATAGGTGCACCCGCAAGAAGGCACCACCTGTTTGATCTGAAGCGGCGCTCCGCCCGTGTTTGTGGCCTTGAAGCGGTAGGAGACCTTGCGATCGGCATAGATCCGGCCGAAGTCGTGATGCACTTTGTTGAAACTGAGCACCGGAGTCGGCGCCTGGGCCAGACAAATGCACCCGATGGCAAAAGGCAGGATTCGACGCATGACTACCTCACTTCTCGATTCTACCTGACTTAGTACCGCGGATCCCGTCCATCCAGCCCGCGATGAGCGGCCCAGACACCGTGCCAGGCAGCACGGAGAAGCCTTGGCCGCCCCTGGAAAAGCCTCATCTGGAAGACGTAGAGTGCGATCCAGAACCGTTCCACGCAACGATCTGGATGGAGTTCTCGGTGCAGCAGCAGTCGGTTCCGCGCACTGTAGAAGGCCTGCACCGGACTGCGTTTCCCCACCGTGCGGGCGCTGCGGTGGATGATGCGCAGATCACTGATCACGACGGGAAGATCCAGCGCATGAGCCCGGCGGCACCAGGCGGCATCTTCCCAATACAGAAAGTACCCCGTGGGCCAGGGGCCAAGCCGCTCCCAGACCGCGCGAGACACCAGGAGCGAGGCGCCGCTGAGACTCTCCAAGGGTGTGAGCCGCCGACAGCCTGCCGGCGCGGTAAAGGGACTCTGCCGAACCCCTCGGCAGAACCAACCATCCATTCGATCCGCCCCTTGCAGCCTCCGCCCATTCTGCTGATGTGTCCCCCAGAGACCGACTTCGGGATGGGCCTCCATCAGTCTCGTCAGGGGCGCCAGGGTCGGCCCCTCCAGCAACGCGTCGTTGTTCAGGAACCAGACCGCCGAAGCCCCCGAGGCGAAGGCATGGGCCGCCCCCCGGTTGCACCCGCACCCAAATCCAGGGTTGCTGAAATCCTCCAGCACCGTGAGTCGCGGATGAGCACCCTCCAGAGCCCTACCCAACCCTGGCTCCGGTCCGTGGTCCACGACGATCACCCTGTGGGGTTCAGGTTCAACCTCATAAAGCGATTCCAGGCATCGTTTCGTGAGGTCTGGGGACCCGTAGTGAATGAGCACCACCGCGGGCAGAGACACTTCGGGGGCATGGGATTCGTGCAAGAATGTCACCTCATCCATGAAGGTACCGTCAACCAAGGGGGTTCATGCCAGTCAAAGGTTTCGTGTCGACGGGAGCGCCGGACTCGCCCTCATCTTCACAGGGAAATTGGCTCAGAGAATGGGCTCGGCTGCGACAACAAGTGGGGGATTTTTTCTCCTCCGTGAAATCCATCCGACACCGTCGCCGCCAGACCGCGGTTCTGAAGGAACTGGTGGCCCGCTCCGCCGCCATTCCAGATGCTGAGCTTGCCCAGCGTTTGCAAGTGGCCTTCGCCCAATCGGTTCCAGCCGCGCCTCGGGCCAGCATCATCATTCCTGTTTTCAATAAATTCAGCTTTACCGCACGGTGCCTTCTTTCTCTGACTGAACTTGGGTACGTCGAATCTACCGAAATCATCGTGGTGGATGATGGCTCCTCTGATGAAACCCAGGTCGCTCTGTCCACCCTTCCCGGGCTCCGCTATCACCGTAACCTCACCAACCTGGGTTTCATCGACTCCTGCAACGCAGGCGCCGGCCTAGCCTCCGCGCCCCGTCTGGTTTTCCTCAACAACGACACCCTGGTGGCTCCAGCCTGGCTCGAGGAGTTGCAGTTCTGCTTCTCGGCTCGGAGCGACTGCGGGTTGGCGGGTTCGATGCTCATCTACCCAGACATGAAGCTCCAAGAAGCCGGCGGCCAGGTCTATCGCGATGGTTCCGCGGGCAACCGGGGAAAGCGCCGCGACCTCGGCCATCCGGATTTCAACTACCTGCGCCCGGTGGACTACTGTAGTGGTGCCTCGATCATGATCGAGCGGCACCTGTTCGAGGCCATCGGCGGTTTCGACACCCGCTACCGCCCGGCCTATTTCGAGGATGTAGATCTGGCCTTCTCGGTCAGGAAACAGGGCCTTCAGGTCTACTGCCAGCCGACCTCCAAAGTGATCCATTTCGAGGGCATCACCTCGGGCCGGAAGACCTCCAGCGGCGTGAAGGCCCACCAGGTGACCAATCGCGCCCTCTTCGCTGAAAAGTGGGCCGAGGTCCTTTCCGCGCAACCCGAACGCCGCGGGATCCGGCGCGAGGGTCCACCTTCGTGCACTGGACGGATCCTGGTGATCGACAACCAGACGCCTCGACCCGACCGGGATGCCGGTTCCCTGCTTCTCTTCAATAGCCTGAGAATCATGCTGCAACTGGGCTACGCGGTGGATTACCTACCCTTCCGCCGACCTCGGCACATCCCCGGCTACACCCATCAACTCCAGAGGGAAGGCATCCGCTGCCTCTACAAGCCCTATTTCAGGGGTCTCGCCCACCACCTGAAGCACCACGGCTCCGAGTACGATTTCGTTTTCATTTCCAGAATCAAGACCATCAAGAACAGCTATGCCCTGGTCCGCCGCTACTGCCCAGGGGCCAAGGTGATTTTCAATACGGTGGACTTGAACTTCCTGCGGGTCGGACGCAGGGCGGAACTCGAGAAATCGCCTCGCCTGGCCCGGAAAGCTGAAGGTTATCGGCGCGACGAGCTCTTCTACCTGAACCAGGCCAATGCCAGCATCATCGTCAGCCCCGTGGAGCTCGATTTGATTCGCCAGGATGTCGATCCGGCCAAGATCGACATCATCCCCCTGATCCTGGAGTTCCCGACCCGTCGGGCCACCTATCATGGCAGCCGCAACCTCGCCTTCATCGGCCACTTCACCCATGTCCCCAACGTGGACGCCATGAAATTCTTCCTGGCTGAGGTCTGGCCAAAGGTTCGGCGGGTCATGCCGGAGGTGCGGTTCGACATCATCGGGAAGGACTTCCCCGCCGAACTAGCCCCTTTGCTCGACGATGCCGTCACGGTGCATGGCCTGGTCCCCGATCTCGACACGATCTTTCCCACGATTCGCATCTGCATCGCGCCCCTCCGCTTTGGTGCGGGGCTCAAAGGCAAGCTGGCCACCTCGCTCGGCTACGGCGTGCCGAGTGTGGTTTCGCCCATTGCCATTGAGGGCATGGGGATGGTCGACGGTGAACACGCACTGGTAGCGGAATCCCCAGACCAGTGGGTGGAACAGATCCAGCGGCTCTATTCGGACGAGGGGTGTTGGCAGCGTATTTCGACCCAGGGATTGTCCTTCGCGGAAAGCGAATATTCCATGGCCGTCAACCGAACCCGCTTCAAGCACCTCTTCGACCGGCTCAAAGCTCTTCCGAAACACTCATGAACAAGCCCCTGCTCACCCTTGCCATTCCCACCTTCAACCGGGCTGAACTGCTAGACCTGTGCCTCTCCCAGGCCGGTCCTCAGATTCTCCAGCACAGAGAGCAGGTGGAGTTGCTGGTCTCCGACAATGCCTCGACGGATCACACGGCCGAGATCGTTGCCAAGCACCAGGCCACCGGGCTGCCCATTCACTACCAGCGCAACGACACAAACATCGGCCCGGATGCCAACTTCGCCCAATGCCTCGAACTGGCTGGTGGCGCGTTTCTCCTTATCGTCGGCGACGACGACGTACTGCTCGAAGGCGCCCTCGACAAGCTCCTTCCTCTTCTCGGCGATCTCGAGATCGGCGTGATACACATCGGCTGCCATCCCTTTCGCCAGGACTTCAAGGCCGAGCGGCCCCGCCGGGCCCTCTCCGGCAAGACTCAGACCTACACGAATCCCCGGGCCTTCGCCGCCAAGGTGAACGTGATGTTCACGTTCATCTCCGGCAATGTGATCAACAAGTCCACACTCCCTGCCGACTTCAGTCCGCTGGATTACGTGGGCACCAACCTGATTCAACTGTCTTGGACGCTCACCGCGGCCCTGGGGGCCAAGCGAAACTTGCTGCTGGACGATTATCTGGTGGCGGCCAAGGCTGAGAATACGGGCGGATACCAACTCTGCCGGGTATTCGGAACGAACATGAACGAGATCTTCCGAAGGCTGGAGGCGAAAGGCGCGGATCCGGAATGTTTCCGGGCCATCAACCAGAAGACGCTCACGACCTTCTTCCCCAAGTGGATTCTAACTCTCCGCTCCAAGGGCGAGAAGTTCACCCGTGAGGACCATTTCGACACGCTCCGGCCCGTCTTCAAGGACTTTCCGGCCCTATGGCTCATGGTCTGGCCCTCGGCCAAATGGCCCCTGCCGCTGGCCAAGCTCTGGCTCAAGCTCTGCCGACGAGGCCTCAAGACCCTCGGCAAGTGGTGACAGGAGGAAAGTGATCATGGCCTATTTCTCCGAGCATGGACTCGCCCTCACTCTCATCCGGAAACTGCGCCGCATGCGCCGGAAATGGTTCAACCGGATGCTGTCGCTGAAGCTCAAGATCCCCGGCGGCACCAGCATCGATCCCAGCGTCCAGATCCTCGGTCTGAAACACATCACCATCGGTCGCTCCTTTCGCGCAGGTGCCTACCTCAAGCTGGAGGCCCTGACCCGCTACGGGGATCAGACCTTCTCGCCCCGCATCGTCATCAAGGACAACGTCGAGATCCACGACTTCGTCCACATCGGGGCCACCAACTACGTGGAGATCGGCAACAACGTCCTCATGGCTAGCAAGATCTACATCTCCGACCACAACCACGGTTTCTACGCGGGCGACCAGCAATCCGACCCCGAACAGCCACCCGCACAGCGAGTGATCGATGCCACCCGCAAGGTCATCATCGAGGACAACGTGTGGCTGGGGGAGTTCGTCTCCGTACTGCCCGGTGTCACCATCGGCAGGGGCAGCATCATCGGCGCCAATTCCGTGGTGGCCAAGGATATCCCGCCCCACTGCATCGCCGTGGGATCACCGGCCAGGGTGATCAAGCGGTGGGATCCCTCGGGGAAAAAATGGAAACAGGTCTAAGAGCCTGAACACAGTCCTGCCAAGCCATTCTGAGGACGAGGCCCAACGGATTTTGCCGGTAAACTCAGGGTTTTCTCCAGAGGGAAAGGCATGACCAAAGTCAGTGACTACATCGCACGACGGCTCTACGAGCTTGGAGGCAGACATGTCTTCATGGTCACGGGCGGCGGCGCCATGCACTTGAACGATGCCTTCGCCCGATCGGCCCCCTTCAAGGTGATCTACAACCATCATGAGCAGGCCTGCGCCATTGCGGCCGAGGGCCTGTATCGAGCCACGGGACAGATCGGGATCGTCAATATCACGACGGGCCCCGGTGGACTGAATACCCTCACGGGGCTGATGGGCCAGTGGACCGACAGCATCCCCGCCATCTATATCTCGGGACAGGTGAAGCAAACCACCACGCTGGCCTGGTGCCGCGAGTTGCCGCTTCGTCAACTGGGCGACCAGGAAGTGGACATCATCCCCATCGTGCGCCCGATGGCGAAACATGCGGTGAGCGTGAATGACCCGGCTCAAATTCGAAAGGAGCTCGAACGAGCGTTTCACCTGGCGACTACGGGCCGGATGGGGCCCGTCTGGATCGATGTGCCCATGGACATCCAGGGCGCGGACATCGACGAGGCGAGCCTCGAAGGATTCGTGCCCGAGGTTTCCGAGGGGCCGACACCTTCGCTCCATTTTCTCTTAGGCCTGCTCCGCGATAGCCAACGCCCAGTGGTGGTCGCCGGTCACGGGATCCGTCTTGCCCGGCAGATCCCAACCCTGCATCGACTCCTGGATAGGCTAAAAGTCCCGGTTCTAACCACCTTCAACGGATTCGATCTGATCCCAGATGATCACCCGTGTTACGCGGGTCGCATCGGCACGCTGGGGACTCGTGGCGGGAATTTCACCCTCCAGAACTCGGA
>JAYREN010000001.1:0-55256 GCA_041908845.1 Holophaga sp. | reverse complement strand
CGGGGGACTCGGGGGGTGTGGGAACTTGGCCAAGCAATTGCGGGGTGGGGGTTCGGCCCGGAATTTTGGAGGTGGTTTCACGGGATGGAAGCGCCTGGCCTTCGTCTACCGAGGCCGTTCCTCCGGCCGCGGGCTGGGCCACTTCGGGGCTCTTCGGTCGACCGAAGGCGCGGTAGGCCGCGAACCCGCCTCCGGCGAGGAGGATTAGTCCGCCGAGGCTGGCGGCCAGGATCAGACCCGTATTGGAGCGGCGCGGGGCCTGGGACGCTCGCGGCGGGGTCGGCACGCCCACGGTGGCCGGGGCTGGGGGTGCGGGCGGAAGCCCCTGGGGAGGCACGGGCGCCGTAGGTGCAGCGGCCATCAGCCGAGAAGTCGCTTCTTCGATCTCGCCCTGCCAGGTGGGATCCTTGGCGGCCCGGAGGGCCTTGGCGAGGTCCTCGGCGGTTTGGAATCGCGCATCCGGATCCTTGGCGAGGGACCGATCCAGGACCATTCGGATGGCCGGGCTGATGCCCTGAAGGCTCTCGAAATCGATGGGGTCCGGGGGCTCGTTGACGATCTTGTAGAGGATGGTGGGTGTGGTATCGCCGGAGAAGGGCTTGCGGCCCGATAGGACTTCGTAGAGCATCACGCCCACGGCAAAGAGATCCGAGCGGGGATCGGGCTTTCCGGAGCGGATGTATTCCGGGGCCATGTAGCTGACGGTGCCCATCACCATGCCGGTGGCGGTCATGTCGGAATTACTCACCCGAGCCACACCGAAATCCATCACCTTGGCGTGGATGCGCTTTCCATCACGGGTTACCCGCACGTTGGAGGGCTTGATGTCCCGATGCACGATGCCGTTGCGATGGGCGAAATTGAGGCCTTCGCAGACCTGGGCCAGCACCTCAAGGGCCTCGGAGCGGCTCAGGGACTGATCGCGGAAGAGCTCCTCCAGGTCATGGCCCCGGACGTACTCCATGGCGATGAAGAGCACGCCCTGGTCTTCGCCGAACTCGTAGATGGTGACGAGATGGGGATGGTTCAAGACTCCTGCGGCCCGGGCTTCCCGTTCGAAGCGGGCCTTGGCTTCCTCGCCTTGGGCGGCGTTGGGGATGATGGTCTTGATGGCCACCTCACGCCCGATGGCAGGATCCAGGCCGAGGTAGACCTCGCCCATGGCGCCCTGGCCAAGAAGTCTTTTGATCTGGAACCTGCCAAGTTTTTCAAACATGAATCCACCTGATTCGGTGCAAAATGGGAGCACACGAAAGAATACGGCCTCCTCCGCCCGAGGCCAATGGAAGGGTGGCATCGGTTGGTATCTCTTGGATTAGTTGCATGATTGACCCATCACCTATTCGTGGGGAGTGCCTGTGACCCGGCCAGACCTGCCCCAGATCCTGCCCGCCATCATGGGGGCGCTCTGCCAACAGAGAGCTGAAGGCACCCTTGTTCTGGAGCAGAATGATGGTTGCAGGCGCTTCTACTGGGCGGACGGCAACATCGTGTATCTCCAGAGCGATGTGGCGGGGGAGCAGTTCGGGAACTACCTCCTGCGCCAGGGAATCCTGGACTACGCCGCCCTCAACGAACTGCTCGCCAACGAGGAACGGTTTCGCCTGGGCGAAAAGGTCATTCAGTGGGGCCTGATGACCATCGAGGAGCGGGATCTCCACCTGGGCTCACTCCAGGAGCAGGTGATGATCCACGCCCTGGAACACACCATCGTCCACATGGAATGGAAACCAGGGGGCGTGCAGCAACAGTTGAGCGATGATCTGCGCTTTCGCGTGAACCATCGACACTTTGTCTGGAGCACCTTCAGAGAGGCCCACAACGAGGACGAACTCTGCGATCTCCTCTTCCTGGAGAAGGAATGGCGCTGGGAGGCCCACGGAGATCTGCTGGAGTCCATGAGCGATCTGCCTCTCACCCCGCAAACGGCCTACGCGCTCTCCTTCCTGGGGCGTGAGCCCGTGGGCTTCGAGACTTTTCTTTCACTCAGCAACCTCCCTGAAGGTGTGGCAGCGCGACTCCTGGTGACCCTCTGGGCGCTGGGGTCCATCTCCCTTTCCCAGGGCTCCCTGCCTCTGGTGGAGCCTTCCCCGGAACCCCAGCCCATCCCGCTGGAAGCGATAACCCCTCCCGTGATGTCTTCGGCTCATCTGCCCTCCAACACGCCCACGGCGCTGCCGCCGCTGGACTTCGAACCCCGAGCCGGGGAAGAAACGCCGATCGAGTTGGATGATAGTGCTCCTGGGGTTGCCTTCCCGGCCTATGCGGAGATCCCGTCGATCCCTCTGCACGAGGCTGAACTTGCCACCGAGAGTCCCCTCCTTCGGGCCAAGAAATTGTTCGCGAAGGCACGGACCCTGCTGGTTCAGGACCGCACGGCAGAGGCCATCCGTTTTCTAGAGCAGTGCGTGAAACTCGACCCGGACAGCGACCAGGCTTACGAGCCATGGCTGCTGCTGGGCAAACACCGTCTCGTGAATCCGGCTTGGTCCACCCGGGCGATCGAGGCCCTCCAGGCCGCCTCCAGACTGCAGCCCAAGGCCGCCGAACCCTGGGCACTCATGGGAGAGGTCTACCACCGGAAAGGATTCAAGGCCAACGCCAAGGCCTGCTTCAAGAAGGCCCTGGAACTCGATCCATCGGTGGCCATTCCCGCAGACGTCAACCCCAAGGAGCCCGACGAGGAGGTTTCCGAGAGCGCAGGCCTCTTCGGGCGCTTCAGGGCCATGCTGGGCGGGGGGAAGGACCGGGCCTGACGGATCAAGATCCACGGGCAGTCGGTCGAAGAGATACCATTGGCCCATTGCTGATCATGATCCCCGCTCGCCGGACAGAAATAATACGCGGGAGAGTCCTGGCCGATACTCGTTGAGAGGATTGTCATGCAGGGATACCCCGGAGGGAAAGCCACCAACCATTACCTGGTGCAGCGCATCCAGGGCGCGAGTCCCGAGCAGGTGGCGGCGCTGCTGCTGGAGGGTGGGCAGCGGTTCCTCAATCTGATGATCAAGGCCATGGAGACCGGAGACCTGCCCAATCAGGCCGTGTACATTGGGCGGATTTCAGACATCATCGTGGGACTCAAGGAGCGCCTCAATCTCGATGATGGGGGCGAAGTCGTGGAAAACCTCATTCGCCTGTACGACTGGTGGACGAATGAACTCTACGAGGGTTCGCTCAACGGGGAACCGGGTCGCCTTCGGGTGATCTTCAATCACATGGGCGAACTGAAAGAAACCTGGGAAGAACTCCACCGCCGGAAGAGTTCCGGAAATCAGCCAGCGGGCTCCATTGACGGCCTGTCCGTGTGAGCGACCGAGAAGTGGTGCTTGCCCTAGATGCCCTGGAGCAATTGCTTCAAGGAGAACTGCCAGAACCGGAGGCCATCGCCGCCTGGCGGGAAGGCTTCGATCAGGCCGTGCTCTCCGCTTCGCGGGGGCCAGGATGGGCCGCGATCGTGACACGGGCTCACGCCCTATCCAAGAGCCTGGATGCTCGGGCCGAGGCTCTCGCCGAGCAGCGGGATCTCCTGCGCAGGGAATTGAATCTGCAGGGACAGGGCGCCCGCGCCCTCAAAGGCTACAAGGCGACTTGAGCCTCGCCTTCGGATACCTAGTCTAAAAGGGGGGACCGCCTGGTCCCTATGGCCCCCGTGTGATATTCAGGCAAGGCCCGGACATCACGCCTGCGTCAATTCCTGGACGACATTCCGAAGGGTGGCCTCCCAGTCCCCCGGGGTGGGTTGCCGGAAGATCCTAAGGGTCGGGTACCAGGGACTATCCTCCCGGTTCAGCAACCATCGGAAATCCGGCTGGAAGTGGACCAGGAGCAGGGTTGGGATGCCCATGGCCCCGGCGAGGTGGGCCAGGGCCGTGTCCACGGTTATCACCAGGTCCATGCCACTCAGGGCGTAGGCGGTGTCTGAAAAATTCTGCAGGGCAGGGGCAAGGGGGGTGATGCCCGGCAGGGCCGGGTTGTTCATCACCCCGAACTGGAAGCTGTACCAGGCCACGTCGGGCAGCGCCGCCAGCAGACCAAAGGTCTTCAATGGAATGGAGCGCTCCTTGTCCCGCTTGTGCTTGGGGCTCCCCGCCCACGAGCAGCCGATGCGCACCCGCCCATCGCCCTTGGCCAGAAGGCGAGCGAGCGCCTGACGGTTGGGCACTTGTTCGGGCACGTCAAGGTAAGGAATTTCGCAGGGGATGGAGTTCAGATCTGTGCGGAACACGTAGGGAAGGGAGGGCAGGGAAAGGTGCAGATCAAAGGCGGGGAGCGGGGCTCCTTCCGGGATGACCGCATCGATGCCGGGACAGGTGGCGGCCACCGCGGCGATCTGTTTCTGCGCCAGGAGAACGACCCTTCCGCCCCGAGTCTTCACCAGGGGCGCGTAGCGCAGGAACATGAAGGTATCGCCGAAGCCTTGCTCGAAGTGGAGCAGCAGGGTTCGGTCGGGGAAGGGCTCGCCCGTCCACCGAGGCTGGGTGAAGGTGCGCGGCGGTCCCACCTTGCCGGGGATCCGCAGGCGGACCTCCCATTGATCCCAGCCCTTGGGCATCTCGCCGAATAGCAGGCTCAGGTAGCTGTGCTCGTACTCCGCCAGATCCGCAGGCAGGTTTCGTTGGGCGTATTCGAGTTCGGACCGCAGACCGTTCCAGTCCCGCAGGCGGAGGTACACCGTCGTGAGGCGACTGTGAATGGCCGCACTGTCCGGTGCTTGGGCGAGGCACTGCAGCAGCAGTTCGCGAGCCTGCTGGAGGCTGCCCTCCCGGACCCAGGCATCCGCTTGCACCAGCCGATCCTCGAGGCGCCCGCCCGAGGGTGTTCCAGCAGGGGTTGTTGACGAAAGAGGGGGCGGAGATTCCACGAGAAATCCTTCAGGGCTGGGCTGGAGCTTCAGGGGCCAAATCATCCACCAGGCGCCGGATGACCGAGCCCCAATCCCCCGCCTGGGGCTGTCGGTACAGATGCAGGCTGGGATACCAAGGGCTGTCCTCCCGGTCCAGCATCCAGCGCCAGTCCGGTTGGAAGGTGAGGAGCAGCAGGGTGGGAATACCCAGAGCTCCGGAAAGATGGGTGAGGGCCGTATCCACGCTGATCACCAGGTCCATGCCGCTCAGGGCGTAGGCCGTATCGGTGAAATCACTGAGCAGGGGCGCCAGGGGAACCAGATTGGGCAAGGCCGGAGCATCCGTGCGTCCCAGCTGAAAACTGAACCAGGCCACCCCCGGCAAGGCGGCCAGGGGGGCCAGGGCCGCCGCGGGAATGGAGCGTTCCCCGTCCCGCTTGTGGTTGGGATTGCCAGCCCAGACAAGGCCGATGCGGATTCTGCCCTGGGTCAGGGCCAGAAGTTCCGAAAGCACCTGGCGATGGGGCACCTGGGGTGGTACATCCAGATAGGGGATCTCGGCTGGAATGGTGGAGAGTTCCGTGCGGAACAACCAGGGCAGGGAGAGCAGGGACGCGTAGAGATCGAAGGCGGGCAGCGGCTCGCCCCTGGGGATGACCCGATCCACTCCAGGGCAGGTGGCGGCCACCGCCGCGAGGGAGGGCTGGGCCTCGAGAATCACCCGACCCCCAAGGGCCTTCACCTGAGGGGCGTAGCGGATGAACATGAGCGTGTCCCCCAGCCCCTGTTCGTAACAGAGAAGGAGGGTCTTCCCTTTGAAAGACTCGCCCTGCCAGGCGGGTTGAGAAAAGGTGCGCGTTGGTCCCACTAGGCCGGGAATGCGCAGGCGCGCCTCGTGGCCCTTCCAGCCCTGGGGCATCCGTCCGAACAGCAGATCGAGGAAGCCTTGCTCGAAATCCAGGTAGGCACAGGCAGGGTCCAGGACCCGGAAGCGATCGATCTCGGTCTGGAAATCTTCCCAACGGCCCTGGGAGTAGTAGATGTGGCCAAGCAGCTGATGGGCCTCAAGGCTCCGGGCGTCCTGACCTAGGATTCGCATCAATTCCTGTTCCGCCTGATCCAGGTGCCCCGCCTTCAGGAGACACTCCGCCAAGGCGCGGCGGGCATCCACCCGGCCGGGATTCGCGGCCAGCACGGCCCGGAACTGACCGAGAGCCGATTCCCACTGACCTTTCTGCATGTGGACGCAGCCCAGGTTGATGCGCGCGGAAAGGTTCCGAGGGTCGAGCGCCAGGGCCTTCCCGCAGGCTGCTTCCGCTTCCTTCGACTGGCGAAGCACCAGCAGTTGACCCGCGTAATCCGCCCAGGCTTCCGCATGGCCTGGTTCCAGGGTCAGGTACTCCCGGTAGGCGGCAAGAGCCTCCGGGCCGCGCCCGGAGCGGTCAAGGGCATGGGCCCTGGCCAGGAACTTGGCATGGTTCGGATGCACCCTCTGTTTCCCCTTCAAGCGATGGCTCTACGTTTTCTCATGGAAACCCTTGCCTGGGGAGAGGTTCGGCCGGGAAAGAAAAAGCCCCCTGACGGCAGGGGGCCATTTGTGGCGCGGGAATTGGATGTCTCAGATCCCGCTGAGGCTCGAACTGGAGGCCCGCAGCTGGGAGACCATGGTCTCCATCTTGTCGAACTGCGCCTTGAGGGCGAGACGTTTCTTCTCCAGATTGGCCTGCCCGGACTCGATACGGGTGGCCAGGATCTTGTTCTGGGCCTCGATGCTGGTGCGAGTCGTTTCGATGGTCCCCGAATAAGAAGTGAGGCTGGTGATCATATCCTGCAGCTTTGAACCAATGCCTCGAGTGAGCGTCAGTGCGCCCGTGCCGGGACCGGTGACATTCAGCTTCAATCCCTCCAGGGGAGTGCCCGCAGGCCCCGTGAGGACGCCGTTGGTCACGCTGAGGTCGGCATACGTCGTGCCCCCCACCGTGAGCGAGCCCGTGAGAGTTCCCCCGGCACCGGTGGTGATGGCGAAATCCACGGGGCCGGTGGCCGTTTTGGAGGTTCCGGAAGCGAAGGAAACCGCCCCGTTCGTGGAACTGCCAGAGAAGGCGAAGACGTTCTTGACCGCCACCGGATCCTTGTCGAGGGCGGCCTGGAAGATCGTGGTATCCAGACTCAGGGTGCCGTCGGCGTTGGTCTTGATGCCAAGGTCCGCGGCGGACTTGAACGTGGCAGAATCCGGCAGGCCATCAGGGTTGCCCCGGAGCACGCTGCGCAGGTCGTTGATGACCGAGCGGGCCACCGCATCGCTGGTCAGCGGGCCCTGGTTGGTGACTCCCGTGTCGGTCTTGGAGACCGCCGAGGCATCCTTGTAAGTCTTGAGAACCGCGTTGAATTTGGCGATGACATCCTGCATGGCCGCCGTGGCGTTGGCCTTGTCTTGGCCCACAGTGAGGGTGGTGGTGTTGGTGGCGTCACCCTTCTTCAGGGTGAAGGTGACCCCGTCCACCGCATCGGTAACGACATTGCTCTTGCGGGTCATTTCGATCCCGTTGATCGAAAAGACCGCATCCTTGGCGGTTCCCGCTGGAGTCGAGGAGAGCCCTCCGGCCAGGTCGCCCAGGGAAGCCTCGGTACTGGTAAACCCGGACGCCCGCAGGGAAACAACACCGCTGGTGGTGCCCGTGCCCGTCTCCTTGGCCGTGAGCACGAGCTGGTACTGATTGCCGCCCTTGCCGGTGTTGACGACGGTCGCCGTGACCCCGGCGCCCGAGGCGTTGATGGCATCCCTTAGGCCGTTGAGGCTGTTGTTGGTGAGTTCAAAGGTCTTGGCCACGCCGTCGGTGCCGGTCACCGTGAAATTTCCGGTGCCACTGGTGATCGCCGTGTTGGCATCCGCCATGGCCAGGGTGGTGGGCAGCTCATCCACCACGGTGGGGCCCAGCTGGCCCTTGGTGGCGACCGAGGCGACCTTGACCTCGTAACTACCGCTGGCCGCCCCGGTGGCGGTGGCGGTGGCGAAGGCTCCGGTGGAATCCGTGCTGGAAACAGATCGGTTGGCGAAGCTGTCGAAGAGCTTGGCCATGCTCACGGTGATGTTGGTCATGCCCGAACGCATGGACGCCAGGGCGGCGGAGCGCTTGGTGTTGAGGGCCTGACGGCCCTGGAGGCGCTCCACCCCACCGCTGTCCCGGGCGATGATGGCCTTGATCAGATTGTCGGTCTGAAGTCCCGTCGTGACGCCCTGGAAACTCATGGTTGTCGCCATGGCAAACCCCCTCAGGCCTCAGCCTTCCTTGTCCATGAGCACGCCGGAGGCATTCCGGGAGTTGCTAAGTTCCCGCAGTTTCCGGGCCATGGCCAACACTTCTTCGGATGGCACTTGGCGGATGATCTCCCGGGTCTCAGGATCGATGATCTTGAAGTAGTAGGTGCCCGTAGCCTTATCCACCACGAACTTGATATCCGTGGGCACCTGCTGGAAGTAGTCCTGAACGTCGGTGGCGGCGGCTTCCAGGCTTTCCTTGGACACACCTTGGTCCCGCCTTTCCGGGCTTGGGGCCCGGGCTTCGGCAGGTTTGGGGGGAGGCTTGAAGGGAACAGGGGAAGCGACCGGGATAGTCTTCGCCATTCCCGCAACCAAGCCACCCAGAGGGTTCACTTGATCGGTCATGGGAGGTCTCCTTATGAGACACCGTAGGGGACGAGCCAGGCCCGTCCCCTACGGCGCATCATAAAACCCGACTACCGGAGGAGACCGAGTACGGTCTGACTCGCCTGATTCGCGTTGGTCAGCGCACTGGTGCCCGACTGGCTCAGGATCTGCCACTTGGTGAGGCTCACCACCTCGGCGCCCATATCGGCATCCATGATGTTGCTCATCTGGGCGGTCTTGGCTTCAGCCTCGATACCGTAGAGGTTGGCGTTGCTCAGAGCCTCGGCCATGGTGGCCGCGATGGTGCTGCGGGCCGTGTTGACCACGCCCAGAGCGGTGGAAGCCGAGGCTAGGTCGGTAATGGCCGATACAGAAGTGGCGGCGCTAGTTTTGGCGGCAGCAGCAATGGCCAGGGCGGAAACCGACGCCATTTCAGCGGCGGAGGCGTTGCCACCGGCGGCCAGTTCCATGGTGCGCATGATCAGGTTGGTAGCCTCATCCAGGTAACCATCATCAGCCGCAGCCGCGTAGTAGTCCTGGGTGGCGAGCTTGCGACGCTCGGTGGCGACCTTGGAATCAGCCAGATAGCTGTTGGCGTTCGCCAGGCCCGCGGCGTCATCGGAAGCGTGATTGATGCGCTTGCCGGTGGTGAGGCGCTCGATGGTCTGCCTCATGCCGATCGAGGTGATACCCAGCTGACGGGTGGCGGTGAGAGCCGCAACGTTATTGAGAATAGAAGGCATGACATCCTCCGTGATGTGCCTTGGCAGCATCCGTGCTGCCGGGTTTGGTTGGGGGGAGCCCCCGACCTAAACCTTTTCGGGTGGGGTGGGGCTGTTCTTTAGGGGTTTTTTGAAAATTATTTAAACGTTGCAAACAAATGTAGTAAATTATTTTTGAGGCTAAAGCCGGACTTCTCGATTTCGCCATCTGGTGCTGGAATCATCGCCAGTATGCGGAGTCGACCATGAAGCTCCCGGAACCTCCATATCCTCTTCGAGATGCAGCCTACTACCAGCGACTCCATGAGGAGGAAGCCAGTTATCAGGCCAACAATTGGTTGCTGGAGGAGCTCGATCAGATCCGGGCATTCGGGGCGGAATCGCTCCTTGAAATTGCCTGCGGGAACGGCAGGTTCATCGAATTGGCCGCGCCCTTTTTCAGGTGTGTTACAGGATGCGACTGGGCCGTCTCTCCCCGCATCCGGGAAGTGATATCCAGGAATTCCAACGTGTCCTTTCAGCGGGTGGACATGTACCGGGAGCTTCCGGTTGGCCAGCCAGATTTGGTTGTCAGCGCTGACTTCCTCGAGCACCTGGCGCCCGAAACGCTGCCGGAGATTCTTCGCAGGATCGATTCCCTGAGCGCCATGGCCTTCCACAAGATCGCCTGCTACGACGACGGCCACAGCCACTTGAGCATCATGCCCCCCGGGAAATGGTTGGCGCTCCTTCGGGACGTCGATGCCAGGTATCGTCTCGAGCGTGTAGAGCTACGCCTGGGTGATCCAGCTCGGGAGATAGCTGTCTTCACCAAGGGACGACCCCTCCCGGCTTCGTTTGAAGTCGAGCAGGTGCTTGCCGTGGCCCAAAGCCTTCTGAATTCGGAGGCTCTGGAAGAAGCACAGGAGACGCTTGGTGAGGGGCTCCGACACAATCCTGGAGACCGTTTGCTGCGCCTCGCCCGAGCGAATGTCCTGCTGGTTCAGGATGAGGTCCTACAGGCGATTGAAATCCTCAAGGGCCTTGCCGGGGACTTTCCAAGCGATCCTCTTGTGCTCGTGAATCTCGGAGGCGCCTTTCTCCGGGCCGGGCAACTTGATGAGGCCGGCGCAGCCGCCTGCACGGCTTACGCGTTGGCGCCGGAGAATGAGGAGGTGTGCCTGCTCATGGAAGTCCTAGAGCCTAGCCCCATGACGCCCTCGTCCCCACACCATCAAAAGCAGTCCGGGCGTCACTTCGATTTGGGAAAACCCATCGGCGGCCGAGATGAGGTGACCCGGTATTTTGTCGAGCGGTACGAGGCATCCTCCATCCTGGATATCGGCTGCGGATCAGGTCCCGTATGGCGTCAATTCTTCGAGAAGGGAATGGTCGTCACGGGCGTGGACCTAGTCCCTAAGGAAGTGGTGATGGCGGGGTATTCCGGATCCGCCGCCAACTACCTTGTTGGGGACTTCTTGGGAGTCCAACTCCCAGACACCTATGATGCTGTCTACAGCTCCCACACCATCGAGCACGTCCCAGACACAGAGCGATTTCTGCGACGGTTCTTTTCCTGCCTCCGTCCCGGGGGGGCCTTCTGCCTGATCTGGCCCCCCCCTAAGCCCGAGGTGGTCAGCGGCCATGTCCACGTGTTCAATTTAGGCTTGATGCTCTACAACCTAGTCCGCCTCGGCGTGGACTGCCGAAAAGTCGAGATGGTGCGCTGCGGGTACTGTCTCGCCCTGATAGGGCGTTACCAGAGGTTTTCGCTGCCAGAACTGACGCACAATGAGGGCGACCTCGATCGCTTGGGGGCCTTCTTCCCGTTTCAGGCACATCAGGGGTTCGACGGGGACCATCCGGCAGGTGTCGTGGACTTACCCGTTGTGGAATCGGGGTTCGAACCACCCCCGTTGGAATAGGAGCGCACCCGATTGCCTTAGGGATTCAGCTTTTCGTCGAGTTTCCTCGGAGAAAAGTGATCAGCTACGGGGCCGTCCTGGAGGAAAAAGGGGCGCTTGGGTGAGATGCGACGCCGGTTGTAGCGCTGAGTCCACCAGCCGTCGCCGCAGGAGTCAAAGGTCGGGGCCTCTGTCCGACGGAAAAGCGCTGTGCCTTCGACCAACGCCAAGGGCTCGAACATCTCGTCTTCCGCCAGGAAGTCTCCTAGGCGCCCGATGGTGGGGATCTGGACATCATCCACGATCAGGATTCCCCCCTTTTTGAGATGCGGGAACAGGCAGAGGTACTCCAGCTCCGGGAAAGGGTAGCCGTGAGGCCCATCCAGGAGAATTACATCGTACAGGCCGTGCTCGGCGTAGGGCGGTAGCGTGCGCTGGGTGGGTCCATAAATGAACTCCACGCGCTCGGGCCTGCTGATGGGGCAATCCTGGAAGAAGAGGACCGAGGACTGCTCCGCCAGGGAACGGTCATCCAAGGCGAAAACCTTGTGGTGTTTGGATAGATTAGAAAACAGGATCGTGGATTTTCCGCATCCTGTCTCAACGGAACACTCCACCTGTTCGGGCAGGTAGGCCTCGATCCTGCGAAGGGTCCTGGTCGAGAAGGCCTGACCGGCATGAGTCCGCATGGATTTTTCCCATGCATGATACTTGTCCATCCAGAAGAGCCGATCCTCTGTTTGGACCTTCGAGATGGCCTCGGGGAAGGATTGGGCGAGTTGCGCAAGATCAGGATCCTTCGGGAACTTTTTCTGGGCGATTTTCAGCCAGGCGTTGGCGGAATCCGTCTGTCCACATTGCAGGAAGGCGCCGCAAAGGTTCACATAGACGATCGAATCGTCCGAGAACTCCACGACCAGACGAAGGAAAAGCTCAAGCCCCTGGTTCGGATCCGCCTTCTGGAGTTGGATGTTCCCTAGGGCAACAGACAGGCACAGGCGTTCTGCCTCGATGCCTTGTTCCAGTCTCTCCTGAACGAGCGTTTCTGCAGTCTCGATCTGTCTGAGCTCGAGGAATGCCTCCACCTTCGAGAACAGTTCGGCCAAGCCATCCACATCCGCAGGGCGATCATCTCCCCAAACGGCCTGGTCCAGACCGTAAAACCCAACTATTCTGCGG
Source organism: Holophaga sp. (assembly GCA_041908845.1). Lineage (GTDB taxonomy): Bacteria > Acidobacteriota > Holophagae > Holophagales > Holophagaceae > JAYREN01. Next base: position 42,977 of record JAYREN010000001.1, on the reverse strand, counting down.
ACGACGTTCGGAGAAACGGGCGCCAGGGGCTCCTCTTCCGGTGTTTCCTGTACTGGGAGGAGCGGCTGGAGCAGTCGCGACCAGAAGGGCGGAGTGCAGCAGTCGTTCAGGCTCATCGGCCCGTCATAGACGTGGTCGAGGAAATGGCTGTTGAAGGTGGTGACCTTCTTCCCGAAAAGCCGCGCCTCATGGGCGACGGAGGATGAAATGGTGACGACCTCGAGGGGGACATCGGAGGCCAGGAGGGCGTAGGTGGAATCGGGGATCAACTCGCCCCGTGCCTTGTCTTTCAGGAGAGAAAGGATGGGATTGTCTAACTGAAGCGGGTGGGGTTTGATCCAGAGTTTCCGGTCCCCCAACCGCTCCAAGATGCCGCTGACGGCATCTTCGATGGCATAGAGCCCCTGGGGCGTCAGGAGGGTTCGGTCCACGTTGGTCTGTGCGAAAAAGACAAGATCATCTCCACGGAGGCAAGGGGTCTTGCTGTAGTAATCGCGGAGGTGTTCCACGGCCAGGTCCAAATGCCCTCTCTTCAGCCAATGGTTGCCACAACGGGAAAGGTCAACGTGGCGAGAGCTTCTGAAGGAGAAGGCTAGATCCGGGAGGAACCGTATGGGGCTCCACAAGATGTCGATCCACGGGACTCCAAGCCGATCCAGTGTGCGTTCGAGTAAGGGGGACAACTCGAAGGCAATGACCAGGGATCCGTCAAATGCGGGCGCCAATGCCTCCAGGAGGGCATCCGTTGGTTCCTTGAAGAAGGTGTCAATCCATGACAACAAACTGGGGGTTCTGTACATTGCCCGGAAATATTCCTCCGGCACAGGAGTCCCTTGCCCTTCACACCTGCCCAGTGGATATTCCTGCCCGAACCAGACGGTCGGCTGGATGCCCGTTGCTTTGACCAACGCTTTTGAAATCAGACCGTGCAACCTGAAGACGTTGCCGAGTTGGTTTGGCTCGCGGTGATCCGAAGTCCGGAAGAAATCGCCCGTTAAAACAATGCGCTCGATCCTCACATGATCCCCTTTATTCAGCTGTCTGGCAGATCCCCAATCCTAGCTCGAATTCGCTAGGTGAATCAGGTCCCTCCTCTGTGGAATTCGAAACCCAAGTCTCGTGCCGTGTGGCAGAGTAGTCGAATTCAACCTTGGTTCTCTGGAGATATGCTGGTGTCCATGTCACGCAGACGAGGCCGGGCAGTGGTCTTCGTCCCATTTAGTCCATATCCAAGTGCAACTGGAGCACATAGATACTTCTGTCAAGTTGTGCGAATGTTCCAGGCGTTGGGTTTTGATCTGACCGTGGCTTCCTCCCCACTCTTTCACGATGAGCCTTGGACGGAGGAACGAAAGAGGGCCTTCGAGCGAGATTTCGCAGCGAAGGTTCACATCTATGAGCCTCGTAGTTCGGATTGGGCTTGGTGCTCGGTTCGGTTTTCGTGGCAGACCAATTTTGAAACGAGCCGATGGAATCCTCCTGGGCTGCGAACTTGGTTTGAAACATTTCTAGAACGGGAAGCGCCAGACCTGCTGCTCGTGAACTATGCGAAGTGGGCGCCTCTCGCGTGCTCTCCTTCTGCGCGCAGCATCACTAAGGTGCTCCTGAGCCAGGATCTGCTATCTCTGAACGCGCACCTTCAGGCCCAATTGAATCCCCACTTCAAGGGTGGCCCGTACGACCTAGTTAAGCTATCGCCAAGGGTGGTCCATCACAGTTTCCTGGAGGCCATTCGCCTCGACACCGTGGAAGGATTGGAGGCGGAACTTGCCGCAGTGGATGCGTTCGATCTGGCAATTGCCGTGTCCGACTGGGAGGGTCAGATCTTTCAGCGCCACCTGTCCCCCGCCAGAGTCCACCATCTGCCACTGGTTTTCGAACCGCGAGATCTGCCCAATAGATACGCCGGAGCCCCCATTTTTTTGGCTGCCATGAATTGTTTCAATCTTCAGGGGCTCGCCAATTTCGTCCAGCACATTCTGCCGATCATCCTGCGTTCCGCACCCGACTTCCGGCTCCGGGTGGCGGGCCCGATTTGCAAGCATTTGCTCCCCACTCCGGGCTTGGACCTGCTCGGCTTTGTGGACGACCTCGATACCCTGTATGCGGATGCGCGGTTTTCGATCTGCCCACTGCTGGGTGGCACCGGCCAACAGGTGAAGGTCATGGAGTCCATGGCGTGTGGGGTGCCGGTGGTTTCGTTTGCAGGAATTGCATTAGCCTGCGGCCTTGAGGATGGGCATCAAGGGTTGGTCGCCAATAGCCCGGACGATTTCGCTCGGGCTTGCCTCCGCCTATGGGAGGATGGCGCTCTGACTGCTCGCCTGGGTGCACAGGCCAAGGCCTTCATCCGTGAGCGACACGGCTTTCCTGATGCCGTAAATCGCCTTGAGTCGGCCTTGAATGGCTGCCCTCGGTCCCCGAAGGTGCTCCCATGACATTGCCGAAGGCCCCCTTTCACCGTCCCGCGGACTCGATTCAGAAGATTCTTGTGGTGCTCAATCTGGGGTTGCCCGAGGCAATCCTCGCTGGGTGCCTCCTTCATGGGCTTCGGGTGCGCCACCCTAATGCAAAAATCACGGCGCTGGTCCCCGCCGGCCAACTCGGGGCCGTCCAGGCCCATCCTGGGATTGATGGCGTGATCGCCATTCCGGAAAACGCGGAGATGGCGCTGGCGATCCCGATTTGGGAAGAAATAGCGGTGAGACAGCTGATTAATTCCATCCGGCCAGAAAAATTCGATTTGGCGCTGGTGCCCTCTCCCACACGAAATGCCCTTGTGGACATAGCCATTCTGGCCAGTGATGCCCCTGAACGGATTGGCTGGAAGACAGCAGTGAACCGGGGTGAGGATGAAATCGATGCCAATGGCTGGGACGGCTTCTATACGCACCTCGTCGATCTTCTGGACGCGCCCCACGCTGAACCGGACCGGTATCGCCATTTTGTCCTGGCCCTAGGAATGGACCCCGGAGAGGAGCGACTTTCATGGCCAGTCTGCAAGGAGGCATGCCGATCTTCAGCCAGGCGTTTGGGGGCGAAGGGCGGGTCAAAACCATCCGCTTGGCTAGGCCTGTGGTGTGGCCCGGGGGATTCGACAGGTTTTCATGCCTGGGGTGAGTCTCTGGGGCCCATTCTTCACTCGGATCCGAACATGGGGGTCATTCTCCTAGGGCCAGGAGGCCGTGGAGCGCTTGGGGAAGATGTGGCATGGTGGGGGAAATCGCGGTGTCTGGATCTCCGGGGTTCGCTCGCTGCTTCCGAGGTGCTGGAAACGCTTTCCTTGTGCAGGGTGGTGGTGGGTGTAGAGGGGCCCTGGGTTTTCCTCTGCGCCGCTCGAAAGGTACCCCATGTCGTCCTCGTTGGCGGTGGAGCCTTTGGGCGTTACGCGCCAGTGAGTGCCTGGGCGACGGTGGTCTGTCACCCCCTGGCCTGCTATTTCTGTGATTGGGCCTGCGATCAAGGGGGGCACCACTGCCTTGGGCAGATCCCGGGCGAGGCGGTCACGGAGGGGGTGCGACACGCTCTGGCATCCTCCGGGACGAAGCCGAGGCTGCTTGTCTCCCCGGCCGACCCGGGGCTGGGCATTCCGCCTCTGGATCTAGGGCAGCTTCTAGACTCAGATGCCTATGAACAAATGCTGTGGCGACCCATCAGGTCGTGAGTGCCTTGAGGTGTTCTGTGGCCAGGGCATGAGCCGGGCTCAAGGAAAGGCAGGCCTCGAACGAACTCCTGGCCTCTGTCGGCAAATCGAGTCGGAGCAGGAGCTCTCCTCTCAGAAAGTGGAGATCAGCGTTCTGCTTTTCCTGACAAAGGGCCTGGTCCGCAAAGCGTAGTCCATCCTCCAAGTGGCCTCGGAGAAGCATGACCGTGAGGCGGAGCACCGCGATCTCGCCTTCTCCCACGGTATCGAAGCCGGAGGGCATTCCGATGATGTCGTCCAGGGCGCTTATCGTTTGATCCAGGGAATTCGTCTCCAGGGCCTGGAGCGCGTCCAGGAATGCGAGATTGCGAGACACGGCGTGCCCGGAATCCGGAAGGTCCTTGGCCTTATTGAAGAATTTCCGGGCGGCGTCGCTGTCCCCTGCGCGAAGGCTGGCGAGCCCCATCAGGTTGACCACTCCACCATGCAAGGGCCACAAGGGTAGCCACTGTCGCAGCAGCTCGAAGGACTCGTCCACTCGACCAAGGCTCTGGAGTAGCTGTGCACGGAGCATGACCGTTGCTGCCTCGGATGGGACCTCTGGCAACGTCTCCAAAAGATTTAGAGCACGTTGGGGTTGTCCGGAGGCTGCTATGGTTTCCACCTGCTTGAGCATGGCCTCCCGTTCCATCGGTGTGACCAGGATCCAAGGGGTCATGGCCTGCCAAACCCTTTCTGGTGTTATGTCACGGAGGCAGTGATAGGTGTCAGCCTCCAGGCACCACGTGGACAGTAGATCGTTGATGACTCTTCCTCCCTCCTTCAGTGCCTGTTGAAAATGCTTGATGTGTTCCGGCGCGGACATGAAGCGGAAGCAGGCCCGGTGGGGACATTCAGGTTCGACTAGACTGGCGCCCCATAAGGGCTGTCCGTGGCGGAAGGGAATACGGCTGCGCCCTGCAGCGGCGGTGTAGATACCGCAAATGGCAATGTCCGATGCTCCGGCCAGTTGGATTGGGCCGCTATCGGAAGAAACGAAGAGGTCACAGAGCCTCAGGAGTTCCACGACCTTGAGGGAATCGAACTGGCCCAGGAAATCAATGGCCCCGGGAAGATCCAGGCAGAAGGCTTTCTCCTGAAAATTGATAGCGCTTTCCCCTATAAGGATCAGTTGATGTCCTTCGTTTAGCACCTTTCGGCCGAGGGCCTCCCAGGCCTGCTTCGGCCAAGTGCGATTGGGATCGTTATGGGCGGCGTGGAACACGATCCGGCGTTTCCCAGTTGGGCATGGCGGGAGGGGTTCCGGGGTGGAGCCCGAGGTAGGGGTGGGGAGGATCAGGTCCAGGGTCTTGCTGTCGGCCTGGCAGAGTGGCTGTTTGAGGTTGGCGAGGTAGGCCTCCACTTGATTTAGGGGGTCCAGGCCGAACCGGACGTGGTCGAGGAGCCGAAAGGCGAAATCGGGATTGCGCCAGGCGGCCTCGTGCATGGCATCGACGATCCGGACGTAATTCCCATAGGCAAAGAATTCGTCTATGTAGGGGCAGGCCGCTGCCAACGGTAGGTGGTTGGGACTGGTCACGAACCAGATTGAACAACTGGGGTCAGCCACCCTGAGCGCCTTACAGGCGCAGAGCGCCATACAGACATCACCGAGAGCGCCGGTGCTTTGAATGATCCAATGCCTGACCGGTTTGCTCATCGAGAACAGCCTTTCCGCTGACTGCATGGGCGACATTGACAATAGATATGATGTGGCCCTGACCCGCCTCAGGCCGTACCGAAGATCCGATCTCCGGCATCGCCGAGGCCGGGAAGGATGTAGCCGCGCTCGTTCAGCTGGCGGTCGATGGCGGCGACGACCATCCGGAGATCTGGGTGATCCGCCTGGAGGCGAGCAATGCCCTCCGGGGCGGCGAGGACGGAGGCCAGCGTGATCTGGCGCGCGCCCGCGGCCTTCAACTGGCGCACAGCCTCCGAGGCGCTGCCGCCGGTGGCGAGCATGGGGTCCAGGACGAAGACCGGGCGTTCCTCCAGGAGCGGGGGAAAGTTGCGGTAGTAGGGCACCGGAACCAGGGAGTCATGGTCCCGGTAGAGCCCGAGGTGGCCCACCTTGGCGGTGGGGAGGAGTTGGAGGAAGGAGGGGAGCAGGCCGAGGCCTGCCCGGAGCACGGGCACGAGCACCGGATCGAGGGGGTTCAGCCGTTGCCCCTGGATGCGCTCCAGTGGGGTTTCTACGACGATGGTCACGGTGGGCAGGTTGCGTGTGCTCTCCACCGCGAGCAGCAATCCGAGTTCCTCGATCAGCTGCCGAAAGAGGCTGCCATGGGTTTTCCGGTCCCTTGCGAGGGTGAGCTTGTGGTGAGCGAGGGGATGATCCAGGACGATCGGTTCCATTTTTTTCTCCGTGATCGGGGTGGTATTCGTGGGGATGGGAAACGTCAAAAAACGAGTAGCGACGCGGGGGCAGGGGCGATGTGGCGATGTGCCAAGGTGCAGTGTCCTCCCGTTCAGCCCTTCAGGCAAAGGGTTGAGAGATGGCGATCCAGGGAATATATTTTCGTTGAGCAACTCGAAATTTTGTTGACCTGCAATAGAACGCTGCTTTAGTTGATCACTAGAAGTAGTCCTGACATTGAGATCACGGGATGGCCGGTCACAGGATCAGGGCACTCTGAAGGAGAGTAAATGCTGAAAAAAGTCCAGATATTCAAGGCGCTGGACATCGAGATCAAGAAGCAAAGAGGTCCCGCGGCAAACAAAGACGCGTACCGGGGGCACCACTCTCTCAAAGAAGAACTAAGCCAGCCGGGCATTTCCGTGATCGCCGAAGTTGCCGGGGGCAATCCGCTGCGGGGTCAGGTGCGGGAGAGTTTCCGACCCGCGACCCACGCCAAGAGCCTTGTGGAGAACGGGGCTCGCGCGATTTCCGTGGCCACCGATCGCTTTCTGTACTCCGCTGAGGACAAGCACCTCTCCGAGGTCCGCGGGCAGGTGAAGGTCCCGCTGATCCGCCGGGACTACATCTTCGAGGAGTACCAGATCGAAGAGAGCAAGATCCTGGGTGCCGATGCCATCTACCTCGTGGCAGCCCTTCTGGAGCCGGAGCGGCTCATCGCCCTCCAGCGCCTCGCTGCCGCGAAGTCCCTCGACGTGGTCGTCGAGGTGTTCTGCGAAGCCGACCTCAAGCGAGCACTTGAGGCCGAGGCCGAGATCGTCTGCGTCGTCGGCCGCGATATGGATACGTGGGAGCCCTCCTTTGAAAAGGCTCTCGCGCTCCTCAAGAAGGTTCCGGAAAAAAAGTGCTTCCGGATGGTCGAGGCCGCCGTCGCCACCCTTGCCCAGATCCGCCAGCTCGAAGCCATGGGCGTCCATGGCGTGATCATCGGCGACGTCTTTCTCGACGAGTTCTATCCGGGCAAGCGCTTGGCCCAGATTCTCGCGGGGATCGAGCCTCCCAAGAAATCCCCCAAGGCCAAGACCAAGTCGGAAGCCGCGCCGGCCAAGGATTCCGAGGCCTCCACATCCCCGGCAGAAGGGATGAAGACCGCTGCAGGGGGCAGCACCGCAAAAGCGAAACCGAGCACCAAGTCAGCTCCACTCTCACCATCCACCCCTTCACCCCACCCCGCCCGGAAGGGCAAAAAGGAGTTCCCAATGGAACACGTCCAGCTCCCTGACGAGACCACTCCCGTCGCGGATACCCCGGCTGAGCCTGTGAAGAAGGCCGCCAAGAAGCCCGCCGCCAAGAAGCCTGCGGCCAAGAAACCCGCCGTGAAGAAGCCTGCGGCCAAGAAGCCCGCCGCGAAGAAGCCTGCGGCCAAGAAGCCAGCGGCCAAAAAGCCCGCCGCGAAGAAGCCTGCGGCCAAGAAGCCCGCCGTGAAGAAGGCTGTTGCCAAGAAGCCCGCTGTGAAGAAGGCCGCCGCCAAGAAGCCGGTCGCCAAGAAGGTCGTGAAGAAGGCCGTTGCCAAGAAGCCGGTCGCCAAGAAGGTCGTGAAGAAGGCCGTTGCCAAGAAGCCGGTCGCCAAGAAGGTCGTGAAGAAGGCCGTCGCCAAGAAGCCGGTCGCCAAGAAGGTCGTGAAGAAGGCCGTCGCCAAGAAGCCGGTCGCCAAGAAGGTCGTGAAGAAGGCCGTAAAGAAGTAAGAAGCTTTTTTTCACTGATCCGCCCCCAGGGGGGCGTTCTGGAAGTCTCGCCATGAAGTTGATCGAACGCGTTTCAGCCCTCGAAGTTCTCGATAGCCGCGGCAATCCCACCGTGCTCGCCCGGGTGTACCTCAACGACGGTACGTTTGGCCAGGCCATGGTCCCCTCCGGTGCCAGCACCGGGAGTCGGGAAGCCCTCGAGAAACGGGATGGCGACAAGAAGCGCTATCTCGGCAAGGGCGTCCTCGACGCCGTGCACGCAATCAACACCGAGATCCAGGACGCCCTCCAAGGGATGGACCCCTTTCAGCAGGCTGAGCTCGACGAGCTCATGATCAGCCTGGATGGCACCGAGAACAAATCGAATCTCGGCGCCAATGCGACTCTGGGCGTTTCCATGGCACTGGCCGATGCCGCCGCCAAGGCCCAGGGCCAGCCGCTGTACCGATATCTGGGTGGGGCCTCGGCGCGACTGCTGCCTGTGCCCATGTTGAACATCCTGAACGGCGGTGCCCACGCGGATAACAACGTGGATATCCAGGAGTTCATGATCCTGCCCGTAGGTGCGCCTTCCTTCGCCGAGTGTCTCCGCTGGGGCGCCGAGGTTTACCACGCGCTCAAGGCCGTGCTGAAGGCCAAGAAGCTTTCCACGGGTGTGGGCGACGAAGGCGGCTTCGCACCGAATCTTGGTAGCAACGAAGAGGCCCTGGTCCTCATCGAGGAAGCCATCAAGAAGGCGGGCTTCAAACCCGGCAAGGATTTCTATCTCGGTCTCGATTGTGCTTCCAGCGAGTTCTACAAGGACGGCAAGTACGAGATCGACGGCAGCAAGCGCGGCGGCAAGGAACTCATCGAGTACTACGCCGGGCTCGTGGACCGTCACCCCGTGATCACCATCGAGGACGGTTGCGACGAGAGCGATTGGAAGAACTGGAAAACGCTCACCGAAAAGCTCGGCGGGAAGATTCAGCTCGTGGGCGACGATCTCTACGTCACCAATCCCGAGATCCTGGCTAAGGGTATCAAGGAGGGCGTGGCCAACGCCATCCTCATCAAGCTGAACCAGATCGGCACGGTCACCGAGACGATGAAGGCCGTGGACATGGCCCACAAGGCGGGCTACCGCGCCATCATCAGCCATCGCAGCGGCGAAACGGAAGACACCTTCATCGCCGACCTGGCCGTGGCTACGGGCGCGGGCCAGATCAAGACCGGCGCGCCTTGCCGCAGCGATCGCGTGGCGAAGTACAACCGTCTGCTCCAGATCGAATGGGAACTGGGCGCTGCCGCTCGCTACGCCGGGGCCGAGGCCTTCGGGCCGATTTTCCGCTAAGGCCGTGAACGCCGCCTGGATTCTACAATCACGCACCCTGTGGGGCGCGCTGGGATTCTCCGCCGTGCTTTCGTCGGGCATCCTGCTTCTGGCGCCAGATGGGGTTCCCGCGCTGAGGAAGCGGCAGGCAGAACTCCATGGCTTCAAGACAGAACTGCTCCAGAAGGCGCGGCAGAACCGCGAGCTGGCCGAGGAAGTGCGTCGCCTGGCCTCCAAGGACCCTGAACTCTTCGAGGCCCTGGCCCGACGCCAGGGCTACGCCCGTCCCGGGGAAACGGTCTACAGCTTTCGCGAGCGCGGCGAGCGCCGCTGATCCGCAGGATTAAACATGCTCTGCATCGCGGCCGCGTCGGGAAATGTCTTCGCCTATCTCTGGGCGAATGAAGCACCACGAGATTTTTCCGGCCCGGAGTTCGCCCGGATTCTCTGCCCGCGGGGTGGGGGATTGGGATTGGACGGGCTGTTCCTGCTTCAGCCCCGAATTGAGGGCACACCCTGGGAGATGGATCACTGGGAGCCGGATGGTTCCAGGACCTTCTGCTCCAACGGCACCCGCGCAGCGGCGAGTCTTCTCCCACCAGAAATGAGGGGTGATCTCGAGGCGAGGGTAAGTGGTGAGGCCGTCCGGTTGCGGCTGGCTGCCGACAACGTGGGCCTGCGTCTGTCGGAGGGACCGGAGCACGTCCTGCGCCAGACTCTTCTGCCGCTGGCGCTGCCCCATGCCTTTGGGTGGACCGGCACGCCTCACCTGGTGGTCGAGGTGTCGGACGTGGATCGGGTGAACCTCGCGGAATTCGCGCCGCCCCTACGCCATCACCCAGATCTGCCCGAAGGCGCGAACGTAAGCATCATTCAGGTGGTAGCCACGGGTCTCGCCCGCATCCGCAGTTGGGAACGCGGGGTGGAAGGGGAGACTCTGTGCTGTGGTCAAGGGTGCGCAGTGGCGGGCGCTTGGCTGGCCCAACGCACCGGCACGACCGCGTGGCAATTCCAGCCTGTTGGTGAGGACCCCGTGCGGGTCACGCTGGAAGGTCTGAACGAGGGCCGCTGGTCGGGGCTCTGGCTCGCAGGACCGGTGCGGCGCATCGGCATGTTTGAACCGGATCCGGTCTTGGTGAATCGCCACTGAGCCCGCAACACATGGGATCCGTGGAACGTGATAGACTCTGAATGTTCCACATCCGAGGTCGATCGGTGCGTTCTCACCCATCCAGCCCATTTGCTGTGAAGTCGAGGTTCTAGCATGTCTGCGCGGATCGTGGCCTTGGCCAATCAGAAGGGTGGAGTGGGCAAGACCACCACGGCGATCAATCTGGCCGCCTCCCTCGCCATGCTGGAAAAAATGGTCCTGCTGATCGACTTCGATCCCCAGGGCCACAGCACCACGGGTCTGGGATTCCCCAAGCCCGATCAGCGAGCGGGTGCCTTTGCGTTGATGAAGGGCGCGCCGGCGAAGGCGCTGATCCTCAGCACTGAAGTACCTATGCTCCAGGTGATCCCCGCCGGCAAGGATCTCGCTCAGCTTGAGTTCGAGCTCTTCGAGCTGCCCGAGCTGCAGGTGCTTCGCAAGGCCCTGGATGCGGTGCGGGACGACTACGATTTCATCCTCATCGATCCACCGCCTTCCCTCGGCATGATCACCCTCAACGCGCTTACGGCCGCCGACGAAGTGATCGTGCCCATGCCCTGCGAGTTTTTCGCGCTGGATGGTCTGGCCGAACTGGTCGAGACCATCCGCCGCGTGCAGGCCGGGCCGAATCCGCGTCTCAAGATGGGGGGGATCTTGCTCACCATGGCCGAGGAGCGCACCAACCTGGGGGCCGCCGTGGCCAACGAGGTGCGTCAGGCCTTTCCGGGCAAGGTTTTTCAGACCTTCATTCCCCGCAACATCCGTTTGGCCGAGGCGCCCAGTCACGGTAAGCCGGTGGCCTTCTACGACCTGAAATCCAAGGGCGCTCAGGCCTATCTGAGCCTGGCGCGCGAATGGCTGGGCCAGTTCGAGCCCGCGCTCCTGGAGGGGGAACGATGAACCTGAAACGGCCCGCCTTGGGGCGGGGTCTCACATCGCTCATGAACCAGATCGCACCGGAGGATGCCAACTCTCGGGAACTTCCCGTGGGCAGCCTCGTGGCGAACCGTTATCAGCCGCGCATCCATTTCGACGAGCAAGCACTGGAGGATCTGGCAGCCAGCCTCAAGCTGCATGGCATGGTCCAGCCCATCGTGGCGCGCAAGGTGGGCGACAAGTTCGAGATCATCGCGGGGGAGCGCCGCTGGCGCGCCGCCAAGCGGGCCGGGCTCACCATGGTGCCCGTGGTGCTCAAAGAGGTGCCCGAGGACCGTCTCCTGGAGTTCGCCCTGGTGGAGAACATCCAGCGCCAGGAGCTGAACGCCATCGAGGAGGCCAAGGCCTACTGGCAGCTGGGCGAGCATCTGCGGCTCACCCAGGAGCAGGTGGCAGACCGCGTGGGCAAGAGCCGCCCCCAGGTGGCCAACACGCTGCGCCTGCTGCGCCTCCCCGCGCCGATCCAGGACATGGTCGCCTCGGGCACGGTGTCCACGGGGCACGCCAAAGTGCTCCTGGGCGTGGAAGAAGTCCGCACTCAGGAGAGCCTCGCCAACGAAATCGTGGCCAAGCAGCTTTCCGTTCGCGCGCTGGAGGCCAAGGTGCACCAGTTGGCCCGGCAACGGAAGGCCCGAGCCAAACGGCACAACCCCAGCGTCTTCCTCAAGGCCGCTGCCGAAGAGTTGACCCAGGCCTGGGGCACCCGGGTGGAGATCAAGCCCAAGGGCAAGGGCGGAGCTCTTCTGCTTCATTTTGGTAGCGAAGATGAACTTGAGCGCCTCTTCGAGTCCCTGAAGCACGGACCCAAGAAGGCCTGAGATGTCGGCCCCTGAGACCGGAAGCCCCTTTCCTTCCATGGAAGGCGCGCTGGATTGGCAGACCTTCCCGAATATCCAGCGGCTGGAGGCCCGGGGACACTGGGGCATCAAGCGCGGGCTCGGCAATCCGAACCTGCTGCTCGAGGGGCTCGGTCATCCAGAACGGGGCTTTCCTTGTGTGCTCATCGCCGGGACCAATGGCAAGGGCTCCACGGGCGCCTTTCTCGCCCAGGCCCTGCGGGCCTGCGGCCTCACCGTGGGCTGGACCACGTCACCGCATCTCATCGCCCCCACGGAGCGGATCTGGATCGACGGCCATTTCATCGGCGCCTCCGCCCTGGATCTGCTCCTCAGCGAAGCCTTCGACTGCGAGGTTCGCGCCGGGATCCAGGCCACCTACTTCGAGCTGATGATTACCTCCGCCATGCTGGCCTTCCGCATGACGGGCGTGGAGGTGGCCATCGTGGAAGTCGGCATGGGCGGTCGCTGGGATGCCACGAACGCCCTCGATCCTCTGCTCACGGTGCTCACCAATGTCGGCCTGGACCACACGGCCTTTCTGGGGGAGACCCGGGAAGCCATCGGCCAGGAAAAACTCTGCACCGCCCGGGAGGGCCGCCCCCTCGTGCTGGGGCCCACCCTCGATCCACAGTGGGTCTTGCCCCTGCTGGAGTGTCGGCCGGAGCTCTGCCCCGCGCCGAGCCTCCAGGCCGACGAGATCCGCTGGGACCACAGCCTCACCCAGGGGCGAGTCATCGGCCTGCCGGGTATTCATCAGCTGGAAAACCTGGCCACGGCCCTGGAAACCCTGCATCAGTTGCGCCGCATCGGCTTCCCCATTCCCGAAGGGGAGATGTGGGAGGGCATCGCCGCGACCCGGTGGCCTGGGCGCATGTGGGAAATTCCGGGCCTTCCGGGAGTCTGGGTGGACGGCGCCCACAACCCTGATGGCGCAGCCACCGTGGCTCGGCATGCCCTCACCTGCGGGGTCCGGCCCCATCTGTACTTCGGCGCCATGGGCGACAAGGACCTGCCCCAAATGGCCGCCGCCCTGAAGGCCATGAACCCCCGGTCCGTGACGCTGGTGAAGGGCGCCAACGAGCGCTATGCCTCGGTGGAAGTCCTGCGAGCCGCCTGGGGTGAGGACTTTCCCCTGCTGGATATTGACGGGCTGGCCGCCCGCCTGAGGACGCCGGATGCCGATATTCGACTGGTGACCGGATCCCTGTTCATGTTGGGGGATCTGCTGCGGGGCCTGGGCGTCGTTCCTCAGACCTGAGCTCCTCCGAGCCGATGGGGTGGGCATGAGGCAGATGCTGCTGGGATTCTTCGTGGGCCCGATGCTCGCGGCGACGCCACCCCTTCAGGTAGCGGGTGTCGTGCGCAGCGGGATGCCGCCCTACGACGAGGCGGAACGCCTCTACCGGCTCGAGGGGCAGGGCGCCCAGGCGCTGTACCTGAATGAGTACCTGACCCTCCGGCGCACTGGGGAGCGCCGCCCCCTTGGGCGCCTTCAGGTCACGGCCCTCAAGGACGGCTATGCCCTGGCGCGATTGACCACCCCCGGTGAGACCTATCCCCTGAAGGGCGATCTCATCGTGCGCCACGAAAGGGCAGCGCGGTTGCCGATCCAGCAGGGACTCGCCCCCGACACCAGATTGCGTCCCATAGGTGACTTGGCGCCCCGCGTGCCGCAGCTCACGATCCCGAGGAGTCCTTCCCCGGGAAAAACACATCAAGAACCCATCTTCTTCCTCAAGGGCAGCGCCGAACTCTCCCCGGCGGCCCGGGTCAAGCTCAAGGCCTGGGTGGAGGCCTGGGGCCTAGAGGGACGCTGGGTCTTGCGGGTTCCGAAGGATCCCCTGGTGCCCGCGAGTCTCTTCCAGGCACGGGTGGAGGCCCTAAAACGGGCCCTGGATCAGTGTGGCGTGAGCGGAATCGACATGGATTGGCAGGCAGCGGCTATCCCATCCCGCTTCGATTCGATCCAGGTCGCCAAGGAACCTTGGTAGGGCCCGTCCGCCTTCAGGAAAGGGTGGCAGTCGGGCCTTCTCCCCCGGCCAAGGGGCGATCCCGGCGGTCTCCGATCACCCGGGCGGGCACTCCTGCCACGATGGCCCAGGGTGCTACTTCCCCGGTCACGACGGCGCCCATGGCCACGACAGCATGATCACCGATGCGCGCCCCATCGGTGATGCCCGCCAGGGCGCCGATCCAGACATCTGAGCCGATCCAGATTCCCTCCGAAGTTACGGGTTGTTCGCGGATGAGGTGATCCGGCGCCATGCCGTGATTGAAGGCGTAGAGGGCGGCGCCGCTGGCGATGCGGGTGCCTGCGCCGATGGTGATTCCCCGACCGCCCCCATCCAGGCTGGCCCGAGCGTTGATGGAAACATCGTCGCCCAGGGTGATGGGGCCATGGAGGAATGCTTCGGCGGCAATGGCGCAGCGGTTGCCAATGCGGATGCCCCGACCGGGCTCGCCGAAGATCCGGGCCTCGGGGGCGATGAAGCCACCTCCGCCGATCGCCACCGTTTCGAGGGCGCGGAGCCGGTCCTGGACTTCCAGCTGCCAGGCTTCGGCCCAGGCGCGATGGCGCTCCTTGAGGGAAAAGTACAGCCAGGGCATCCAGCTGAGTCTGAGCTTGTGTTGTTCACGGTACGGCATCGTTTCGTCCATGCAGCGATAGGATAGGGCATGCCGACCCTTCTGCCGCTGCCAACCTGGTCGTTCATCCTGGGAGTGATCGCCACGCTGTTCTCGGTGATCAATCCGCCCAGTTCGGCCATGCTCTTCGCCACGGCGACCACGGGAATGGATACGGCCTCCCTGCGTCGTGCGGCCCGCAAGGCCAGTCTCACCGCCACGATCACCATGGTGCTCTTCGCGCTGGTGGGGCAGTTCATCTTCAGTTTCTTCGGCTTCACGGCCCTCGCCATGCGCTTTGTGGGCGGCGTGCTGGTGCTCTACCGAGCGCTCTCCATGCTCTACGGCGAGGACCCGCGCGAACGCGCCACGGAGCAGGAAAAGGCGGAAGCCGCCAAGAAGCTGCCGGACGATTTCGCGATCATCCCCTTCGGCATCCCCTTGCTGGCGGGGCCCGGCACCATCTCCACCGTGATGGGAATGATCGCGGGGGTCAGCTTCTCCGAGTACCTGGTGGTGCTGGGGGCGATCTTCCTCAACGGATGGATCTGCTACCAGTTCCTCCGCCAGGCCCCGCGGGTGATGGCGCGCTTCGGCGCCCTGGGTATCAAGATCGTGAACAAGCTGATGGGTCTGATCCTGGCGGCGGTGGCCATGCAGTTCCTCATCAACGGTGTGAAGGCCTTGGCCCTGGAGATCCAGCAACAGCGTCCGGCGGTGGTCCAGGGTGCTTCGCCCCGTTGATCAGCCAGGGGTTCCGAGATCTTCAGCCTCCTGGGCAGAACGCTGTCGGAAGAACTGGTGCACGGTGTCCACCAGGCTTTCGGGAGCGATGGGCTTGAGCACATAGCCCACGAGATCCCACCGGCTGAGGCGCTCCACCAGTTCCGCTTCACGGTGGGAGGTCAGGACCAGGACCGCCGTGTCGCGGATGGCCGCATCCTCACGGATGCTGCGCAGGATCGTTTCTCCACTGCACCAAGGCATCTCGTAGTCGGTGATGACAAGGGCGGGCCGATGGGTATGGATGGCCTCGAGTACCTCGAAAAGAGAAGCGGGCTCCACCTCCTGCACGGCATACCCGGCCTCCTGCAGGTGGATGCGCGTGAAGGCTCGAATGTACTTGCTGTCATCGATGACGAGGATATCCAGAAGGCCCTCCCGGATGGTCGCTCTCTCTGTCATCGGCAGGTCGTGTCCTTCCCTGAATGTAAGCGCCATTGGCCCCCAGGTAATGACAGGTTACCCAAGGGGAATCCCGTCTGGGCGGCACCGTGACGATGTTGACGGGGTGACGTCATAATCGGGGCATGCGCCTTCCGGATGTGATTGCCTATGAAAAGGACCGCATCCGCAGTCCATGGGTGCGGGTGCTGGTCTTCGGTTTTGGCCTGCTGCTGGCCCTCGTCAGCGCCGGAGCCATGGTTTTGGTGCCCTGGACCTACCACCCCGTGGATCTGCTCAGTGCCGTGCTTGGCTCCTTTGGCCTGCCCATCCTCGTGCTCTGGCTGTCCCCCGCGCCCTGGCTCTGGACCCGGGGACGGGCCACCCACGCCCCCTTTCTGAGGGGGCTGATTCAGTCCGGGGTCTTCGCCAGCGTCTTCATCCTGATCCTGGGTGGATTCCTGATCCTGCTCGGTACCCTCTTCAAGCTGGATACGGCCCAGCCCTTGGCTTCCTTGGCCCTCGGTTCGGCGCTGGCCATCTGGGTGCCCATCACCATGCTCGCGGGGTACTTCATCACCCTCTGGGAGCGCACCCGCATTATCAAGGTGGAGACAGAGAAGAAGTTGCGAGAGGCCCATTGGGTGCTCCTGCGGGGCCAACTCAGCCCCCACGCCCTCTTCAACGCGCTGAATGGGTTGGCTGAACTCGTGCACACGGACCCCATTGCCGCCGAAAAGGGCATCCTGGATCTCGCTTCGCTCTATCGGGCGTTGCTGGACCACGGCAGTAAACCCAGCGCGGCTCTGCGGGATGAGCGCGTGCTCGTCACCCGCTACCTGGCGGTGGAATCCATGCGGCTGGGACAGCGTCTCGACGTTCGATGGGACTGGGATGAAACCCTCGAGAGTCTGGAAACGCCGCCCTTCCTGCTTCAGCCCATGGTCGAAAATGCCATCAAGCATGGCATCGCCCCAGCACTGGCAGGCGGTGCTTTGGACATCACGCTGCGGCGAGAAGGCGATGACCTTGTGCTGCGGGTGGTCAACAGCGGCAAGCCCCTGCCTCTGCTGTTGGGCAGCGGCGTCGGCGTGGGGAACCTGGAGGCCCGGCTCTTCCTGGCTTACGGTGACCATGCTCATTTTCGGCTCTGGGGCGAGGACGAGCACACCCTTGCCGAGGTGCGAATCGAATGGAACCGGATCGGGAGGAAGCCATGACCCCAATGAAAGTCGCCCTGGCTGATGACGAACCCCTGGCCCGCGCCCGGCTGGGCCGCCTGTTGCGGGAGGGCGGCTGCGAGGTGCTGGCGGAATTGCCCGACGGGCCATCGGTCCTGGAATGGCTTAAGGCGGGTCCCGAGGTCGAAGCGCTATTCCTGGATATCCAGATGCCCGGGATCTCGGGCCTGGAAGTCGTTGCGGAACTGGCCGATGGCCAGGATTGCCCGCCGGTCGTCTTCGTGACGGCCTTCTCGGAGCACGCCGTGCGGGCCTTCGAGGCCTCCGCCACGGACTACCTGCTCAAGCCCGTTTCCGCCGAGCGCCTGGGAAAGGCCCTCGCCCGCCTGCGCCAGGGCGCCGTGCCCCGGCGCAGGGCCGGAGAGCTGAAAACGGCCCTGGGCGCGACGCCCCGTTTCCCCGTAAAGGCGGGAGAAGGCCATGTCTTCCTGGAACTGAAGCGCACCACCCACTTCGAGGTGGAAGAAGAGGTGGTCTATGCCTGGGCCCCCATCGGCGGCAAACACACCCGCCAGCGCACCGACTGGACCAGTCTGAGCGAAGTGGAAGAGGCCTTCCCTTCCGCCGGCCTCATGCGCATCCAGCGCCACCTCCTCCTTCGCCCCGAGGCT
Organism: Holophaga sp.; assembly: GCA_041908845.1. Classification (GTDB taxonomy): domain Bacteria; phylum Acidobacteriota; class Holophagae; order Holophagales; family Holophagaceae; genus JAYREN01. The sequence goes on along the minus strand of JAYREN010000001.1, from coordinate 25,316 downwards.
GTCCTCGCCTTGCGCCCCCTGGAGGGCGGCAGGGCCGCCGTGCGGGTGGCGGAGGGCGTGGACCTGGAAGTGAGTCGCAGCGTGACGCCCAGGATCAAGGAAGTGCTGGGGCTGTGACATGCCGAGCATACAAAAAAGGGGATCCAATCGGATCCCCCTTTTGGAAAAGCCTTTCAGGTAATTAGAACTGGAGCTTGAGGCCGAAACGGAAGCGACGACCCACCATCCAGCCATTCTCAACGCCGTAGCGATTATCGGGATTGCCGTTCTGATCCGTCGCCAGCTGGTAGATGGAGTTACCGCTGCGCTTATTGAACAGATTGAAGATGTCGATGGAGGGCTTGAAGGTGAAGCGCTTAAATTTGATGGCGTACTCAAGCTTCACATCGGTGTTGATGTTGGTGGGTGTGCGGCCATACTGGCCGTACTTGAAGTTGGCCGGGATGGCATCCCCGTACCCACCGATGTCCAGGAACTGGGAGTTGTTGAGGTAGGGATTGTTAGTCGCAGGATCGTAAACAAAACCGTCATAGCCATTGTTGGCGGTGTCGGTTCCAGGCGCTCTGCCATTGGTGGTGGAACCATCGTCGAAGAGGCTCACGGGCGTACCGCTCTGGGCCGTGATATTGAAGCCGGCGGTCAGGCTGCCCTTGAGAACGTCGAAGGTGTAGCTACCGAAGATCTTAGCCACATGGGTGCGGTCCAGGGGCAGTTCACCCTTGCCGACATAGGTCCAGTAGTCGAAGGATGAGGTGATGTTGGCATCGGCTTGGCCATTGGAGGCCTGACCCAGACCCTCGTAGGTTCCGTAGAGGCGGCTCCAGGTGTAGCTGGCTGAGATGAACCACTTGGTGGTCTTCTTTTCCAGGGTCAAGTCCACGGACTGGTAGATGTTGAAGGCTCTCTGGTAAGGGGTGCTCTCCCAGGAGATCTTGGCGCCAGGGGTAAGGCTGTTGGCGTTGGCGGTCCAAGACACGGCACCCGGCTGGGGGTTCCAGATGATGGCGTAACCAGGGCAGTAACCATCATTATCAATGGCAAGGCCCGAATCCTTGGTGTTCCCATAGATATCGGAGATGACGGAATCTTCCATGGGATTCACGAGTTCACGATGCTTGGCGTGGATGCCCACGGACCACCCATTGGTCAGGGTGTGGTCGATACCCAGGGTCGTCTCCCGGCGTTCCGGGAGCCTGGTTCCATCTGCCAGGGGGGAGGCTGCGAATTGGCCTGCGAAGTCAGTGATGGTAGGCGTTGCCCCCGCGTTGATCGCCCAGGCACCGGTTGCCGCGATGTAGGTTGACTGTGAGGCACTGTACCGGTTGCGGACGTAGGTTTCGTTGCCGCCTTGGCGCATGGCCGGCTGCATGGGGATCTGTTCGAAGTACTTGGCGAAGGATGCGGAGAGCTTGGTCCTGCCGTCCTTGTTCACGTCCCAGGTCATTCCCAGGCGGGGCTGCAACTGGTCCATGAAATCGTCGAACTTCTTCAGGAAGATTTTTCCATCGTTGCCCGTGAGCTCCTGGCTCTCAAAGCGGAACCCGTAGAAGAAGCGCAGGCCAGGAGTGATTTCCCAGGTGTCCTGGGCGTAGATAGCCTGATACTTGGCCTCGACCGTGGCGTCATTGTAGTAGTAAATTTTATCGATGCCGTTGAAGGCTCCGCCATTGGATCGGGTGGCGATGCGATAGGGATAGACGCCCGTCCCACCGTAAGGGGTATCCATAGGACCGCTTTGGCCATCCAGGAGGGTGAAGTCAGCATTGGTCATGCTGATACCGAATTTCAGGTTGTGGTTCCCCAGGAACCAGCTCAGGTCCACCTTGAACTGGGACGTGGTGGATTCACTCAGGGGTGTGTACCGACCAATGCCACCGGTGGTGAAACGGGTGCCTGCCGGAAGTCCAGCGGGGTTACCGCCGGGAAGGGAGCCCGGGCCCGCCGAGAACCAGATGTTGTCCTGAATCATGGTGGTGCCAATGGCGACGGGCGTCTGAGTGTCCTTGAACTTCGTCTGGCCGTACTTCGCCGACAGGAAGAGAGAAGAACTGATGGTCCAGTCGTAGTTGAGGCCAAAGTTGTCGGTATCACTCTTGAAGGTGCGGCCGAGCTGGGCCGTGCCGTTCGTGGGATAGGCGAGGGGCAGCTTGTCCTCGAAGCGGTCGATCTTGGCGGTAAAGGCCAGCTGATGATCCATGGCCATGTACCAGTTGATCTTGCCGTAGATCTGGAGGTTGCTGGTCTTCTGCTGGGAATTGGTCAGACCGTTATTGTTGGGGGTCTGGGCGGAGTCGGGGGTCTCGGTGCTGGTGTTGTTGGCCCCCAGGAAGTAGAAGAGCTTGTCCTTCAGGATGGCGCCTCCGGCAGCCGCACCGAAGTCGAAACGGTTGTTGGCCTCGGCTTGGCGGAAGAGATCATTCCGCTTTGCCACGGCCTGGCTGCCGCGAAGGTCGGTGGTGAACCAAGTGGAACCGCTGAAATCGTTGTTGCCGGACTTGGTCACGACATTGAACACACCGCCGAGGGCGCTGAATTCAGGCTTGTAGCCGCCGGTCTGAACTTCCACCTGGTCGACGAAATCGGAGGGCATGCCTGCTCCCGAAAAGCCTTCCCGGAGATCGTTGGACATCAGGCCGTCAACGATGTACTGGTTTTCAAGACCTGAGGCGCCAGCGATGGAGATGCCGCCCAGTAGGCCAGAATCGACGACCCCAGGAGAGAAGTTAGCCACGGAATTGATGTCTCGCCCGATGGGGATCTGGGCCAAGTCTCCCATGTTTGCGGTGTAGCCTGTCTGTGTGGACGTGACGTCAGCGGCGATCGCCTGGGTCCCCACAACCTCGACAGTTGCGCTCGTGACGGCCGCGATTTTGAAATTGACCGGATGAGTTGTGTTGGTGTTGACGACAATATCGCGGCTCAGGGTCTGCATCCCGGCCTTCGTGACGGTGATTCGCCATGCCCCAGGGTTTAAGAGACCGAAGCGATAGGTGCCATTCGCCGCGGTGGTCTCCAGGCGGGTTACCTGAGCAGAAGTGATACGGACAGTGGCACCGGCAACGGGGTTGCCCTGGGCATCGGTGATGAGGCCATTCAGGGCGCCAGTGGTGCTGCTCTGGGCGAAGGCCACGGTTCCCGCTGCCAGTGCGAGAGCGGTGAAGCCTAAGCGGGCGATGGTGCGACTCATGAAGTTGCTCCTTTAGATATGCGGCTGGGCCGCAGGGGGTACAAGCGGGGAACCCTCGGATCGGGTTTCTAAACTCAAGATTGGGAAGGAAGGACGCCCCTTTATGCGCTTGGCTCGCGCCAATTGCAATAGAAAAGTCACACCGAACAAAAAAAGTGGGAACCTTTCCTGATTCCATTGCAAAACGAGCCAGCACCGGGGAATCCGGTGCTGGCTCGTTCCTTTGGAATTGAATGGATTGGCTATTCGATCGTGTCGAGCAGCCAGGGGTGCTTGGGTGCCTGGGCCGCCTGCAGGCTCAGGGCGGCTAGATATCGGTCCTGGGGCACTTCGGTTCCGGCCTTGGCGTAGACGGTGAAGAGCGTCTCCCCCGCTTTCACGGAATCTCCCAGATTTCGGTGCAGCCGGATGCCTACGCCCAGATCGAGGACATCGTCCTTGTTGCGGCGTCCGGCGCCGAGTTCCATGGCAAGGATACCCAGGGCGCGGCTATCCACAGCGTGGATCCAGGCATCCTTCTGGGCCTTGATTTCGATGACCTGGCCGGGCTGGGGAAGGCGGGTGAAGTCCTCCAGGGCGGTGGCATCGCCCCCATTGAAGGTGGTCCAGGCGCGGAAGGTCTCCATGGCGCGACCGGAGTGGATGGCCTGTGTCACCTTGCTTTCAGCCTCGCTCAGATCCTTGGCTGCACCACCCAATACCAGCATCTCGGCGGCAAGGCGGAAGCTCATCTGGGCCAAGTCGCTATCGCCGTGCTGTCCCTTGAGGATTTCCACGGACTCCATGACTTCGAGGGCATTGCCGATGGCCCACCCAAGGGGCTCCTCCATGCGGGTGATGAGAGCCTTGATCTTCATCCCGTGGGCCTTGCCCACATTGACCATGCTCTGGGCCAGGGCCTTGGCGTCTTCCTGGGTCTTCATGAAGGCGCCGCCGCCGCACTTCACATCCAGCACCAGGGCGTCGCTGCCCCCAGCGAGTTTCTTGGACATGATGCTGGCGGTAATGAGTGGAATGGATTCGACCGTGGCTGTCACATCTCGCAGGGCATAGAGCTTGCGGTCGGCGGGGCAGATGTCTCCGGTCTGGGCGCTGTTGGCGAAGCCGGTCTTCCGCAGGCTTTCCTTGAACTGATCGATGCTCAGTTCGACCTTCAGGCCCGGTACGGCGGCGTACTTATCAACGGTGCCGCCGGTGTGACCCAGGCCCCGGCCACTGAACATCGCGCAAGGAACGCCACAGGCCGCCACGATGGGGCCCAAGATCAGGGTGGTCTTGTCCCCCACGCCCCCGGTGCTGTGCTTGTCGACCTTGATCCCCGGAATGGCGGAGAGATCCACGCGATCGCCGGAATCGCGCATGTTCAGGGTGAGGGCCAGGGTCTCTTCGGTATTCATGCCTCGCCAGCAGATGGCCATCAGCAGGGCGGAACTCTGTTCATCCGGCACACTGCCGTCGGCGGCGCCCTTCACCCAGAAGGCGATCTGCTCGGGAGTCAGAGCTCCCCCGAGTTTCTTGGTGTAGATGAGATCGTACATGCGCATGGAGCCTCCCTAGGCGGGCAGACCTTGATGGGTTTCAGATGCTGGCCAGAACCTTTTCGAGGGATTCGTCGGCGCGATCCTTGAAGAGGGCCTTGTATTCCGCGTAGTCCTTCCATGCCTCGGCCCGATCGCCCTTCAGGCGATGCAGATCCAGGAGGGTTGCCCAGTAAAGCGGCGACCAGGGTGCGTCGGGCTTCGCGGCGCTGCGAAGAGACTTGAGGCTGGCGGCAGCTTCCTCAACCTGACCCAGGGCCACCTGCCGCTGGGCCACCCGGAGGCGGTCCCAGGGATTCGATCCCAGGGCCGGAAGGGAGGCCGTTCCGTCCAACTGCAGGCGCCAGGAGGCCAACATGCCCTGGGTGATTTCGGCGGCGGGACCGGGGGCTCCCTTCGCGAGGGTTTCAAGACGGGGCAGGCGCTCTCGCATGCGCTTCTCCAAGTCAGCAGGCGCCACCGGAGTGAGGCCGTCGCCCTGGACCTCCATGAGGAGTTCCGCCACGGCGGCTTCGTGCTTTTCGAGGGCGTTCGCACGCCAGGCCCGAAAGCCGAAGAATCCGATCACCAGGGTCGCCACGACCCCGGTGCCGATGAGCAGGGGCTTCAGCAGAGTGACTTGGGTATCCGCGCCAGCGGCCAGCTTTTGCTGGAAAGCCTGAAGGCTCTGGGCCGGTTTCTGAACCTGGATCTCTTTGCTTTTGACATTGGCAGCCATGCGGGACGCTCCGAACCTTCAAGGATGCCTTAATCCAACTCAGGATCGCACTTGAAAATGCGGTGATCCCTGATAGTCTGTCTATTCCCGCCTGGGTAGCTCAGTTGGTAGAGCAATGGACTGAAAATCCATGTGTCGACGGTTCGATTCCGCCTCCAGGCACCAAAGAACAACCATTTCCCATTTCCAGAGGCCTCCAGTGCGGAGGCCTCTTGCGTCGCGAGACCGAGCTGCGTCCTGATACCTTGAGGGTCCTCCTCTTGTTTTGAGACGGGACAGGATGTTTCTGGGCCCAGGCTTTGCCCCTTTCCCTTCTGTCGGTGGGATGTAATCGGGTTTGAAGGGAATCTTTGTCAACGGGGTATGAAGGGCTTTGGGATAATTTCGAGGATGTTTGGTAGAATCCTCAAGACCTAACCACTCTGTCCCAATCCCGAGCAGGTCCAATGAGGCTCGAACGAGGATTCTGAATCGCAAAACCTGAGACGCCGAAGATGCCGATCATCGAATCATTCCGAAAAACCGCCAAAAGCCACTGGTTCCGACAGCTCATAAAGCTCGTGTTGGACGGGCAGATGGGGGCCCTGGGGTGGCTCGTAGTGTTCGACCTGATCCAGGGTGAGGCCATCATCACCATCGACATCATCGACTGGGTGATCCTGGTAGTCATCGTGAGCGCGCTATTCCGCCTCACACGGATTCACTACCGGATGATTGGCATCAAGGATTTTTTTGAAATTGTTATGGCTGGCATCACTCTGTTTTTATTCTCTACAGTCATCGTTCTTGTTGTTGGAAGGAATCACGGAGGAAGGGTCTATCTCTTCCTCTTTTTGACCAGCATGTTCACGGGAATTTTCTGGGCCATGCTCAGAATTATTGCCCGATCGATCTACGAAGGTATCTTGCCGTTCCTGCCCAGTATTCTCTCGCCCACGGCCACGGGTTCGAGGACTCTGATCGTGGGCGCGGGTAGAGCTGGGCTGCTGGTCTCGCGGGAACTGGATCGGCATCCCGAACTCGCCTGCCACGTCGTCGGATACGTGGATGACGCCTTCGAGAAGCAGGGGCTGAGAATCCAGGGAATTCCAGTGCTGGGCACAACGGATCTCCTGGATTTCATCATCAAAGAGCAGCGAATCACCAAGGTGGTCATCGCGATTCCCAGTGCGCCCGGGAAAATGATCCGTCAGTTGAGCAATGTCATTCGCGCTGCGGGAATTGAAACAAAGACTGTCCCGGGCATCTATAACCTTCTGGGCAACCAGTCCTGGAAGCCGGATCTGCGAGACATTTCCATTGAGGATTTGCTGCGCCGTGATCCCATACACCTCGACCAGACGGCCCTGCAGCGCGTTCTGGGGGATGCCGTCGTGCTGATCACGGGAGCGGGGGGCTCCATTGGCAGCGAGTTGGCCCGCCAGTTGGCAGTGTTCAAGCCCGCCCGTATTGTGCTTCTGGGGCGAGGCGAAAACAGCCTCTGGATCGTTGAACGGGAGCTGCGGGAGATTTCGCCCAACCTGCCTCTGGCTGTTGAGTTGTGCGACATCAGGGATGCCACCCGCCTAAGGCAGGTATTCCTACGTTGGCGCCCCCAGATTGTCTTTCATGCCGCAGCCCACAAGCACGTGCCCTTCCTGGAGCTGAATCCTGAGGAAGCCATCGAGAACAATGTTTTCGGTACACTGAGTGTTCTGGAAGCGGCGCTGGCGGTGCAGACCCAGGTGTTCGTGAACATCTCCACCGATAAGTCCGTCAACCCGACCAATGCCCTGGGCGTTTCCAAGTGCCTCGCGGAAGGGGTGGTGCGCTGTGGCGCCACCCAGGCGCAGCCGGGAAGTCAGTACGTAAGTGTGAGGTTCGGCAATGTCCTGGGCAGTCGGGGCAGCGTGGTGCCCATCTTCAGGGACCAGATCTCCCGAGGAGGGCCGGTGACCATCACCGATTTCCGGATGACCCGCTACTTCATGACCATTCCCGAGGCGAGTCAGCTGGTGCTCCAGGCAGGTCTGCTGGGTGAGACCGGCAAGGTGTACGTGCTGGACATGGGTGAGCCGGTCGCCATTCTCGATCTGGCCAAGGACATGATCACCCTTTCCGGCATGGTGCCAGAGCGGGACATCGAGATCCAATCCACGGGCATCCGCCCCGGCGAGAAACTCTTTGAAGAGTTGTTCAATATGGCGGAGATCGGCCAAACCAGAGTGCACAGCAAGGTCTTGGAGTCGGCGTTGGTGGGTGATTCGCCCACAGAGGTCCGTGCCGGACTTGCCGCGCTGCGGAACGCCCTGGCCATCGAGGATGAAGGCGCCCGGCGGCGTGAACTCGTCGCCCAGTTCCAGGCCCTCGTTCCATCCTACGTGCCTTCCGCTCTGGGACTCGGAAAGTACTGCGCGCATCCCATTCCCAGGGATGGGCATTAGGCCCGATCGCCTGGATTCAACCACCTCAACGAACCCTCTTCACGCCCTCGAGTGGACCCGCCATGGCTTCTGCCCCAACCTATGATTCTCGCCGCACCCAGCCCTTTGGGCCATGGCCCTACTACGCTCCCGACGAAATCGCCGCGACGGTGAAAGTCCTGGAGAGTGGGCAGGTCAACTACTGGACCGGGCAGGAGGCGCGGGAATTCGAGAGGGAATACGCAAAGGCCGCCGCCTGCGACCATGCCATCGCCCTCTGCAATGGCACTTCGGCGCTGGAACTCGCGATCTACGCCCTGGGCATTCCGGCGGGTGCGGAAATCATCACGACGCCACGGACATTCATCGCCAGCGCCAGTTGCGCGGTCATGCGGGGCTGCGTCCCTGTGCTGGCCGACGTGGATGCCGTGACTCAGAACATCACGGCAGAATCCATCGCAAGGGTCATCACTCCGAGGACCAAGGCGATCATTGCGGTCCATCTGGCGGGGTGGCCCTGCGACATGGATCCGATCATGGAGCTCGCCAATCGCCATGGCCTCAAGGTGATCGAGGACTGCGCCCAGGCGAACGGAGCCACGTACAAGGGACGTCCCGTAGGCTCGCTGGGTCATGTGGCGGCCTTCTCCTTCTGCCAGGACAAGATCATCACCACCGGCGGCGAAGGCGGGATGCTCACAACGAATGATCGGGCGCTCTGGGAACGAGCCTGGAGCTTCAAGGATCATGGCAAGAACTGGGACTCGGTGTACAACCGCAAGCACGAACCGGGATTCCGCTGGCTGCACGATTCCTTCGGCACCAACTGGCGGATGACGGAGCTCCAGGCAGCGATCGGACGCGTTCAGCTTCGGAAGCTGCCGGAGTGGACCCGCCAGCGCCGGGCGAACATGGCTCGCTTGAATGAAACGCTGAGCCGATTCGACTGCATCCGAACGACCCCTGCGCCCGCTGAGATTGGTCACGCCGCCTACAAGGCCTACGCCTTCGTCCGACCCGAGCGGCTGAAGGAGGGCTGGAGCCGGGACCGGATCATGAACGAGATCACCGACCGTGGCATTCCCTGTTTCAGTGGGAGCTGCAGCGAGATATACCTGGAGAAGGCCTTCACCGAGAGCCCCTTCGCCCAGGTGGAGCGCCTCCCCGTGGCCCGGAAGCTGGGCGAGACCAGCCTGATGTTCGTGGTTCATCCCACTCTCACGGAACAGAACCTGGAGGACACGGTGAACGTGGTGAGCGCCGTGCTGACGGAGGCATGCAAGTGAGGGCCGCGGGTCTCGCACTGGGGGTTTCCGCTTGAGAGTCCTCCATCTCATCACGGGGCTGCACACGGGCGGCGCGGAGACCATGCTGCTGAAGATGGTTCGGTGCCACCTCAAGCGCGGCGTCGAGATGGAGGTGATCTCTCTGCTGCCGCCGGGGACCCTGGTGCCCGAATTCGAGGCGCTGGGCGTGCCGGTCCATTGCCTGGGCATTCGCCAGGGGGTGCCGGATCCTCGGGGATTATTCCGGCTCCTCAAGCACCTCTCCCGCTTCGAGCCGGATGTTGTGCAGACGTGGATGTACCACGCGGATCTGCTCGGGGGCCTGGCCCGGGTCTTCAGACCCCGCACGCCCGTGGTCTGGGGAGTCCACCACAGCAATCTGAATAAGGACATGAACCGCCGCATGACGCTGGGCATCGCCAGGCTCTGCGCTCGGCTGTCCCGTCGGCTTCCCCGGAAGATCGTCTGCTGTTCCGAGGCCTCCAGGGCGGTCCATGCGAAGCTCGGCTACGACGCCGATCGGATGGTGGTCATCCCCAACGGCTTCGATCTCGATCTCTTCCGCCCCGATCCGGAGGCTAGAATGGCCCTGCGGACGGCCCTCGGCATTCCGGAGAACGCCCTGCTGGTGGGCCTGGTGGGGCGCCTCGATCCCCTCAAGGACCACGGTAATTTCTTCAAGGCCTGGGGTGAACTGCCTGCGGAGATCAACGGGCATCCCGTGCATGCCCTTCTCTGTGGCGCGGGCATGACGCTGGAGACGCCCCAGGTCGTCGAATGGACCGAGGGGTTGGACCTCAGCCGGGTCCACCTTCTGGGGCTGCGCCGAGACATGCCCCGGATCAATGCTGCCCTCGATGTGGCCTGTTCTTCGTCCATCGGCGAGGCCTTCCCGAGCGTGCTGGGCGAGGCGATGGCCTGTGCGGTGCCATGCGTGGTGACGGATGTGGGTGATTCCCGGCTGATCGTTGCGGAGACGGGCCGTGCCGTGCCGCCCTCGGATTCCAATGCGCTGGCAAGCGCCCTTCGGGAAGTGCTGTCCTTGCCAGATACAGAACGGCTGGCCTTGGGTCAGGCCGCCCTTCACCGGGTGCAGTCCAACTACCGGGTTGACATCGTGGCGGAGAAATACCTGAATGTATATTCAGCACTCCTGAAGTGAAAAGTCGTTCATCCCTCGCTGGAGTGGGTTGCCCAGCGGCTTGCGGATTGGGGTTCCCATGATGTTGCTGTACTGGCTCGCGGATCTCTGGCTCGACCTCAAGATCTGGAGGCTGCGCAGGCAGGGGCTCACCATCGCCGATGACTGCGACTTCATGAGCCTTCCAGACTTCGGCTCCGAGCCCTACTTGATCACCATCGGCAAGCATGTCGGCATCGCCGATGGCGTGGTCTTCATCACCCATGACGGTGGAACCCATGTGTTCCGACACCAAGAGCGGTATAGAAAGGTGATCAAGTACGGTCGCATCAACATCATGGACAACTGCCTTCTGGGCCAGCGGGTCATGATCATGCCGGGGGTCACCATTGGCCCCAATTCAGTGATCGCCGCGGGCTCCGTGGTGACGCGCACCATTCCGCCCAATGTCCTGGCCTCTGGTAATCCGGCCAAGCCCATCATGTCCATCGAGCAGTACGCGGAGTGGTCGCTGGCCGCGACTCCGGACTATGACGAAGCGGAGTACAAGCGGGACAAGCGAACCTTCCTACTGAAGATGACCCGCAAGGGCGGGCGTACTCAGCCGCTCAAGGAAGACGCCTAAATCTACTGGGCCGGAAGGGTCATGCGCGAGGCTCGGGTTTTTCCCGACCTGCGGCTCACGGCACGGTCAATCGCCTCGTCCCAGAGGGCGAGTACCCGCTCGGTGGAGAAGCGCTGGACGACGCCCGTGGCCCGGGCGCTGAGACGGGAGCGCGCGGCGGGATCAAGCATGAGCTTCAGCATGGCTTCGGCCAGGGCCTTCGGGTCGGCAGGAGGCACCAATAGGCCGTTCTCACCGTCCTGGATAATGTCTTCGGCCGCGCCGCCAAACCGGGTACTGATGACGGGAAGCCCACAGGCCATGGCCTCCACGAGGGCATTGGGAAAACCCTCGGCATGGGAGGACATGACGAAGAGATCCCCCTGGCGCAGCATCTCGAAGGGCTGTTGGGTGACGCCACAGAAATGGATTCGCTCGGACACACCCAGATCTTTGGCTCGCTGCTTGAGGGGCTCCAGTTCGGGACCCGCGCCCCACATCTCGAGGCACCAGGTCGGCACCTGGTTTTGGATGGCGGCGAAGGCTTCAATGAGGACATCAAAGCCCTTCACGGGCACGAGCCGCCCCATGGTGACCACGCGGGGTTTTTCGGGGTCCTTCGGGAGTGGCCCACTCGCAGCGGGCGGGGCGGGTACGGGATTGGGAATGACCATGCCGCGTCGAGTGATGCGAGAAGAAAACCAGTCGGCAACGGCCTGGGACTGGAAGACGACGCCATCGGCGAAGGGGTAGGTGAGCCTTCGCAGCGTGTCCCAGAGGCGCCCGATGGAACGCCTGGAGGGATCCGTCCGCTCGGAGATGATCACGGGCAGGCCCAGGCCTCGGCTCGCCAGGAGGGCCACGATGTTGGTCTTGTCGATGAAGGAAACGACGACATCCGGACGCGTTTCCACCAGCACCGACCGCAGTGACCGGATGCGAGTGAGGTTGTTGGTGAGTGCGGACACCATGGAGCCGCCGCTGCTCCGCAGAAGGTTCAGGTGGCGCAGTTCGATGGAGGGTGCGAGGGGATAGAAGGAGGTGGCGTCCGGGGCGTCCATGGTGAACACGACCACGTCCCAACCACGCGCAGCCCAGGCGTTGGCGAGGATGGACAGCACTCGTTCCGCACCGGCAGGCTTCAGGGCCCATATGAAAAAACCAACCTTCATTTCATCAACCTCGGGGTTAGATTACACCATTCCAGCCGGGGTAACGTGGATGTCGATATCCGTGTGATCCATTCGCGGAATTTAACGATCCGAATTCAGATTGGCGTAAGATTCACCTACCAGTACGGAGAGATGCCCCGTGGATCCGAAGGCTCGATTCTCGATCAAGAACGGCGCGGCTCCCCCTGGAGAATGGCCCTCGAAAGATGCCCCCCGCGGGTCGGGGCCCGAGGCATGGATGGCCCTGGCAGCAGCTTTTCTGGGCGCGAACCGGATCCTTGCGCTGCGCGAAGGCTCGGGCGTCTGGCATGCCAGCGCCGAACTCCGGGAGGCCAAGAAAAGGGAGCTGGAAGCGACCATCCCTTTGTCTGAAAGCGGAGCAGGCCAGGCGAGACAGGGGCGGGAGGGGCTTTGGTTGCTGGAGGTGTTCTCCTACGGGGAGAGGGAGAGCCTCGGCAACTTGTTTGTCCTGGCCCAGTCGCCCGAACCTCTCTTGGCGGGGGAGCGTGCGGGGCTCCAGCGGCTGGTGACCCAGTTGGGGAGCTTCGTCCCGGTGCGCTCCGAAGAGGAACGGCGGTCCCTGGGCCGAGGCCCCTCGGGCGCGTCTTTCGTGCCAGGACTTGTGCATGAGTTGCGGAATTTCATCTTTGGCATTTCCGCCAGCCTCGATGCCTTCGAGGCACGGTTCCAGGGCCAGGCCGAGACCGTCAAATTCCAGGCGAACATTCGGAAGAGCCTCGACCGCCTGGGGGTCTTTGTCGATGAGCTGCTGGAATACGGGGATCCGGGCAGGCGACCCTGGGCGGAACTCTCCCTGGAAGCCGTTCTGCGGGAGGCCTGCGAACACCACAGGGCGAAAGCCGGAGATGCCGGGAACCACCCGGTGCTCCGGACCGAGGGGGCCTTGCCCGCGCTGCGAGGCGATGCAGAGGGGCTGCGCCTGGCCTTCATTCATCTGATGGATCTCGCCCTCCAGTTCCAAGGCTCTGGTCCGGTCGAGATCCTCGTGGGAGTTGTCGGTGAGCCAGGCCAGGCTCGGATTCAGGGTCGCCTGGAGGCGCCGTTGGAATTGGGCGATCTGGATCCCACCAGGCTCTTCGAGCCCTTCTATTACCGACCTGCGGGCCTGGGGCGGCTTGCGCTGCCCGTCGCCCGCCGAATCCTGGAGGCGCATGGAGGTGAGCTGCTGGCGGGCCTCAGCCCACGGGGAGGCGTGGCGATCCGTTTCTCGCTGCCGGCAATCTGAGCCACCTCGGCTCCCGTTCGACCCGGAGGGTCCATGGCGAAGGCGAAAATCCTGGTGGTGGATGATGACGAGATCACCCTCTTCGCCATCCGCGATTTCCTGGAGCTCCACGGCCACATCGTGGACGAGGCCGAAAGCTGCGCCGAGGCGGAAATCAAGTACCGGGCGGATGTCTACGATGCGGTGACCCTGGACTACTCCCTGCCGGATGGCAACTCCCTGGATCTGCTCCCCCGGTTGAAGGCGATCGATGCCGGCGTGCCCATCATCCTGCTCACGGCCCACGCCAGTATCGAACTGGCGGTGCGGGCGATCCAGCTGGGGGCCGAGCAATTCCTGGTAAAGCCCCTCGACCTGCCTGCCCTCATGGTGGTTCTGGATCGGGTGCTCGAGAACCAGCGCAACCGCCGCAAGCAGTTGGCGCGGGATTCCCGCGAGCAGCCCCAGCAGGCTGTGGACCCCTTCATCGGTTCCAGCGCGGCGATCCTCAAGCTGGAGGAGCAGGCCCGGCTGGCAGCGGCCACGGAGAGCCCCATCCTCATCCAGGGCGAGACGGGAACGGGTAAGAGCGAGCTGGCGAGATGGCTGCGCCGGAACAGCTCGAGGGCCGCGGAGCCCATGCTGGAGCTCAACTGCGGAGGCTTCACCAAGGAATTCCTGGAAACGGAGTTGTTCGGCCACGAGAAGGGCGCCTTCACCGGGGCGGTCGGCACCAAGATTGGGCTGTTGGAGGCGGCCCATCGGGGCACGATCTTTCTGGATGAGATCGGAGACATGGATCTCCAGATCCAGCCGAAACTGCTGAAGGCACTCGAGGAAAAACGGTTTCGCCGCCTGGGCGCCGTTCAGGATCGAAAGGTCGACTTCCGCATGATCGCCGCCACCCACCAGAAGCTGGAAAGGCTGGTGGAGGAGCAACTTTTCAGGGCGGACCTCTTCTATCGCATCAGCGCCATCCAGCTTCAGGTCCCCCCTCTGCGGGACCGGGCCGAGGACATCCCGAATTTCTCCCAGCGGCTCCTGGATCGCCTCACCCGGGAATGTGGCAGAGAGCCCATCCATCTCACCCGGGGGGCCCTGGAAAAGCTGCAGAAGCATGGATGGCCCGGCAATATCCGGGAATTGAGGAATGTCCTGGAGCGTGCCCTGATGGGTGTCAAGACCTCTGAAATCGATGAGTTGGATCTGGATTTCGCCGCCAGCCCCCAGAGCCGGGTCGAGGATCGCTTTTCGCATATGACCCTCAAGGAGCTGGAGCGCCACCACATCGTCCAGATTCTCAACGAGGAGGGGGGCCACGTGGATCGGGCCGCCCGCCGCCTGGATATCCCCCGAAGCACCCTCTACCAAAAGCTGAAGGCTTACGGTCCCGAGCCGTCCAGATTCTAGAATCTGGATCCAGAATTCAGACTCAGCCTTCCGGACCGACCCGGGGGCTGTTTTTATGTATTGAATTAAAGGCCGTTACAGCGATTGGCCCATCGTGGTTCTCGCGGCATCTCCGTTGCACCTACGGCGGACGGAGGTGGTTATGCGAATCGGAACTCGTGTTGTCTTGGTTCAGGGAATGGTGATTGCAGGATCGATCGCTCAGTTTGGTTGCGGAGGTGCTGGAGACAAGCCCGTGCCTCCAGTTGTTGGAGATCCCGCCACTGCGGTCAATGTCGTGGTCAGTCCGGGCCCCGCAGATGTAGATCCGGGCCAGACCGAGACGTTCACGGCCGTCGTTTCAGGTTCCACCAACACCGGGGTGATCTGGGCGGTGAATGACATCGTCGGCGGGAATCAGACGGTAGGAATTCTCTCCGGGAGTGGCGCCACGGTGACCTACACCGCGCCGGATAACGCGGGCGATTATGTCGTGACCGCCACGAGTTCGGCCTATCCAGCGCGCCGGGGATCCGCCATGGTCCGGGTCAAGGGCTCCAAGGTGAACGTCAGCCTGACTCCGGGTACGGGCAGCCTGGTGACCGGGGCATCGTTGACCTTCAATGCCTCCGTATCGGGTACAACCAATACGTCCGTGGTCTGGTCCGTGGATGGCGTCACGAATGGCAACACGGCCGTGGGAACCATTGCGGGCAGTGGGAGCAGCGTCAGCTATAAGGCCCCGGCAGTCGTGGGCATCTATACCCTGCGAGCCACCAGTGTGGCGGACACCAGCAAGAGCGCCACGGCTTCGATCACCGTGACGGCCCCTCCGCCACCACCGCCGCCGCCGCCCGCCGTGGTTTCGGTGGCGCTAAGCTCCACCTCTGCAACCCTCGCGGCAGGCAGCACGCAGCCCTTTACCGCCACGGTCTCGGGTTCGTCCAACATTGCGGTCACCTGGAAGGTGGATGGTGTGGCCAATGGCAACAGCACCGTGGGAACGATCACGGGGACGGGAAGCACCATCACCTATACGGCCCCGGCAAGTGCTGGCAGCCACACCCTGACGGCCACCAGCGCCGCCGACACCAGCAAGACCGCCACGGCCTCGATCACTGTGACGGCCCCACCGCCCCCTCCGGCCGTAGTATCAGTGACACTCAGCTCCACCTCCGCCAACCTCGCGGTGGGCAGCGCGCAGCCTTTCACCGCTACGGTTTCGGGTTCGCCAAACACCGATGTCACCTGGAAGGTGGATGGTGTGGCCGATGGTAATACCACGGTGGGCACCATAACGGGGACGGGGAACACTGTCACCTACACGGCTCCGGCGACTGCGGGCAGCCATACCCTGACGGCCACAAGCGCCGCCGACACCACCAAGCAGGCTTCCGCCGTCGTGACGGTGCAGGCGGTCCAGGGCGGCTGCGCTCCGGCCCCCACCTCACCCCTGGTGGTGAGCGTCAAGACCTACGGCGCCAAGGGCGATGGCATCGCCGATGACACTGCCGCGATCCAGGCCGCTATCGAAGTCGTGGCCGGCACCGGCGGTACCCTCCTGGTCCCCGACGGCACCTACATGATCAACGCCATCCTCAACAGCGGCAAGGGCCTCCAACTGCGCAGCAACATGACCTTCCGTATGAGCTCCGCTGCGGTGCTGAAGGCCATCCCGAATGCCTCGGGGGGCTATTCTGTCCTGTTCCTCCCCCGGGTCAGCAACGTCAACATCATCGGCGGTACGATCGAAGGTGAACGGAGTGCTCACACGGGTACCGGCGGCGAATCTGGCATGGGGATCTTCGTGGCCAGTTCGCAGGATGTCTACATCGAGGGTGTGACTGCCAAGGAATGCTGGGGCGACGGGTTCTACATCGGAGGCTCCGCCGGCAGCACCAACATCACTCTCTGCAACGTTGTGGCCGACCACAACCGCCGCCAGGGCCTCTCTGTGGTCTACGCCGATGGGGTGGTGGTACGGAACTCCACCTTCAAGAACACCCAGGGCACCCTGCCCGAGGCCGGCATCGACATCGAGCCCAACGCGGGCGAGACCGTGGCCAACATGCAGATCCTGGGCTGCACCTTCACCAACAACTCCGGTGGCGGCATCCAGAACGGCCTGGCCTTGAAGGATCGCGGCATCGCCTTCGTCAAGAACGTCCTGATCGACGGCAACGTAATGGTGGGCAATGGCTTCAACGCGGCCAACGGCATGCCGGGCGGCGGCGGCTGCGAGATCTCCAACACCGCGGGCCATCGCGTCACCAACAACGTGATGCGGGACAACAAGAACTGGGGCCTGAGGCTGCGGGACGAAGCCGACAGCACCACGGTCACCGGCAACACCATCACCGGCACCCAGGGCGACGGCATCTACCTGGATCCCACGATCACCAACTACACCATCACCGGCAACACAGTCACGGGCAACACGCGGTACGGCATCTACCAAGGCTCCGGTGCCCAGGGTGTCCTCGGGGCCAATGTGGTCTCTGGCAACGGCAGGACGCCCTAAGTTTGTGGCGCGCCGGGCAGGGTGAAGATCACGGTTGTGCCCTTGCCTTCCTCGCTTTCGATGCGCACTTCACCCCCGTGGGACCGCACGATTTCCCGGACGATGGCCAGGCCCAGGCCCGTGCCCTTGCCTTCGGGTTTCGTGGTGAACATGGGCTTGAATACTTTGGCGAGGTGCTCGGCGGGAATCCCCGTACCCTCGTCCCTCAGTGTGAACTGCCAAGCCGGTGCAGCGGCCGTGGCATTAGGGTCGGGTTCCACTGCGAGATGAATGGCGCCCCCTTCGGGCATGGCGTAGACCGCGTTGTTTACCAGGTTGATGAAGATCTGCTCCATCTGCTTGCGGTCCACCCGCAGCACGCAGGGAGAGGGGGCCGAAATGGCAAAGGCGATCCGCTGGGTCGCGAGTGAGGGCCCCCAGAGGCGCTGCAAGTCGGCCATGAGCTGATCAAAGGGGAGGTGCTCCTGGTTGAGCTTGGGACGACGGGTGTGCCCCAGAAGTTTCCGCACGATCTCACCAACCCGCTCGATCTGGGCCTGGATCACGCCTAGACGTTCCCGGGTGCGGTCGCCCAGATCTGTCTGGCCATGCAAGAGTTGCAGATGACTGTTGACCAGGTTGAGGGGCGTCCCCACTTCATGGGCGAAGGCGGCCGTGAGCTGGCCGGCCACTGCCAGGCGCTCCTGCTGGCCTAGTTCTTCCCGCAAAAGGGCATTGCGTTCGAGGAGGTGCTCCAGTTCCTGATTCTTGGCCTGCAGTTCCGTCAGGGCGAGGTCTACCCGGTCCTGAAGGTTGGCGTTGAGCCCACGGATCTCCTCGACCAGGGCTTCGCGCTCCGCAGAGGCTCGCTGCAGCTGGGAGGCCATCTGGTTGAAACGCAGGGCGATCTGGCCCAATTCATCCTTGCGGGGGACATCGGCGCGGGCCGAAGGATCGCCGCGCTCCAGCTTGCGCATGGCCTCCATGATGCCTTTCAGTGGATCGCTGAGCAGGGCCCCCAGGATCACCCACAACAGGATGAATTCTCCCAGGAGCACGGGTGGCAGCAGCCTCAGGGTGCGCTGGAGATTCCTTTCCCAGACGACCTCCCAACGCTCAAGGTCGCAGTAGGTGCGAATCAGCCCAAGGGGAGGACGGCCGGGCTTGGGATTGTTGATGGGGTAGAACACACGCCAGCCCCGACTGGTCTGGCCGGTATCCGTGTCGACGAGTGGTACGATCTCGGCCGTGGGGGTTCCGACCGTCATATAGGTGGAGATGCCGGGCTTCCATTCAATGCTCGCTTCGTCCCCTGAAGAGATGACGAAGTTGACCTGTCCCTTGCCTTCGGCCTTGAAGACATCGATCTGAAAGATCGAGCGGCCCTCCCCAGCAAAGCTCTCCAGAACGCCTTCGATTCCCCGGGGATCGCTGAAGTCAGGGTCGCGGGTCAGGATATCGGCCTCGACCGCCTGGGATGTTTCGAGGGCGATCTGCTTCGTGCTGATCTCCAGCTCTTTGCGGGAATTTCGGATGATCTGCAGAGCCACGGCCACGGTGATGCCGCTGGTCACCAGGGCCGTCACAATGAAGAGCTTGGCGTGCAGGCTCTTGAACCAGGCCAGGGGCAGGAGGCGACGGAAGCGGAGCCTCACGGGGCGCACTCTCGGGAGGGGGCCGAAGGCCAGAGCGTGGTCAGGAACCCTTCCAGGTCGAGCTGGGGAGCCCGTTCTCGGAAGCGGTCGAACCAAGTGCGGCGCGTCTCGGCCACCCGCCCGAGGACCTCTAGGAGACCCGCGGCCAGCAGGATGCGATTTCTGGCCGTGAGCCCTTCGTGGAGACGCCACAGGAAGCCTTCCAGGGTGGCCAGGTCATGGTGTTCACCGAGAATCGTCTGTAGTTCTCGGAGGCGATCCAGTGCGGGCTCCACCTGGCCTTGGATGACCGGCGCAAGGATCTCCAGGGTGTACCGGGTCTTCTTTATCTGGATCCGAACGGCGTGCATCCCCATTGCATCCTCCTGGATTGCGAGGCGCGAGAGGGGCTCGAGCGCGGCCCTAAGCTTGGGTTCGAGGCAGGCCCTGGCTGAGGCCGGGGCATCGCCTGGAGCGAAGGGGTCCGGCAGGCTAGGCACCCGCAGCAGCCCCTCGCAGTCGGCCACGCTGAGCCTGGAGAGTTCGTGGACCATGCGTTTCTGGGCCCGCCGCCGGGAGAGATCCAGCAGTTCCTGGGCATGTTCTAGGGCCGCAAGGGCAGAGGACTCCATGGATGAGGTGGGCTGGGACGTCAGCAGGGCCAGATGGACATCATGCTCGCGGCTGGCGCCCAGCGCGCTCGTTAGGGCCTTCAATCGGCGCAGGTGGCGGTTGTATTTCGGGTAGATGTTGGGATCCACGAGTTCCAGGACCGCCCGCACTCGGCGGGAAGCGACACGCACCTCGTGGAGGGCCTCGGGATCCTGCCGCCAGTCCTCCCGGGCCGTGCGTTCGAGCAGGCTGCCGAGGCGCCCCTCCAGGGCGCGGTGCAGCAGGATGGAGAATTCCGCAGGATGCATGCATTCATTCTAGGGCGCATCGAAGAACAAGCGCGGCAGATCCCGCGACGATGACGAAAATTTAGCGTAAAGTGGGTGTAGAGGCCTTGACATGGAAAACATCACGATTCGCGGCGCCCGGGAGCACAACCTCAAGAACATCGATCTCGTGCTGCCGCGCAACCGGCTCATCGTGGTCACGGGGCTCTCCGGCAGCGGAAAGTCCAGCCTGGCCTTCGACACCCTCTATGCAGAAGGCCAGCGGCGCTACGTGGAGAGTCTGAGCGCCTACGCGCGGCAGTTCCTGGACCAGATGGAAAAGCCTGACGTGGATTCCATCGAGGGCCTCAGTCCGGCCATTTCCATCGAGCAGAAGACCACCAGCCGCAATCCCCGCTCCACGGTGGCCACGGTCACGGAGATCTACGACTACCTGCGCCTGCTCTTCGCCCGCACGGGCAAGCCCGTGTGCATGGAGTGCGGGCAGCCCATCGCCAGCCAGACAATCCAGGAGATGGCCGATCAGATCCTTCAGTCGCCGGAGGGCACCAAGGTCCAGATCCTCGCGCCCGTGGTGCGCGGGCGGAAGGGCGAGTACAAGAAGATGCTCCAGGATCTGATGAAGCGCGGCTACATTCGCGCCCGGGTGAACGGCGCTCTGTTGGATCTCACCGAGGGCCTGCCGGATCTGGACAAGCAGAAGAAGCACACCATCGAGGTGGTCATCGATCGCCTAAAGGTCAGCGAGGCCATCCGCACCCGTCTGGCGGACAGCCTGGAAATCGCCTGCGGCCTGGCGGAAGGCAGCGCCCTCTGCGATCTGGACGGAAAGGAGCGGCTCTTCTCTAGCAAGCTGGCCTGCAACAACGTGAAATGCGGCCGCTTCGGCCTCGGTCTGCCTGAGCTGGAACCCCGGAGTTTTTCGTTCAACACGCCCTACGGCGCCTGCCCCGCCTGCGATGGCCTGGGCTTCAAGCGCCAGTTCGCGGAAGAACTCATCGTTCCCAACCCGGAGCTGAGCATCAATCAGGGCGCCCTCCAGGCCAGCGGCTGGAAGAGTGTGAGCGAGGACGGCTGGCGGGCCCAGATGATGGATCAGCTCTCCAGCAAGCTGAACTTCAGTCTGGACGTGCCCTGGAAGAAGCTGCCCGCGGAGATTCGCGAAATCCTCCTGCACGGCAGCTCGAGGGCCATGCGCTTCAAGTACGAGAAGGGCCGGAGCAAATACGAATTCCTCCACACCTTTGAAGGCGTCATCGGCAACCTGGAGCGCCGCTACAGGGAGACCAGCAGCGAGGAGATCCGGGCCGAGATGGAGGAATCCATGCGCGTGATCCCCTGCGAGACCTGCGGGGGCCAGCGCCTCAAACCTGAAGTCCTGAGCGTCTTCGTGGGCGGCAAGAATGTGTCCGAGGTCGTGCAGCAGAGTGTGCGGGATTCCAAGGCCTGGTTCGGGGCCCTGAGCCTGGAGGGGAAAGACGCTGTCATCGCGGAGAAGATCCTGAAGGAGATCAACGAGCGCCTGGGCTTCCTGGACGACGTGGGCCTGGGCTATCTCACGCTCGACCGCAGCGCCGCGACACTATCCGGGGGCGAAGGCCAGCGCATCCGCCTGGCTACCCAGATTGGCTCCAAGCTCCAGGGCGTGCTGTATGTGTTGGATGAGCCCAGCATCGGATTGCATCAGCGGGACAACCACAAGCTGCTGAGGACCCTCAAGGACATGCGCGACCTCGGCAACACGGTGCTGGTGGTGGAACATGATCTGGAGACCATCCTGGAGGCCGATCATGTGGTGGACCTGGGCCCCGGAGCTGGAGAACACGGCGGGTGGTTGGTGGCCCAGGGCACCCCTGCCGAGATCGCCCAGCATCCGGATTCCGTCACCGGTCACTTCATGTGCGGAAAGGAGGAGATCGCCGTTCCCCGCAAACGGCGCAAGGCTCAGCGCGGCCACATCAAGGTGCTGGGAGCCCGGGAGAACAACCTCCAGGGAATCGATGTGAAATTCCCCATCGGCATCCTCACCTGCGTGACGGGGGTCTCGGGCAGCGGCAAGAGCACCCTGGTGAACGAGATCCTCTACAAGGCCCTCGCCAACCAGCTCCACCAGGGCGTCCACGTGGTGGGCAAGCACAAGAAGATCGAAGGCCTCGACCAGATCGACAAGGTCATCGACATTGACCAGGCGCCCATAGGTCGCACGCCCCGCAGCAACCCTGCCACCTACACGGGCCTGTTTACGCCGCTGCGGGAGCTCTTCGCCCAGCTACCGGAGAGCAAGGCGCGCGGCTATGCAGCGGGCCGCTTCAGCTTCAATGTGAAGGGCGGGCGCTGCGACAAGTGTGAGGGCGATGGCGTGATTCGCATCGAGATGCACTTCCTTCCGGATGTGTATGTCACCTGCGAGCAGTGCAAGGGCAAGCGCTACAACCGCGAGACCATGGAGGTGCACTACAAGGGCAAGAGCATCTCCGATGTGCTGGCGATGACCGTGGAGGAGGCGTTGGAATTGTTTGCGCCCATCCCCGTGCTGGCCAACAAGCTGCAAACCCTCATGGATGTGGGGTTGGGCTACATTCGCCTGGGCCAGAGCGCGACGACGTTGTCTGGCGGCGAAGCCCAGCGGGTGAAACTTGCCAAGGAGCTCTCCAAGCGGGCCACCGGGCGCACCCTCTACATCCTGGACGAGCCCACCACGGGCCTACACCTCAAGGACATCCAGAAGCTGCTGGAGGTCATGAACCGTCTCGTCGAAACCGGCAATACCCTCGTCGTCATCGAGCACAACCTGGACGTGATCAAGACTGCGGACTGGATCCTGGATCTGGGTCCGGAAGGTGGGGCCGCGGGCGGCCTAGTTATCGCCGAAGGCACCCCCGAGGAGGTGGCGAAGCAAAAAGGCAGTATCACGGGCCAGTACTTAAAGCCCTATCTGAAACGAATGGCCTAGCTGGTCCCTGAAGGGCCGCGATGACCGTTCATCACTGGTTTAAAGTTCTCTTCACCGGAGATGAACAGGGATCAAAGGTAATGAATGAGCCTCACCTCAGGCCTGGGTATCGATGTTCCGACCTACATCCCCGGATCTCGGGCGTTCGGGGGCCTGGGGCCGCTCTACGGGCGGGGGCGGCGGCTGGGGCCGATCCCGTTCTGGAGGCTTGGGGGGAGGGGCAGTCCGTTCCGTGATCTTCATGGCGCCTCCATGGCACCGACGCCGATTCAGGCGCGGGTATCGATATTGACGCCGACCCCTGATTTCTGAGCCATCTGGATGAGCATGGCCGCCTGGGCCGCCTCTGTGTCCAGGACCTTGCGGAGGACGTTGGTGGCGATCTCGCCCTGCAGGTTCTGGGACTTCTGTGCCATCACGGTGGCGGGGGAGATGCTGCTCAGGTCCATGGCTGCTCCATCCGGTGCTTATCGGCCCTTGGTTAGTCGGACTTTAGGGGCACTGGCCCGGAGCAGGGCGGCAGCGTCCTGGAGCGGGGCACTGGGCACCGGATTGGTGGAAGCACGGTTGGTTTCGGCAATGGCCTCGAAAACTTCGCGCCGATGGACTTGCACTTCCCGGGGGGCATTGATGCCCAGGCGCACCCCATCCTTGGTGATGCCCACAACGATTACTTCGATATTGCCATTGATGATGATTGATTCGTCTGACTTCCGGGTGATGACGAGCATCGGCTACATCCCTCAGCTCTCGGGGAAAATAGGGAACTTGAGGGGGAATTTCTGAGTGTTCAGTGCGATCTGCCGACCAACTCGGGTGCTGGCATTGATCACGATGGGCCCCGCTAGATTGGCGGTCATCTTCCGAGGGTCCGCGGGGATGACCAGCATGGCCAGGACCAGGGCGTCCGAGGGTACTTCCAGGGCGAGCGCCGCCGCGTCCTCCTCCCCCAGCGCCACCTCGTAGTCCGGTTGGATGGCGGCCACGTCGATGCAGGAGAACGAAACATCTGGATCATCCACGGACTGGAGGAACTTGAGGGGATAGCCCCCCACGGGTTCGAAGAGCCGAAAGGAATGGTGCTGGGCGAAGCCGATCAGCCCCGCGGGGAAGGCGATGCGGAGCTCGTACTTCGAGGGGAATACCGGGTACTTGAGGGGGAACTGGGTGCTGTCCAGGACCACGTGCACGCCCACCTTGGTGCGGGTATTGATCACCAGCGGCGCGGCGAGATTGGCAGTCATCTGGGTGGGGTCCTCGGGGACCACCGCCATGAGCAGCACCATGGCCTCCAGGGGCTCCACCAGGGCCAGAGTTTGGGAGTCCGCATCGCCGAGGGGAACTTCGTAGTCCGCCTTCACGGCGGCAGCATCCATGCAGGTGAAGGAAATCTCCGGGAAGGTCACGGACTGCATGAATTTGTAAGGGTAGCCGTCGCTGGGCTCGAAAAGCCTGAATTCCTTGGCATCAGGGAATCCAACAAGTCCTTGGGGGAAACGGATGATCACTTCGTCCTGGGACATGGTGGGCTCCGGAGTCGTAGGAATGGAATCGACCACAGGGGGGCGGGTACTTGAATATTGGTTCAGGATCCCAGCACTTCCCAGAGCGCCTCCAGGCGCTTGGCGCGGAAGCGGGGGTTGGGGATGCAGCGCTCCAGGGCCTCCTTGGAGCGCGGTGGGTGCTGGACCCGGGCCAGGATCCAGCGATTGCCCAGTTCCATCACGGCGGCGACATCGCCCTGGTTGCCCCAGGTGAGGCGGAGCTCGGAAAGGCGGCGCGCACGGTCTTCCGCAAGCTGACCCAGGCCCATGGCGCGGACCTTTTCCACTACGGGGTGAGTGGTGGGTACCCGGTATTGCCGGATGCGCTGCACCACATGACGCAATTCCATGGGCAGGTGGGCGAGGCGGGGGCCGATTTCCGGGTCCGTGCGCCTGGTTTCGGCCTCATCGGCGAGACGGCGCAGGAGCGGCAGCAGCAGCGCCGCGTCCCGCGCCGCATAGCTGATCTGGGTGGCCCTCAGGGGTCGCAGCATCCAATTGCTGTCTTGCTCCTCCTTGGGAATCTCCACGCCGAGCTTGAGCCGAGCAAGGGTCTTGAGACCAGGCTGGGGGTAGCCCAGGGCCCGGGCCAGCATCATGGTGTCCATCACCGAACAGGGGATCACATCGTAGAGACGCTTGAACACCACGCCATCCCCGGAGAAGTCGTGGACGATCCAGGGGACCTCCGCAAGGGCGCGCATGGCGGGTTTCATGAGGTCACCCAAGGCGATGGGATCCACGAGCCAGGCCTGGTCGTGGGTGGCGATCTGCACCAGGGCCATGGCGCAGTGATGCACGCCGGTGAGGCTGCACTCGATGTCCACAGCCAGGAGATGGGCGGAAAACCAGTGGGGCAGGGCCTCTCCGAGGGCCTCGGGGGTGTCGACGAAGGAGATCGGAAGGTCGTAGCGGTCAGGCGCCATAGATAAACAGTTTGCGGGATTTGGCCGCCGTTCCAAAGCGTTGCTTCATCGGCCCAGCTGGAACTGCACGGCCCCGAGGATCGCGGCTGGGCAGGTGACGGCCCTCAGGATGCTGGCGCCCAGGGAGACGGGCGCCCATCCAGCCCGGTTCAGCGCAGCGAATTCCCCATCGGTGATGCCACCCTCGGGGCCGTGGGT